>DATAUH010000127.1:0-14711 GCA_036268375.1 Bryobacteraceae bacterium | reverse complement strand
GAGCCGCGCCGCATCCTGTTCATCGGCTCGTTTGCCCACCTGCCGAACCTGCTCGCGGCTCAATTCTTCATCAGCGAAATCTGGCCACAAGTGGATGGCGCCATGCTGCACATCATCGCGGGCGAGCGCCACGAATTTCATCTCGCGCGCAGCGGCGTGCATTTTGACCTGCAACAAGCCGGCATCGAAGTGGAAGGCTTCGTCCCGGACGTGCGGCCTGCCTACGGCCGCGCCTCCATCGTAATCGCGCCTCTGCGCGCCTCAGCGGGGACGAACATCAAGATTCTCGAAGCCATGGCGATGGCGAAGCCGATTGTTAGCACGGCGGCCGGCGTGAATGGCCTCGACATCACGCCAGGAGAAGATTTCGTGCTCGCCGAAACGGCCGATGCCTTCGCACTGGAGGTGAACCGGCTGCTCGGCGCGCCTGCCGAATGCAGACGCTTAGGTGAAGTTGCGCGCCGAAAAGTGGAACGCAACTACAATTGGGACGCCATCGCCCGCGCGCAAAGCGAACTCTACTCGGAATTGTTAAGCGCTAGCCCATTGGCGCGCAGTTGATCCGTGCGAACGGCCTCGAAAAAGGCCTGCTGCTGTGGCGCCGCAACGTCCAGCACTTCGTCACAGACCTGGGGACCTTGACCGATTGCGGCCGCGCGCGCCGCGTATTCGACCAAGCGCTGAGCTTCGCCTTCGCAATCGAATAGCGGATGCGGATTCGCCGCGCGGCCGCCGCGTTCCAGAAAATCGAGCAGCGGTTCCACCCCTGCCGCACGCGTGTCCGGACATTGCCGCAGATAATACTCGGGTTCAAACAATCGATGCGGCTTGCGTCCCTCTGCCGCGCCATGTTCCACGTAATGTCGCAGCGGGTCCAGACCGGCTGCGCGCACATCGGAATATTTACGCAGGTAAAAATGATCGTCGAACAGCCCTTGACGGCGGCGTCGCTCTTCGTCGCGCCGGAGCGCCCAGGGCAATCGGCTGATCTTGGGCGCGATCGGCGGCGGGAGCGTACCGTCGTCGTGCGTCTTCACCGCTGAAAGCCGTCGCCGCACCTCTGCACGCGCCGCGCGAAGCAGGCAAAAGTCGCGCAGGTTCCACCGCACCAACTCGCGATAGGTTTCGCGGCCCACGGCCTCGCGGAATTGCGCCCGTCGCGCGCGTAGCGATCCCTCCAAGCCACGCGAAACGTTTGCCGGCGGCAGGGCGAAATTGAGCCACGGAAACACCGCCCGCAGGCGATACTGTCCGGCCGCTACGCTCTCGCGATAAAGATCCACCACGCCCAGGAACACCGTCTCGCGCATCCTTTGCAAGGCGCGCTCCAGGTCCTCGGGATACGTCTCGCGATCCGCCGCGCCATTTGCCAGCAAATTCGTTTGCGGATTGTCCACCTGCTCTGGAAAGCGCTCCAGCAAACAGCGGACATACGCCCGCAGATCCATTGCATTGGCGGCGTCGCTCAGTGGATCGCCGTTCGACGGATGTTCCCGAAAATAATCGTACGTGGAACGCAAGCGATCGATCGGATCGCGCACAAAACACCAGTCGAAAAACAAAAACCCCGGCGCCTGTGGGACCGGGTAGTGAATTTGATGGCTTGAAATTGCTTCTACGTCCGAGTGCTGCGTCAAATATTGGAGGATTTCCTGCTGCTCGATCCTTCCGTCGCGATGTTCCGTGTCCAAACGCGCCAGCCGCTCTCCAAAATTACGGTCCAGCACGTTCTCGAGCGTGGTGCCCGCGTTCTTAAGGATGTGATAGTGCAGTATGACGAAGCGCAGCGCCCACAGTATAACAACAGGGCCTCTGCGCGTGGCCCGACTGTCGCACACAGCTGTCGCGCAGAAGCCCGTGGGGGTTCCAACAACCCACTGCACCGCATCAGATCAGCAGCAGACGGTTGAAGAAGGAGCGGTATCGTTGCAGCGCGACGCGGAGGTCTTCGGTGGAGACGTTTTCACCCCGCGACCACTGGGTTTCCATGTTCTCGCGCTCTTGCGAAAAGATCTCGGCCAGCCGCTTCATCGTCTCCGCAACCAGGCTGTCCGCGTCCTTCGTGGCCTTCTTGGGATCGTCCACAAAGCGAATCTGGATCTCATCCCAGCGCGTGCGCAGATCGTGACATTCCCTATCCGGGAAGAGCGCGGTCTGTACCGGCTCGCGCACCATCTGTGCGCCGTCTCGATTTTCGACCACCACGTCTTCCGCCGGTTCGTTTTCCAGCACCGCGGAGCCCGCATTTACCTGTCCTGCATTCACAAAGTCTCGTGTGTTCATCGCAAAACCTCCTGTCCTTCTAAAAGCTCTTCAAAAAGCGCCCGGTAATAGACCAGCGCTTTGCGCAACTCTTCGGTGTCCGCGCTTCCACGCCGGTTCCTCTCCGCGATTACGCGCGCCGCGCGATAGTTATCTACCAGGTGCGGATGATCGACGGAGATATCTTCGACACGCCGGTCGAAATCCGACACCGGATACCCGCGATGCTTCATGACTTCCTGAACCAAACGGTCCGCCTCCGAAACAGCTCCCGACGGATCGTCGACAAAGCGCGCCTGGTCTCTACGCCAAGCCGCCACAAACTCATCCCGATGTTTTGGCGAAAGCGGATGGATGTGCAACTTTTCCACGCGCCGCTCACGCCGTTCTAACTCTTCCTCGGCGCGCCGAAGACCGCGTTCCTGCACGGTCCGCTGATATTCAGGACCGAAACGGGAGCGTAAATGGTCCGTGCGGCGCCGCGACATAAGCAGCACTACGCCCAGAACAACCGCGACAACGATGGCGATGATCGCTATAACTTCCCATGTGGGCATCGATTTTATTCCCTCCCCTGATCATTCAGGCAGGCGCGTCTCCAACCTCTTTCGCCGTACAATTCCGCAAAGTGGGTTGCCGCTCCTATTGATTCCGTAGATCGTGATAAGAACTGCACAATCAGGCTGTGATGTTCGAAAAACACCGCGCGCGTGACAAGACAAACTACCCGCGCAGATTTCACTCGCCCCATCAAAATTCCTCCCGACGCGCGTGAACCCCGCGCGATGCGGTAACGTTATCAGAGAGGTTTTCATGCCACGACCCCACCTTGCCGCCACTCTGCTGTCCCTCGCCGCTCTTGGCGCCTCCCTCGCCAATGCCCAGCCGCGCACCCGGCAGCAGGTTCCACGCCCGCAAGAACAATTCGCCCAAGTCCTCACACGCCTCGCTGCCATGACCACGTCGCCCGTTTCGAACTGGCGAGCGCACGCAGCCGACGGCGTCCCCCACGGCGAAACTCCCACGCTTGATGATTCGCAGTGGACCGCTATCACGATCGCCGGCGGCGGACGTGGCGGTGCAGGAGGCGGAGGCGGCGCCGGAGCAGCCAACGCCGCACCCGGCAACGGTCACACGTGGTACCGCACCACTATCGAAATACCCGCTACAGTTGGCGGGCGCGAAACCCGTGGATCGCGCGTGCGCCTGATGCTTCGCTTCTCAAATGACGCCCGCGTCTTCTTCAACGGCGCTCTCGTCGCGCAGGCCGAAGGCCGCACCCTCGACCCTATCCTCATCACCGACCGCGCCACCCCCGGCGAAAAGGTGCAAGTCGCGGTGCGCACTCCTTACCACGCGGAAACCGGCCGCCTCACCGGCGCGCAGCTCCTCATCGATACTCCCGGCCAACCCGATCCCGGCGAATTGCGCACCGATATCATCGCCGCCGAAGATACCGCGCGCGCGTTTCCTAACGGCAAAGACGATCACGAACGCCAGCTTGACGCCGCCGTAAAAGCCATCGATTTCGCCGCGCTCGATCGCAACGATCAGGCCGGCTTCGCGCGTTCCCTGGCCGCTTCTAACCACGCCCTGCAGCCACTGCGCGACTGGATGCAGCAGTTCACTGTCAAAGCCGTTGGCAACGCGCACATCGACATGGCGTGGCTCTGGTCCTGGACTGAAACCGTCGAAGTGGTGCGCGACACTTTCACCACGGCGCTCGAATTAATGCGCGAATATCCCGGCTTCACCTTCGCGCAATCGAGCGTGCAGGATTACGCGTGGCTGCGCGACAAATACCCCGCCGTCTTCAATCAGATCAAGCAGCGCGTCAATGAGGGCCGCTGGGAGCTGGTAGGCGGCATGTGGGTGGAACCCGATCTCAATATGCCCGATGGCGAATCGCTGGTGCGCCAGCTTCTCACCGGCACGCGCTTTTTCGAAAAGGAGTTCGGCAAGACTACGCGCATCGGCTGGAATCCCGATTCCTTCGGCTATAACTGGCAGCTTCCGCAAATCTACAAACGCTCCGGCTTCGATAGCTTCGTTACACAGAAGATGTCGTGGAACGAAACCAACGTGTTCCCGTACAAACTTTTCTGGTGGCAGGGGCCCGACGGTAGCAAGGTGCTGACTTACTTCCCACACGGCTACAGCCGCGGCATCGATCAAACACAACTCGCCGAAGACGTGGCCGAATACGTTCCCGAAGATCATTTCCCCGAAATCATGCACCTCTATGGCGTCGGCGATCATGGCGGCGGCCCCACGCGTCAGATGCTCGACGAAGCGGTTCGTTTGAAGGAGCCGAACGCAATCTTCCCCAAGCTGGAATTCGGCACCGCGCGCGGCTTTTTCGACGATATGGAGAGCAAAATCAACTCCGGCGACCTCAAGCCGCCCACCTGGGATAACGAGCTGTACCTCGAATACCACCGCGGCTGCTACACCACGCAATCCGAAACCAAGAAGCAGATCCGCCGCAACGAAGAGCAGTTACAGAACGCCGAAAAATTCGCCGCAGTCAATTACCTGCGCACTGGCTCTTACCCGAACGCGCGCTTTGAAGACATCTGGAAGCGCGTCCTGTTCGACATGTTCCACGATGTGATGCCGGGGTCGGGCATTGCCATCAATTACGTCGAAGCCAACCAGAACCTCGCCGACGCGCACCGCGATAGCAGCGCCATTCTCGATAACGCGCTCGCCGATATTGCGCAACGGGTCGATACGCAAGGCGCCGGCGTGCCCGTCGTCATATACAACCCGCTCTCCTGGGAACGCACCGGGCCCGTGACGATCGACCTGCACACGCCGCCTGCCGGCCAGCGTTACGTCGCACGCGATTCAGCCGGGCAGGAAATGCTGTCGCAAGTCGTGGCGCAGCATCCTGACACCAATGAGGTGTCGCTCGAAGTCATGGCGAAGGCCGTGCCGCCCGTCGGCTACGAAACCATTCACATCGCCACTGCGCCCGCCGCGCGCGCCGAAACTTCGCCGCTCAAAACCACTGGTATGACGGTCGAAAACGAGCTCATCCGCATGAAGCTCGATCCGAAAACGGGCTGCGTCACCAGCCTCGTCACCAAAGCGGACAACAAAGAGTCGATCGCGCCTAACGGCTGCGGAGGCTTGCTGCAGACCTTTGTCGACCGGCCCGCCCAGCAGGACGCCTGGGAGATCAAGTTCGACGAAAAGAGCTGGGACCTGAAACAGCCCGAGTCTGTGAAGGTTGTCGAGCAGGGTCCCGAGCGCACCGTCATCCACATCGCGGATAAATTCCAAAGCTCCACCTTCGGCCGTGACGTCATCGTGCGCGCTGGATCGCCGCGCGTCGAAGTCAACCTGCATGCCGATTGGCACGAGAACCACATCCTGCTCAAGGTGGGCGTGCCCAGTGCGGCGCAGAGTGACAAGGCCACGTTCGAAATTCCCTACGGAACCATCCAGCGCCCCACCACGCGCCGCGACTCCATTGAGCAGGCGATGTTCGAAGTGCCCGCGCTGCGCTGGGGCGATATCTCCAATCAGCAGCAGGGCATCAGCTTGCTCAATGCCAGCAAATATGGCTACGATGCCAAAGACAACGTAATTCGCATCTCGCTGTTGCGTTCGCCCAACATGCCTGCGCCCGACAATCACGTTGCAGACCAGGGGACGCATGATATGACTTACGCGCTCTATCCCCACTCCGGCGATTGGCGCGCGGGCCAGACCATGCGGCAAGGCTACGAGCTCAATTACCCGCTGATCGCGCTCGCGACCGAACCCCACGCCGGCTCTTTGCCTTCTAAACACGCCTTCGCAAAAATCGAACCCGGGAACGTGATCCTCACGGTGATGAAAAAGGCCGAGGACGATGGCGCGCTGATCTACCGCTTCTACGAATTTGAGGGCAAAGATGCGCACGTGAAGCTCGAACTGCCGGAGAAGGCCGCGAGCGCTACCGAAGCCAACCTGATGGAGAAGCGTGAAGGCGCGATTCAGCTTGCCGCCGATGGCCGCAGCCTTTCGCTCGACGCCAAGCCTTACGAAATCCGCACTGTCGCCGTCAAATTCGGACAGGAGAAGTAGCCGTGCCGAAACGAATCCGCGACAAACACCGCCATCCTACAGTTGTCGACATCGCGAAACTTGCGGGCGTCGCGCCCATGACGGTGTCGCGCGTCATCAACGATTCCGGCTACGTCAGCGCCGAGCTTCGCGAAAAAGTGCAGCGCGTCGTGGATAAACTGGAATACCATCCCAACGCGCTCGCCCGCGGGCTGAAAAGCCAGCGCTCGCATGTCATCGGCATCCTCGCGCCTGATATTCAAAACCCATTCTCGGCAGAGCTGGCCGGCAATATTCAAGACGTGCTGCTCGAAAGCGGCTACACTTCGTTTCTGTCCACGACGGAGCAGAGTTCGAAGCGCGAACTCGCCGCCCTGCGCGCGTTCTTCGATCACCGCGTGGCGGGCATCGTCGTAGCAACCAGGGAAACCGAAGCCGGGGACGAAGAACTGGAGCGCTTCACGCGCCGCGGCCTGCCGATTGTACTCGTCGGGCGCTCGAGCGGCCCGTCCAGCATCTCGCGCGTCACCGCCGATCACTGGAAGGGCGCCTACGATGCGGTCGAACACCTGATCTCGCTCGGCCATAAACACATCGGCTACATCGGCGGTTCGCCAGGCGCTGCCGGCCGGCTGCGCCGTTTCCAGGGCTACTGCGAAGCCATGCGCGCGCATTCCCTCGAAGTGCGCGACGAGTGGATCGCCGGACCCGACGCCGAATTCGGCCCCGGCTACTCCCGCCAGGCCGATGGCTACGCCGCCATGGAGCATCTCCTCTCGCTGACCGAGCGGCCCACCGCCGTATTTGCCCGCAACGACTTCACCGCCATGGGGGCCATGAGCGCCGCTCGCGACCGCGGCGTTGCCATTCCCAACGATATCGCCATCGCCGGCTTCGATAACGTCCCGCAATCGGCCTTCACCACTCCGCCGCTCACCACCGTGGCGCAATCCACCGCCGAACAGGGACGCGCCGCCGCCCGGATGCTGCTCGCGCGCATTGAAAATCCGGCGCCCGCGCCGGCCGAGTCCGAAACGCTTTGTCTTGATTGCCGCCTCATCGTTCGAGGTTCTACCGTCGCGAATTGGAAAGCGAAACACGCAGAGACCACACATGCATAACTATCTCGATTTGACCGGCAAGACCGCGTTAGTCACAGGCGCGTCCTCCGGCATCGGCGCCGCCACGGCGCTGCTGCTGTCTGAACTTGGAGCCTCCGTCGCCCTCGGCTATCACAGCAATGAAAAGGGCGCCGGCGAAGCAGTCGCGCAGATTAAGAACAAAGGCGGCAAAGCTGTCGCGCTCAAGGCCGACATGCGCAAAATGTCCGAAGTCGCGCCCCTGGTGGAGCGCGCCGTCCAAGCGGTTGGCCCACTGGACATCCTCATCAACAACGCGGGTTCTCTCGTAGCGCGCATGCCCATTGCCAAAGTCACCGAAGCCGGCTGGGATGAAGTGATGGACCTCAACCTGAAGAGCGCGGCCCTGTGCGCGCAGGCCGTTGCGCCGAAGATGGTAGAGCGAAAATCCGGCGCCATCGTCAACGTGGTCTCGATCGCAGCCCGCAATGGCGGCGGCCCCGGCGCGGGCGTCTATGCCACCGCCAAAGCCGGCCTGATCGCCTTCACCAAATCGCTCGCCAAGGAACTGGCCCCCAGCGGTGTCCGCGTGAACGCAATCTCCCCGGGCGTGATCGATACGCCGTTTCATGAAGTCTTCTCGACCCCTGAAATGATGGCCGGCTTCGTCAAAGGGATCCCGCTTGGCCGCACGGGTACGTCAATGGAATGCGCGAAAGTGATCGCGTTTCTGGTTTCTGAGGCCGCCAGCTATGTGGTCGGCGAGACGGTCGAGGTCAACGGCGGCCAGTTGATGCTGTAAATGAAGTACGCGAACACCGCAACAACGAATCCGGGTTTTATGGACACGCGAGATTTAACACGATTCAAGGATGAGCGGGCATACAAGCACTGGGTCTCTAAACACTACAGCAACGGGTACGTATTAATTGGCAGTAGGATCCACCACGCGTCGTGCCGATTCGTGAGTATCAGCAGCATTCCAGCAGAGTCTCAAAAATTCGCCCACCGATAAAACATTGGTGTCTGAAAACTCTGAACCGGGAAGCCGATATTTGCAAGGTCTGTGGCGGATAATTTGGATAGATCCAACTCTGCTTGCTCGCGCAGGCGCATCACCGGTCTTAATGACGGTCTAAGGAGCAGTCGACTTAGTCACCGAGCGCTTCGTGCGTTGCGACAATCGCCCTTCGCCATTTGTTAGAATGGGGGAAGTTATGGGAATTCCGAATGTAAAGCGGTTTCGGCCTTACTGCCCGACCTGCAATGACACTTACACTTTAATGGCCGTGCTGCCTCAGCAAGCGAACATCGACCAGTACCTCGCGGACGCTGTCGCACGCCATGACCACAAAGCTTTCCAGGACGCGAAGGTCCAGCAGTTCAAGATCCGCGTCGGCCAACAGAAACAGAAAAAAGCGAAGTAGTTGGCTACTTCGCTTGCAGGTTGCGCACGGCGGTCATGGCCGCCTGCGCCACCTCCGGGTCCGGATCGCTCGAAAGTTTCTGCAGCACCGGAATGCTCGATGGCCCGCCACTAATCCCCAGCACGTAAGCCAGCCCTACTTTTTCTTCTTTGGTCCCCGTTGGAATCGCTGTGTATAGAAGTTGCCGCACCGCCTCTTTGCGCGCCAGTTCCACCAGGAATGGCCGCGCAATTCCGTTGTACGACGCCGAATTCAAGTTGTTCACAAGGTAGCGCAGCGGGCTGAATTCGCTCATCTCCGTCTTCCCCAGCGCCACCTCCGCAAACGCCAGCGAAAGCCGCGGCGAAGTCTTCGTCTCCTCGTCCCATGCCTTCTGCACCACCGGCATTTCCGCCGGATCTCCCAGCCGCGCAAAGCCTTCGGCCGCGGACGCGCGCATCTTCTCGTCCTTGTCGGTGATGTATTGAGCGTATAGCGGCCGGCTCGAAGGGTCGGGCAGCATCGCAATCGCCTCCATCGCGGCGCGCTTCACCCGGGTATCGCGCGCGTGGTTCAGCGCGTCGATCAATTTCGGCAGCGCGGCTTTGTTCTGCAACACACCCTCGGCCTCAATCGCCGTCGACTGCACTTTGCTGTCCGGGTCGCGCAACAGAAACTCGATCCGCGGCCCCGCCGATTCGTCGCGTATCTTCTCGATCGCCGCCACCGATTCGTAAAGCAACTGCGAATCCTTCGTGTGCGCCGCATCGATCAAATCGTTGAGCGCCGCTTTGCCCCGCAGCACGCCCACTGCGCGCGCCGCATTCGCGCGCACATCCAAACTCACCCCGCTGCGCACCAACCCGCCCAGCGCCTCGATGACATCCGGCCGCACGGTCATATATGGCGGGATCACCTGGTCGTTCGTGTCCGTAAACTTTCCCTTCAGGTCCGCGCCAACGCGATGCAAGGATCCGCTCAGCCCCGTCTTCAGATATCCCGGAAGATAAAAGTTCACCAGCCCGTCTGTGGCGCGTATCTGAATCTCTGAATCGGCATCATGGGTTGCTTCCACCAGCGGGTCCAGACTGCGCGCCGTTCCGATGTCCGCGATCTGCTTGGCTGCCTCCAGACGCGTATCGCGGTCCTGTCCCTTCAAATAAGTCGCCAGTTTCGGAATCGCCGCCGGACCGCCCTTGGCAACATCGCGAACATCTTTCGGGCGCACTGGCTGCGCGGCCAGCGTCAGGCTGCAAAGAAGAAGGGAGGCAAGGTAGCGCATATTTCTATGCTAGCTCGTCGCGCATTACGCTCGGCGCCGAATTGTGCGTGACGGGCGTGTGACAATTTTGCGCGGCGCCAGGGAACGCCCAGGACGCTTTGCGTCGTGCCGTTGCCCCGCCATCTTTCGACCATAAAAACCAACTGATATCCTGACTCCTGACTGCTGATTTCCACCGAGGCAACCATGCACAACTTGCAGACCGTACTAACCGGAGCGCAAAGCAGAGGCGCCGCCGTCGGACACTTCAACGTTTCCGACTGGGTGCTATTGAAAGCCGTTTCTGCGGCCGCCCAGGAATTGAAGGTCCCGGTCATCGTGGGGGCATCGGAAGGTGAGCGTACGTTCATGGGTGTTCGCCAACTCGCAGCTCTCGTTAAGAGTTTGCGCGAAGAGAACGGCTCTTCCATCTTTCTCAACGCCGACCATACGCATTCCCTCGAAGGCGCTGTTACGGCCGCCAAGGCCGGTTTCGATTCCATCGTGTTCGATCGCTCCGAACTGCCCTTCGACCAGAACATTGCAGCAACCAGACAAGCAGTCGAGACGTTGAAGTCCATCAATCCCGCCATCCTCGTGGAAGGCGAGATCGGCGACATTGGATCCGGTTCCGAAATTCACGACGCGCCAGTCGCCCGTTCGAACGTTCTCACCACTCCGGAAGAGGCAAAGCAGTTCGTGCAAAGCACCGGCGTTGATGTCCTCGCGCCGGCAGTCGGTAACATGCACGGCATGCTGCAGTCCATGGTGCAGGGATCCGCCAGGAAGCGTTTAGATCTCGCCAGGATTGGTGAGATCAAGCGCGCAGCCGGAACTTGGTTGACACTGCACGGCGGCTCTGGAACCGATGACGACGATCTCCAGAAGGCCATCGCGGCGGGAATCAACATCATCCACATCAACACCGAACTGCGCGTTGCGTGGAGACACGGCCTGGACGAAGCCTTCACCCAAAAGCCTCATGAAGTGGTCCCGTATAAGCTTCTGCCCTTGGCGGAAGAATCGATCAAACAGGTTGTCCTCGCGCGGCTGCGGCTGTTCAATCGCTTGCCGCCCATCTGAAGGGAATAAGATGCGCCTCACACTTATCGCGCTCCTGGCCGCAGTTTCGGCTCTGCATGCGCAGACTAACGACGCCTGGAAAAACCTCAACTTTCTCCTCGGCGATTGGGTCGGCATTGGTGGCCAAACCAACCCCCAACTCGGCGCCGGCCAGGGCAGCTTCTCTTTCAAATCGGACCTGAAAGAGAAGATCATCATCCGCCGCAACAATGCGCAATACGACTCCGGCGCGCAACACGACGACCTGATGGTGATCTATCTCGGCGCCGCGGCAGATACTCCTCGAGCAATTTACTTCGACAGCGAAGGGCATGTGATCCGTTACACTCTGAGCTTTCCCTCGCCGCAGCGCGTTGTTTTCGAATCGGAGGACGGGCAACCGGGGCCGAAGTATCGTCTCAGCTATTGGATAGAAAACTCGTCACTGAACGGCCGTTTTGAAATCGCCGCGACGCCCGGCGACTACAAGACTTACTTGAGTTGGAAATCGAAGAAACAGTAGCCGGCCAACTGCGAGTCGCTCAGAAGGCGATACCGAGAAGCACGGTAGCTTCATTCAATTCGAGACGAACGCCAACCATGTGCAGTTGACCGCGCCGCCAAACCGGCGCATAATCACTCGGAAATGCCAATCGCAACGCGCACTTACTTGCTCACCTTCACGTTGGCCGTTGCTCCCGTCTTGTCTCAGACCGCTCAGGCGCCGCATTTCGAAGTCGCCGTGATCAAACCCGCGCCCGATTGCACTCTGGAACAGATCGGAAGACTTGGATTGTTGTTACCCGGCCGCCTCGACATCGCGTGCGCCACAATGTTGACTCTGATCTCCGGCGCCTACGCGATAGACGACCGGTTGGAACGCCGCCGTATTCATATCGAGGGCGGACCGGCTTGGCTTAAGTCCGCAACCTACAGCGTCACGGCCAAGGCTGAGGACGGCAAGGCCTCCGTTCAGATGATGGTCGGTCCCATGATGCGCGCGCTCGTCGAGCAGCGCCTCGCCTTGAAGACCCACACCGAAACACGCGAAGGTCCGGTATATGAACTCACCGCCACAAAAAGTGGCCTTAAGGCGAAGGCCTCCACGCCGGACTCGTGCGTTCCCTATGATCCAACTCGCCCATTGCAGGACATGCAACCCAATTCCGCAACATTCAAGAACTGCGGCTTTCGCAACCTTCGTGCGAAAAGCGGAATCGTGATGGAAGGGACCGGCGTGACAATGAACGATCTTGCAAAGTCTCTACCCCTCGACCGCGAAACCCTCAATCGCACAGGCATCGAAGGCGCCTTCAATTTCGTCCTGCGCTACTCGCCTCAGGGCGCGCCCGCGCCCGCTGCCGACTCCACCATCGAGCGCTGGCCTGAGATCTTCACCGCAATCGGCGAGCAACTTGGACTTCGAATTGGCCCGGGCCGCGGACCAGTCCATTTCTTAATTATCGATTCGATTCAAAAGCCCGGGGACAATTGACAGGGAGTCCTGAGCCGACTCACCTGGAACTGTGCAATTCCGCCCAAACGATACACAAATTAATTATTCGACGCACACATTGTTCGACATGCGTGCGCAACGCAACCAATGTCTTCCGAACAATTCAGTCATTGGGGAATTAGGCCAGAAACGCGCGCCAGCAGCTCGCTGATTCGCCACGGCCGCATGTTACTGTACGATCAGTGGCGCCCGCATCTCTCAAGATCGCGCGCGCTCAAGAAACACAGGAGAAATGTTGATGAAAATGGCGAAAACGGCGTTGCTTTTCACGCTGGCGTCAATGGCGGCTTGGGCCCAGGTGAATATCGGCGAACAGAAGCCCGAAGCCAGCCTGCCCTTCACCATGACTACAGTGGCCAATTTCAAGCTGCCCTGGCGGATTGCCTTCTTGCCCGACGGTCGCATGCTGATCACTGAAAAGGTCGGGCCCGTGTGGCTGGTGACGCAGCAGGGAGAGAAGATTCAGGTTGAGAATACACCTGCCGTCTATTTCCAGGGCCAAAGCGGCATGCACGGCGTCTTCCTTTCGCCACATTACGCGACCGATCACAGCATCTATCTCACTTATGCGGCCCCGGGCGATTATGGCGGCGGCCTCACGCTGGCCCGCGCCAAGCTGAACGCCACCGCCACCTCGGCGAAACTCGAAAATTATGAGGTGCTGTGGCGCCAAATGCCCACCGGCAAGGGCGGCCAGGAAGGCGCGCAAATTGCTTTCGCACCCGACGGCCAATCGCTGTTCCTCTCAGACGGTGACCGCCAACGCATGACCCCGGCCCAGGATCCCGACCAGCCCGAAGGCAAGATCCTCCACCTGACGCTCGACGGCAAACCTGCCCCCGGCAATCCCAATGCCGGCAAAACCGGCGCTGCCACCATCCCTCTCATTGATCCGCCCAGTGACACCGAAGCTGCCAAGAACGCGAAGGTGGTCAGCACCTACACTTTTCCCACCCCCAACCTGACCCCCGCTGAAACCTGGGCCAGCGGCGTCCGCACACCGTACGGCTTAGCCTTTGCTCCCAATGGCGAACTATGGGAAGTCGAGCACGGTCCGCGCGGCGGCGACGAACTGAATCTCATCGAGAAGGGCAAGAACTACGGCTGGCCGCTGGTCTCCTACGGCCAGAACTACAACGGCGTGCCGATCCCCAAGCCCGACACGCGCCCCGACCTGGCGAAGCCCGTGCTGTACTGGGCGCCGGTGATCGCGCCGGGCAATCTGATGTTCTATCATGGAACCAAAACGTTCCCGCAATGGAACGGCAACGGCCTAGTCAGCGGCCTCGCGACCAAGTCGCTCAACAGAATCATTTTCGATGGTCATGGCGGCGCCAAATCCGCCGAACGCTGGAACGTGGGCAAGCGCATCCGCGATGTTGAAGAAGGCCCCGATGGCTCGCTCTGGATGTTGGAAGACGCCAATCCCGGCGCTCTGATCCATGTGACTCCCGGTTCATCTGTTGCCGCAAAATAACCCGCGCAGCGTAAAGGGCCGGAGCAATCCGGCCCTTTACTTTTCCCCTCCCGCCGGGTAACCGGTGCGTACCCTTTACTCTGAAGGCGACACCGTCCGATCGCGCCGGATGCTGAGCAGTTGCCATTGCGCGAACTCCTCGACGTAGGCTACGCTTTCGCTATGTTGAACAGTGTTGCTCCCTTTCTTATCGTCGACGACTTGGGCGCTACGCTTGCGTTCTATCGGTCTAAGTTAGGTTTCGAGGTTCTCTATACGTGTGGCGGCGACGGCGACGGAGATGACTACTTCGCGATCATGGGACGCGACCAGGCAACGCTGATGTTTAAGGCCATCACGCCGGAGATCCATCCTCAACCGAATCATTCGCGTCACGAGTGGGCCCGCTGGGACGCATACGTCGGCACGGATGATCCCGATTCACTGTACGCGGAATTCGTAGGTAAGCAGGTCCCCATGCATTGCGAACTGGCCAATACAAGCGACGGCCTCCGAGCCTTCGAGATCACCGATCACAGCGGATATGTGCTGTGTTTCGGGCGCCCGGTTGACAAATAGTTCCGGCCTGCCCGCCAGCCACTCAAAGGATTTT
>DATAUH010000126.1:0-2132 GCA_036268375.1 Bryobacteraceae bacterium | reverse complement strand
AGCCGACCGCAGCCCCGGTAACGCCGCACCCGGAGCTTACTTAATGCGAGTGATCTGTTTTCTTGCGGCCCTGGCCGCGGCCTGGACTGCCTTTGCGCAAACTCCGGCCGTCCGTCTCAAGCTGAGCGATGCCACTGCGCTCGCGCTCAGAAATCATCCGCAAATCCAGGCCGCGCAGGCCGAAAGCTCAGCGGAGGGCCGGAGGATCACCGAAACGAAGGCCGCCTACTACCCCACGGTGGATGGCGAGGTGACCGGCTCGGGCGCCAATCACTTGGCCCGCATCGGCGCCGGCTTTTTGTCCGATTCCAGTCTCTTCAACCGCTTCGGCGACGGCGTAGAAATCAACCAGTTGATCAGCGATTTCGGCCGCACATCAAGCCTCGTTGCGCAATCGAAACTGTTGGCCGCCTCCTCCGCGAAGGCAGTGGAAGCCACGCGCTACGATATCCTGTTACGCGTCAATCAGGCTTACTACAGCGCGCTGCGGGCGCAAGCGCTGGTGAAAGTGGCCACAGAAACCGTGTCGGCGCGGCAGCTTTCAGCCAGCCAGATTGGCGCGCTGGCTCAAAACAAGCTGAAGTCCGACCTCGATGTGAAGTTCGCCGATGTCATTCTGGCGCAGGCCAATCTGCTGATGCTGCGTTCGCAAAACGCCGTCAAATCGGCCTTCGCCGAACTGACCCGGGCCATGGGTGACCAACGCGGGGCAACCTATGAACTGACGGATGAGCCGCTACCGCCCAGCCCGGCGCCCGATGCGGAGACTTTGGTGGTCCAAGCTCTCCAGACTCGCCCGGAGCTGGCCGGATTGCGGCTGGATCACGAAGCAGCTCTGAAATTTGTGGCGGCGGAGCGCGATTTGAAGCGGCCGGTAGCGAGTTTTATTGGCGAGGCGGGCTATATGCCGTACATCGACCAGATTACGCTGCCGCGCGTGATCCCGGGAGAATATGCCGGCGCGGCGGTGAACCTGCAGATTCCGATTTTCAACGGGCATCTGTTCACCGCGCGCAGACAGGAAGCTGAAGATCGCGCCACGGCTGCGGATCTGCGCGTGCGCGATTTGGAAGAAAGCGTCGCGCGCGATGTGCGTACGGCGTGGGCCAGCGCGCAGAGCTCCTATCAGGCCCTGGACGTAACGGCGCAGTTTCTACGCGAAGCCACGCAAGCGCTCGATTTGGCGAAAGGCCGCTTCGATTTGGGACTCTCGGATATCGTTGCGCTCACCCAGGCGCAGTTGAACCTGACCGAAGCCGAAATCGAAAACCTTAACGCTAAGTACGACTATCAGAGCTTGTATGCGGCGCTGCAATATTCGACGGGAGCGCTGCGATAATTCCGGAGCGCCGTCCGCCAGCGCGCGTGGTATCCCGCTACCCGACACACAGAGCGCCCTAACTGCCGCCAATCCGTCGCGCGGAGTGGCAACCCCGTTGCCCGCGAGTTCGATGGCGCTCGCACAAGACCTTCGACTTGCGTTCCGTTCGCTTCGTAAAAGCCGGAGTTTCACCCTCACCGCCGTGCTCGCGCTCGCGGCCGGCGCTGGCGCCAACGTCGCGATCTTCAGCATGGTTGACGCGCTCCCGCTGCATCCCCTGCAGATGAAGGATTCGGACCGCGTTGTCGAAGTCTGGGAGGACGCGTCGTCCATCGGTTTCCCGCGGAACACCCCGGCGCCCGCCAACATGCTCGATTGGAAGCGCCGCAACCATGTCTTCACCGACATGGCCGCCTCCCGCGGCGACCTGCGCGCACTCACCGGCGACCGCCCTCCGCGTCAGGTAGAGGTCACGTTAGTTACCGCGAATCTGATGCCGATGCTCGGCGTTGAACCCATTCTCGGCCGCGAAGTTGCTCCGGAGGAAGATCGCGCCGGCGGACCCCGCGTCGCGCTGCTCAGCTACCGGCTTTGGATGGAGCGCTTCGGCGGCGACCGCTCCATCGCCGGACGCGACATGCTCATCGAAGGCGTCAAGTTCCGGGTCACGGGCGTCATGCCGCGCGGCTTCGGTTTTCCCTCGCATAGCGATCTCTGGCTGCCCATGGCCTTCTCGCCCGCCGATTGGGCACGGCGCAACTCGCACCTGCTCCACGTCTTCGCACGCCTTCGCCCGGGCGTCTCCGTCGCG
>DATAUH010000125.1:0-13745 GCA_036268375.1 Bryobacteraceae bacterium | reverse complement strand
GAGGTCGCGTTCCTATTTGCTGCATCGCCCGAAGAGGCAGACCAGCAATTGCGCGCGTTGCACATTGAACGCGTGGCGTACTATCCGCGCAGCTTGAATACACGCTATCTTGCGACTACTTCCCCGTTCTATGCAACCCTGCCGCAACGATGGATAGTAGGCGCGCAGGTTCCAAACCTGCTCTACATTTTGCATCCACGGCAATAGCCGCCAGGGGGCGCTTGTTTCATTGGAGCGGCGGCGCAAAGCGGACTGTTGCGGATCACGACAATCTTCGAGCGGCGACCGGCCACTTACCGCCACTCTTTGTGTAATCGCAAACGAAAATAGCTTTTCTCAAGAACGCGAAGCCCTCGCGCGGCAGGTGGAAGTCCGCCGCTGCAATCCACCAAAACGCGCGCGTGTGCTCGATCGGGATCAGGACAGATCTCCTCTTCGCAGCGGTGGATTCCAGAGCGAGGTACATCACAAGATTGCGGATCTACATAACGGCCGATGCCGCTCGAGGATTGTCAAAAGCACACTTCACGCCAAACCGTTCGCAAACCGACTGTTCTTGAGTCTCGCTAGAGCTATCGTATAGTCGTTCCGAAAGCCGAGACTGTATCCGCAATCGGAGCTAGCCGGCGTTCGAAACGTGCAGGAGACCCTGAAAACTTTGGCGCCACGCAAAGCTGATGCAATGAGTTGGAGGACGATGAAAACACCGCTTTTATCTGCTGCTATTGCGTCGGCAGCGCTGTGTATCTTGGCGCCAGTGCTACGGCCGGCTACCGAGCGGCAACTAACTCAGGTCTACAGTAACAATGATTTTCAACTTACCGGGGTTAGCGTTTCAAAAACTGGTCGTCTATTCGTGAACTTTCCCCGATGGTCGCCGGAGTACCTCGATGCGGTGGTCGAAGTGATGCCCGATGGATCCTCGAGACCGTTTCCCGATCAGGCATGGAATCGATGGGATTTGACGCCTCAATCCGCCGGCGCTCATTTCGTGTGCGTGCAAAGCGTAGTCGTCGATGATACGGATTCGCTTTGGGTGCTCGACCCCGCCGCTCCGATGCTAATGAGCATCGTTGCAGGCGGCCCAAAACTTGTAAAGGTGGATTTAAAGACTAACAAAGTTACCCGGGTAATTCCGATCGGCCCCGAATCCGCAAAACCGAACACGTATTTGAACGACGTCCGTTTCGACAACCACCGAAATTTTGCTTACATCACAGATAGCGGCGTGGGCGGAATCATCGTAGTCGATCTGGGGAGCGGCAAGTCACATCGGGCGCTGGACGGAGATAGTTCTGTGATGCCGGACAAACGAGTCAAAATCGTCATTGACGGCAAGCCCGTTCTGGGGCCAACAGGAGAGACGCCTGCTTTCCATTCGGATGCGATTGCGCTTTCGCGAGATGGCCAGTATTTGTATTACCAGGCTATTGCGTCGACTGTGCTGTATCGCGTTAGGACAGACGCTCTACGCGATGCCAGCGGTACTGGGAAGGTGACGCCAGAAAAATACGCGGATACTTTTCCGGTAGATGGTATCTGGATGGACGCGAAGGATAACATCTACCTAAGTGACCTGCAGCACGATGCCGTCTCGCGCCTAACTCCAGCCCGTAAGGTTGAAACGATCGTCACCGATCGTCGCTTGCAGTGGCCGGATACTTTCAGCGAAGGGCCGGATGGTTCGATTTTTGTTACTGCTTCCCATATCAATGAGTCGCCAACTTACAATGGCGGCAAAAGTCGGCGAACAATGCCATACGGTGTTTTCAAGTTCAAACCGTAGAATACGTAGCTCGCCGGCTCCGAATCGTACTATTCCGTGATCGCTGCGTAGCTAAGTCAGGCGCGTACAGGAAACCAACTCATACCGTCCCACAGCAGATTCGTCATCGGTTTTGCACGTAAGGCGCTGGTAAAAGGCGTTATTGCGGACCGCGAACTCAACCCGGTATCGATCGCCGTTTCTGGTCGCAGCAAACTCCACAGTCGAGCCACGCGCCTGGACGGTACGAAAGGCGTCGATTCGTATCTCTCCCGTTTCACGCCGGAGGAAGTACTCCGCCACCTGCACAGACCGAGACCAGCACGATCGCCCCCGATACCCGGAGAGCCAGATCTGACCAGCTTCCGACAGGCGCACCAGTTCCGGCACGTCGTCAGGGGTGACACGACCGTAGTACAGTCCGTACGGAAACACCACGACATTCGCCGCGAAGCGGTCGCCCCCCACGTGTGAACACTGCCACGCGCGCTTTGGGGTGTGCGCTCTCAGCGCGCACCAAACCGGGATCCCAAATTTCGAGCAACACTGGTCGTGTCGCGCGTGCGTGCACACAGCGAACATAAGATCGCTCACCGGCTCGCCGCCCGAGGTAGGCATCAGTTGAAGCAAATCCTCATAGTCATCAATCGCGTGCATCCGGATGGAGGGCCGGTCAGCGGAAGTATTGACAAGTATCACCCGAGCCGGCCAATTGGGGCGATGTATCTGGCGCACCAGGACCGTGCGTTCAACGCCGATATCGCTCAGGTGAGCCTTCACAGCCGGCGAAAATATCTGACTGTCCGCCACCGCGTCTCGGTGCCACACACCAGGATATTCGATCAGCAACCAGGATCGGATCCGGGCTACGGTGCCGGCCAGCGCCTCACCATTGGCTCGCGATGCGAGTGAACAAAAGAAGCGTTCCTGCGTTTTCGACATTGACTAGCAGACCACCACCAGACCCTCAGCGGCTAACTCCCGCAAGAGTGCACGCACGGTCTCGGCTTCAAGACCAGCAGCGGCGATCAATTGCCGCACGCCGAATTCCTCGGCCGTGACCAACACCCGCAACAGGGGAGCCGCTTTCGCATCGAACCGCCAACGTCGGCCGAGGGCCTCTATGCTGACGGTGAGCCCTTCGTCCGAGTTCACCTTCACCGCCCGAGCGCCACTCCACCGCACGCGGAAATCACCGTCGGGCACGATCTTTGGCATGGCCGACCATGGCAATGCGGCACTCGGTCTGGCACGCGCTGTCGCGTCCATTTGCCCCAGATACTCTTGAACTAGATCGGAATGCCAAGACTCCAGCACGGCTTTCCTCAGGCGCTCACTATACTCCGCCAGAGTTTCGTTACCGCCGAGATGGGGCAGATCCTGGCGCACGACCTCCGCAGCCTTAACGCGGTTCACAAACCATGACAGGACGTCCGCGCCAGTCGGGTTGTTCACTCCCACCGTGAGATGCAGCGTCGGCTCATCCAGCGGCGTAGCCACGTGCCACCATCCACGTGGAATGTAGAGCAGATCGCCCTCGTCAAGTAATCCTTCCCACAACACCTCGGTTGGGGGCGCGTCTGCAATTTCTACATCCGACGCAAGCGGAAATCGCCGGGTCATCCCGTAGACCTTCCAATTCTTTCGACCCGCAACCTGCAGTATGAATACATCGTGATTATCCCAGTGAAGATCGAATCCGTGGGACGTCCGAAACCCAGCGTACGAATTTACCTGTATCCTTACGCGGAAGATACGCTCAAGCGCCTCTGCCATCCGCCGGATCGGAGGATGCAGCTCATCCACGTTATCGAGCACCAGAGTGGCGCCGTCGCGCAACTCGCGACTCAACCCTGTCGAGTCGAGCCGTGGGGTTCGCGAGCCGCTTCTGCGACCTGGCTGCGAAGATAACCATTTCTCGGCGGACACGGATTTTCCCTCGCGCGTGAGACGCAGACGCGGAGGTTCGATTCGGTGTTCTTCGAGGATCCGGTTCAGCACTGGCCATGGCAACAAAGCCGAAAACTTGCCGGGACGACCCGAAACATGCACGAAACGCTGGCCGTAATCACGGCGGAGGAACTCCTCCGCCGTGATTGGGCTCAGCAAACGTCGCAGGTCAAACACATCGCTTTGCTCGGCCGGACCCAATCAGTCTTTCCCATCGGCGTCGCGCGAATCGGCTCCACCGTCGGCTTTGTCGCTACCGTCGGAGTCCGCTTTGTCGCTGCCGTCGGAGTCCGCATTGTCGGTGCCGTCGGAGTCAACCCCGTCGCTCGCGTCGCCGTCGCCTTTATCACTCCCGTCTGCGTCGCCGGAATCCTTCGGACCATGGCCGCTGAGATCTTTGCCGCCATCATGATCACCCGTCGCCTTGCGCTCATGCTGTCCATCGTCCAGTGGCTCCGAGCCTAGGAACAGCCCGGATGCACCGCTTTCGTCTTGTCTTTTCATAACTTGCGCCTCCGCTTCGATCAAAAATAGACTCGCCGTGCGAGCAAATGTTCAACGCCCCCGCATCAAACCGATTCCGGCGGGTCGAGCTCGTCCCTGCACGCTTTACAAGCTTGTCCTCCTAGGATAATAGCTCGCACGAGGTCGAGAGCCCTTCGAGCCGATTCGGCGAGTCGCTGAAATGGTCCTGTTGGCGAGTATCCCGACCGGGGATCTGTACGCTAAAGACCTAAGAGATGCAGCTATCAAACTCTCGAACCGCAGCATCCCCTCGCGCTGTTGGAGGAGGAGAGCAAAGCATTAGACCAACCTTCGCCGCTCAGCGACTGGCAGTTGGCGGAGGAGTTTAGGGAACTGCAGCGGCAGATGGAGGCGCGTTTGGAAAACGAGGCCGCCGCGATTGAGTGCAGGTACTGCGTTTACTGGAAATCTTCTCGGCCGACGGCGTGGCGGCCGCGATACGACAGGCGTTGCGTTCGCACTATATCGCCATAGATGAGTCAAACACATGGAGCTACATGCATCGAACGACGGCCGCCGCAGTGGGGCCTGGAGAGCGATCCGCACCTTCGACTGCGCAAGTGGCGCCGCCCTGCTCGTGCTCCGAGCGGACGACACGCCACTCGTACACAACGGCATTATTTATCAATATCGCAGTAGGGTTGCGAGCGAAATGAAATGATCTGCCGCACTAATGGACAACGAAAGACGCGGGTAACAGCTCGTGTCGGCGCGCGCCTTAATTAAGATGGGCAGCCAGGACGCGTCTACTACTTCACGAGTTCGCGGGCGGCACGGAGTCCTCCGGCGCGTTGAATGCCGGGCACGAAGAAATCCTTCACGAATTCGCCGTCGGCGCCCTGGAAACCGGCAAGATCTGCTTGCAAATCGACGGGAATAGGAGAGACCGCCGCCGCGAATTCGCACCAGACCGCCGATTTACCAAGCCCGATCAACCGGGTTCTCGGTTGGTTCAGCCACGCTAACGCCGTCAGGATGTCCTGCACACGGTTGGCGTCCTCGGTCTTGTTAAAAGTCAGAAACATTTTCACGGAGCGGTCGCGGGGAGCCACTGCAGATCCGGTCTGGAAAGCGTCAATGAACAGTACTGCGCGTCCCGCCTTAAGAAGTTGCGCAGCTGCGGGATCGTGGCGTGCGGCTTCGGCGCCATCGGGATGCACCACCAGCGCGGGCGGATTCGACCCTTTGACCCAAATAGCCGGGACGCGGTCGCCCTTGTCAGCGCGGCCCAGCACGATGCGTTCGCCCGCCCCTTCACTCAGCACGCGCTCAGGCCATTCCGCCCCCAACGCTGCGGTGAGGCGCTCGCGCCGATTGGCCGTCTGCTCTTGTGCCAGGCGCATCCATTGATCGAATAGTTGCTCGAAGGAGATCGCGTTGTCGGGCAGCTTGCGGTTGTGCAGAACCATCATGTTCTGCAGCGGCTCCATGCGAACGGGGCGCTCCTTTAGTCTGGCCGCATCGGGTTCCCCGAGTACGTGCTTGCCGAAAAACGCGTACATAGCCTCGCGGTTGGGCTTGTTGTAGTTGTGTGGCGCGTCCTGGTAAAACGCCTCGACGTTGTCCGCTTTGCCGTAGAGCGCGTAAATTGCGCGGACCGCGGGGAATTCTTCAGTAAGCATGTTGCGCGTCCAATCACCGGTCGCCGCGGACATGATCATCGGGCGCGGAGCCATCGAGGCGGCAATCTCGACATTGTTCGTGTCGAGGCGCAGGCCAGGAGCGTTTTCGCACAGGCCGCCGCCCTGCATGATGAGCGAGACCATGTTGGCAGGCGCGGAAAACTTGATTCGGTCGTCCACCGCGGAGACGATAAACGTTTGCGTGGCGCCGCCCGACGCGCCGGTAGCACCGATCATTTGCGGATTCACTCCGGGCAGTTTCTCCAGGAAATCGACGGCCCGGATGGAGTTCCACAATTGAAGACCGAGCGGACCGAAGCTCCATAGTTCCTCGACCGGTTTATCTCCAAAATCGTGGGGCGTCTGGATGGTGTCGTTGTAACCAACCATGTCATAGCTGAATACTATGTAACCCTGGCGCGCCAGGTTGATGGCGCGGGCCGGAACGGAAGTGATGTCGGTATTCTCCAGTCGTCCATAAGTCCAATGGCCGTGCGGACTGATCACGGCTGGAAATCCAGCGCTCGGTGGAGCTTTGAGCGGACGGTAGAGGTTGCCGGCAAGGTAGTAGCCAGGAAGCGTTTCGAGCAGGACCTTTTCCATGATGCAATCGCGGTTGTCGATGCGTCCGAAGATCTGGGGGTGTAGATCGTTTTTCGGAAAAAGCGGCAGCAGGCCCGCCGCGGAGAGAATCTGAGTGCGCAGCGCCTGCTTGCGGGCTTCCCACTCCGCCAGCGTCTTATAGGTTCTGGGAACGAAATGAGTGTCGGTGTTTGGGATGACGGTATTGCGCGTGTCCTGCGCGGGAATCTGCGCATGTGCAACCAGGCATGCGGCGATGACGGCGGTAAGCGGACGCAACATGGCTATAGTGTAGTCACAGTCCGTGATGGGGCGGGCAAGCCCGCAGATGCGATCAGCGCGACGATTTCGGCGGCCCGTTTCGCCTGCTGCTTATCGCAGACGATTTGACTAGTTCACTACCGGTGGACCTTGATTGGGCTTTGAACCGATGCCGGCGAGAAAGCGAAACGATATCGCATTATCGGTAGGGATCGGCACGGCTTCGGTCACAAACGATTGTCGTCCTGATTCTGCCTGGCGGATACAATGGCAAGCGCGGGCGCCTGCGCACGCTCCGTTTTTGAATAAGCGTTCGGATCGTGGTCGAGCGCCCCCTCCGGAAGCCACTCCCACAGGGATCCCAGATCTTTTCTCACGAGGTCAAGATAATACCGGGGGAGCTCGGTAGTTTCCTGTTCGAAATAGGGGAGAAATTGCGGGTCGTTATCCAGCCGGTTGCGAACGTTTTTGTGATACCTGAGCCTACCAAACCCTTCAGTTGAAATAGCCCGCACGACGTTCATGCCCCGAGCGGTCAGCCCTCGAGTTCCGCGGAATCGACGGGCAATCGCTTTCCAGGAGAAGGAGTACGCGGTGAGATCGATAACGTGGTCGTAGAAGTCACGCCAGGAATAATTCCTGGGCCTGACGTTCATGGCCTGGTTGTTATTCAAGAAATGAAATGGGAAGGGCAGTACACGGTTGGCGCGCTGGTAATCCAGGTTGAGCGGCGCGGCGCGGCCAAACGCCGTGAGCAGCGAATAGCCAGGAAATGCACCAGGCGCCAAGTCGAGAAATCGCTTCGTGAGTTCAAAGGGCTCCGGCCCCTGGTCGGAATCCAGTCCGAGCACGAAATTGGCTTGTACGTACGGGATGTACCTCAAGATCAGATTGACGTGTTCGGCTACCTGACGGACTTTATCCATCCCAATTTGCGCGCCCGTCTTCGACTTATTTCCCAAATCGAACCATGACTCAATTCCGGGCAGGATGGCCTGAAAGCCATTGCGCTTGAGCCGCTCCAAGTGCGGTTCCGAAAGGAGGGACAGACTGCTCTCGGCGAGGAAGTCGATAGAGCCACGAGGCGCCGCTCGCTCAATCACATCCAGGTAATCGTCAAAGCGAACGCCAAAATTGGGATCGTGCCACGCAACCATGGGTCGTCTGAACTTCGTGAGTAGGAACCTGAGGTCCTCTTCGATTCCGTCGAAGTCCATGGGCTGGTAGGGCACGGACGCGTCAATGCAGAAACTGCAGGTATAGGGACACCCCAGGCTGCCGAGCATGGGAACGATTTTGAGGAGGGGTGCAGTTTTAAGCGTGGCTTGGATAAACGGCCAGCGCTCGCGGACGCCGGGAAGTGTTCTTGGCTGCTGCCTGGCTGTGACTTGAATCCCAACCGGCCGGTGCGCGCAGCAATCTCGCAAAATTTCGCAGATGATCTCCCTGTCGGTAAAGCCTAGGACATAATCGAAATACCGCTGGGCATCTTCCGGGTAGCAACGGGCGTGCGGCCCCCCAATCGCGGTGATGGCTCCCTTCGACCGGAAGAGGTTGCTGAGAGCGTAGGCGGTATGAGCCGACTCAGTGAACGCGCCGATGAAGATCAGGTCGACCTTAGACGGCAATGCCGTCAGCAGATCTTCAAATCCCGTATAGCAGACGAACGAAACGTCATGCCCCTGCTCCCGGCACCACACAGCGATTACTTGTGGCATGATGCTGGCAAGATTGGGATTCATTACGCGCGCATACAATGCCCGCGTAGGACCCTTCGAAACGATATCGATGATACCGACCTGGAGTTTTCTCAACGATTGAACCTTTCCGGCTATTCTCTACGAGTCTAGGCTATTTCGGTTGATCCTCGCTGACGCCGCTGGCGCCCTTTCCGAAGTTCGCGCCGCGTTATGACCAAATATCGGTAGCTATTCTCACGGAGCAGGATTCTTTCGGAGGTTGCGAACGGCGCTCGCCTTTCGAACCAAATTTCAAACAATTATCTTCAAATGTTCTAGAAATCGTCCCGCTCTCGCACTCGCAATTGTTGTGGCCAGCAGCCTCGACGCTGAATCGTGGCTCGGCTCGAGTTTGACCGCCCCATGCCACGCGCGTCGGGAAGTGGCGCGAGAACAACTGGGGGAAATTGGGGGTCCCCCAGTGTCCACGGAAGAGGGAATGTGAGTAAGGACGGGTAATTCGCGTTGGCGATGCCGGTCTAGATACACCTCGGGCAAGGGCGTGTTATCTAAGGCATGCGTTGCAAATGAAGGATAATTTGGCTCCTCAGGTAGGACTCGAACCTACAACCCTTCGGTTAACAGCCGAATGCTCTACCATTGAGCTACTGAGGAGCAACAGGAATGCGTCATTCCATTTAAACAAACGCCCTCACCCCTGTCAATCCGTCCTCCACCCCTAATGCGTCATCGAGTAAACGATATAATTCACGCCCAACCGGATCGATTCATCCGCAAATTTGGCCGGATAATTCGGATCGTCCGCATACTCCCACGCGTCGCCGATGTCCGAGTTGTACGAGATCGCCACCATCACGCGCCCCTTCGCATCGCGTATGCACTTCCAGTGCGCACCAATGCCGGTCGGCCCGTTCTTGTAGCCCGCGCGCAAATGCGCCCAACCCGGCACCTGCGGCTTGTCCACCACGTTGTACACCGTATGGAAAATCGGGTCGTCGTCCGCCACGTCTTCAATCGTTTTGTCCGGAAACGCGCGCCGGATGCGGTCTTCAAATACCTGCCACTCGTTGATCCCGTGAAAATCGTCCGCCATGAAAAATCCGCCACGCTCGCAGTATTCGCGTAGCGCTTTTGCCTGAGCGTCCGTCAATCCCCACTCGCCGACCTGCACCGCGTAAAGCCACGGCCAGTCATACGCGTCCCCTTCATCGAAATTCACCAGTTGCTCTACGGACCGCACGTGTATCCGGCTCAACCTGCGCACAGCCAAGGAAAAATGCCGGTCCGCGCGCGGAAAATCCTGGCTCCACAGCGAGTACCCCGTGTGCCACTCCGCGTCCCGCCCGTAGTATCCGTTGATGCGTCCCGCCCCCGGCGGAAACATCAGCCGCGCAAAGGCCCACTCGGTTTTTTCCTGATAATCGGGTGGCAGCGGAATCGTGCCTAAGTCGTACTCAATGCCCGGCAGCTCTCGAAACGGGCGTTGAAACGCGAACAACGCGGTGATCCCGGCCAAGCCGCAAGCCGCGCGCAGAAGGGCCGTCCGCCAAGACATAAACTCACTTCGAGCATAGCACCCGCTCCCTACCCTTCCGCATGCTCTGCCATCCACTCGCCGATGAGCCGCAGCGCTTCGCCTTCTTTCGTGCCCAATTCTTCGCACGCGTCCGAGGCCAGATTCGCCGCCTCGTCCCAATCTCCCTCTCGAATCGCAGCCCGCGCTTCCTGCCTCAATCGCCACGCCCGCGCCGCAATGCGCATCGGCTCCGTCAAATCCGCGCCGCACCGCGAACACTCCCGCGACCCACGAAACTGCGCGCGGCACACCGGGCACCGCAGCGCCTCTCGCCTCTCTGCCGCCTCCACGCTACCGCCGCCCCTCGATAAAGAACAGCAGTTCCTTCAAGTCCGTCACCGCCGCGCGCAATTCCGCGGCGTCATTGTCCCGCAGCGCGTTTTCGATTCGCTCATGCAGATTGATCGCCTCTTCGCGATCGTCCGCGTGCATCTTCTCCAGCAGCCCGCGCGACCGTTCCATCAGCGCTTCCGCCTCCGCCGTCCCCTCCGCGCCACGCCGTGCCATATCGATCGGAATCGGCGCCTTCCGGCCCTCTTCAACTAGTTCCCCGCCCTCCACTTGCACGCTCTCTTCGTCGCTCTCCGGCGCCCACTCGCTCTCTTCCAGCGTGTGTTGCTCGAACAGCGCCTCCAGCCGCTTGCGCGCCGCGTTCACTTCCTCCGGCGTCTTCGACGTCAACGCGTTCTTGATCGTGATCCGCTTCGTCTTTCCCGTGCGCTTTTCCACCGCGCTCACTTCCAGAATGCCGTCCAAATCCAGCCGCATTCTGCACAGAATCACGTTCGGCTCTTCGGTCCCCGTAAGCCCCTCCACGTGAAAATCGCCCACCAGAATATTCTTCAGCGCATCCTCGTCGTCGCCCTGGAAAACCTCGATGTCTACTTCGGTCTGAAACGGATACGACGTCTCGAACGGCTCCGTCCTCGTCAGCGGCAGCGGCGTGTTGCGATGAATAATCGGCTTGTAGCAGTGGTGGTACGGAAATCCCCCGCGCATCCCTAAAAACGAAACCCCGAACGAAAATGGCGATACGTCCACCAGCACGCGGTCCACTCCGCGCCCCTCCAGTCGCGACGCCAGCACTCCCGCTCCCAGCGCCACGCACAGGTCCGGATGCACATCCTGGCGCGGTTCAATCCCCGTCTTCTCCTGCAACAGCCGGCTCACCATCGGAATTCTCGTCGACCCGCCCGCCAGCAGAATCCCGTCCAACTCTCCCACCATCTTCCCCGAATCGTGCAGCGCCCCCGCCACGCTGTCCAGCGTCAATTCCATCAGCGGCCGGATCATGTCTTCGTATTCGTGCCGCGAAATTTCCATCTCCAGGTGAAGCGGCTTCGCCCCGTCCATCACCAGCGCCTCTTCGCGGATGGTCGCGTACGGTTCATAGCTCAGCCGCTTCTTCGCCTCCTCCGCCGCCCCCCACAATCGCGCCTTTGCCGATGCGTACCCTTCGCGCACATCCACGCCGTGCTGTTTTTTGAACTCCTCCGCCAGCCGCTCCGCCAGAAGATCGTCGAAATCGTCGCCGCCCAGCCGGTTGTTTCCACGGCTCGCCAGCACTTCGGTGACGTCGTCCTCTACCGTCACAATCGAAACGTCGAACGTCCCGCCGCCCAAGTCGTAGACCATCGTCGTGCGCTTGCCGCTCTTGCCCCCGCCGTAGGCCAGGCTTGCCGCAGTAGGTTCATTCAGAATGCGCACCACTTCCAAGCCCGCCAGGGCCCCCGCCTCGCGCGTCGCTGCTCGCTGCGCATCCGAAAAATACGCCGGCACCGTGATCACCGCCTTCATCGGCCGATCCCCCAGCGCCAATCGCGCCCACTCCGTCAATTCGCGCAAGATCAGCGCCGAGACCTCTTGCGGCAGAAACCGCTTGCCTGCCATCTCGGTGATCTCGTCCGTTCCCATCTTGCGCTTGATGCTCCGCACCGTGCGCTCAGGATATAACGCCAGTTGGTTCCGGGCCGGTTCTCCCACCAGCAGTTCGCCGGTCTTCGAAAAGCCCACGCACGATGGCAAAATCCGTTTGTCGCCCGGCCCCAACACCCGCACCTGCCCATCGACAAACGCCGCCACTTCCGAATTCGTTGTCCCCAGGTCGATCCCGACTATGGTGTTAGTCATCGCGTTTGAACCCGGCCGGCGCGTACGCCACTTTCACCTGCGCCGTCCGCAGCACTTCGCCATTCCATTCGAATCCGCTCTTGTACACCTCCAGCACCAGCCCCTCCGGCGCCGTCGCCGATTCCTGCCGCTCAATCGCATTCATCGTCCGCGGGTCAAACGGCTCCCCAACGCACTGTATGCGGTGCGCATTCAACTGTTCAAACGCCTGCGCTACTCTCGCTCGCGTCAATTCGTACCCCTTCACCAGCGCCGCCGCCACATCCCCGTCCTCTTCCACTCTTTCTACTTTCGGCTTCGCCAGCAGGCGCGCCAGAAATCCCGGCTGCTCCGCTCGCGCCGCGTCCGGCGCCCGCTTGCGCGATCTCTCCACCGTCTCCAACCCCCGCGCCAGCCGGTCATCCAGATCGATCAAAATCTCCAGCGCCTGTTTCCAACAGCGCCGTTCCGTCTCCGTCCGCGCCCGGTTTTCGATATCCCGTTCCCGCTCCCGCGCCGCCTCGCCCCACGCCTTTGACAGCGTTCCCGGCTGCTCGCTCACGCTGCGCGACAGTTCGTGAAACGCCCGCCCCTGCAGCTTTACTTCCTGCGTCAATGTGGTCATCGCGGCCCACAGCTTGTACGAATCCGGCTCGCTCTCCTCCGCCTCCCCGTTCACTTCCGCCAGAATATCCGCATCGATTCCCGCCGGCGGCTCCTCGTCTTTCATCGCCGCATCCAGCCACTCCGCAAACCGCGCCAGAATCTCCGCCCGTGTCGCCGCTCCGTTCATTTCCCCTTCAGCGCCTCCCGCCACGCCGCCGGACCCACATACATTCGCTGCGCCTCCTTCTGCCCCACCAAGTCCGCCAGCGGCGTAAATGGGTCGCCCCCGAACAACACCTCTCGCGCACGCCTTCGCGGATCCCGCAACGTCTCATACGCATCGCGTATCCGCTCAAACTCCTCCGGCGCCTTCTCCGGCGGATACTCCTTCACCAGCCGCAAATACGCCGCGCGAATCTCCTCATCGCCCGCCTTCGCGTCCAGCCCCAATACCTCTCGCGCGTTCATCTTATTTCGGCCTCTTCTTCTTGCCCCGCGCGCGCTTCTCCATCGGCATTCCCAGCGCTTTGCTCAAAAACTCTTCAAACGATTCGCCGCGCGCCTTCGCCTGCGCCATCTGCTCCGCAATCGCCTCTGGCGACGTTGCCATAATCCCCGGAGGCAACCCTACCGTCGCCGGTATCGTCTGCTCATGCTCCGGCCGCTCGCCGGCGAACCGATCCACCACCGGCGGTTCGCCACGCCTCCGTCTGCAGTCCGGACACTGGCACGGCTCCGTATCGAAAAACCGCGAATAGTCCGGCCCCATTGCGTTAAACAGAGGAAACGCGCGCGCCTCTTTTTCCTGCGCCGCCACTTGCCCGGCTTCCGCCACATCCATCTCTAAATCCACGGCTCTCAGGTCGTGCAGCAGCTCCACCGCTCGGTCCACGGTCTCGCCGTCTTTCTTAGCGCGCGCCAATTCCACCGCGGCGGACGCGCACACCATCGCCCGCGGCCGGCAATATTCCGGCAGAGCCCGCGCCCGCAGCAGCAAAAAGCCCGCTTCGTTCCCGCCGCCTAGCTCCAACCCCGCTCCCGAAGCCGCG
>DATAUH010000124.1:0-5640 GCA_036268375.1 Bryobacteraceae bacterium | reverse complement strand
CGAGCAGGTTCGCGCGGCCGCCGAGAGCCTCGGCGTGAAAGTCCAGCCTGATCAAGAGCCGGAGCAGAACCGCTTCATCCGCAGCGATCAGTACAGCTTCATCAAGTATGGCGTTCCCGCGCTGGCCTTTAAGTTCGGCTATGAAAAGGGCTCGCCCGACGAAACCACTCGCCGCAACTGGGTGCGCGACATCTATCACAAGCCCATGGACGACCTGAATCAGCCCGTCGACAAAGCGGCCGCCGCCAAGTTCGACCACGTGATTGCCACGTTGCTCGAGCGCGTCGCCAACAATGCCGAGCGCCCGCAGTGGAACAAAGACAGCTTCTTCAAGCGTTTTGCGAAGACGGAGTAATGCCGCTGCAGTTAGGTCGGGCACGCTGTTCAATTTTCAGCAGGCGCGGTCTCGATGTGATCGATCACCATCACGTCGATCGGCGCCTTTCGTGCTTCGAGGTGCAGCCCAAGTTGTTTCTCCATGGCCGAGGCGAGTGACGCGACCACAGTAAGGCGCAGCGCGCTCAAATCATCGGCACTCATGGGTGAGTTTTGTAACTGCATCGGCATGGGCATCGGCGTGTAGTGCACGTCGAACTCGTAGACGTCTTCCAAACCGGTTTGGTCTACCAGGGGCCGGTCAAGATCGATGTTGAACATCAGCGGGAAATACTTCGTGGGAAACTTACCCTTCACGATCTTCTCCTGCCCGTTGTTCGACGCCGCGATTGGGAATGCGTAGGCATCGATGTTCGGATCGATGTCGGTCTTTTGCATGCGCACGCCGCCCTTGGCTACAGTCATCGCATAGACATTCCGCTCCTGCATCTCGCGATGCATTTGAAACTTGAGCCGCTCCACTAAGAGACTGCGAAACATTTCTCTCAACTGGTCCGGAGTGGCGCCTGGCGCCGCCGTCGCGACCAAATCGTAACGTTGCGGCTTCCAATCCTTTGGCATCACCGTCTGATAGGGCCATACCTGATATCCGCGCCAAAGCAGATCGGCTATTCCCACGTTGCGCAATTCGATATGTTCGGGATCTACATGACTTACCATGGCGCGCATGTTCGGCGGCGACAATTTGAAAGAGGCAGCTTCGAACGTTGCGCCAGTGTTTGTCTGGCCAGTAAGCGAGTAACTTGCCAGTGCGAAAGTTATAGTGAGCTTAAGTCTACGTAGCATCTTGGAATGCATGTTACTCGAAAAGCTCGCGTGGCTGCGTAGCAGCAGTGTGCGGGCGTGGCACATCGCCGCCGAAGGCCGTTAACGGCGATAAGCGGCAAACGGGCAACACTGTGTCGAGTCACTTCACGCCGGCGCTGCTTCCGCGCTCAGCCAACAATGAAAGTAACATTGGAGAGCCGCAGCGCAAATCGAAATCTGCAAACGCTCGTCGCGCTTCGGGGCCTGAGGAGGCATGGTGGCAATCTTTCTAATCGCAATCCTGGCGGTGCTCTGGTTCGTGCTTTTCACACGAATTCGCCATTTCGAAACCAGCTACGATATCGGCGTCACTCGCGCGGAATTCGCGGCGCTCACGGAGCGGGTCTTTCTACTCGAGCACCCAGCCGGCCGCCCCGCGCGTCACGCCCCGCCTCCGCGCGAGCCTGAACCCGCGCCGATTCCGCACATTCCCTCGGCTCCGCCAACTCCATTCGTCCCCGAAAAAGCACCCGTCGACGTGGAACCAGCGCCGACCTCGCCGCCCCCAACCGCGCCGGCGTACGAGCCATTCACCGCTCCCGTGCCCGCTGAGCGCGAGTGGGAGACCCTCATCGGCGGCAGTGTGCTGAACGCCGTCGGCGGCATCATTCTGGTCATCGGGATCGCGCTCTTCCTCGCCTATTCCTTTTCGCATATGACGCCCGCCGGCCGCGCCGCACTCGCCGCCATCGCCAGCGCCGCCATCCTGCTCACCGGCCTTTGGGCCGAACCCAAGCCTCGCTACCGCACCTTCGCCCGCGGGCTCATCGGCGCCGGTTGGGCTGCGCTCTACGCCACTACCTATGCCCTTTACGCCGTGCCGGCCGCTCGCGTCATCACGAACGATGTCGGCGGTTCACTACTGCAACTCGCCGTCGCCGCTGCTATGGTCGCCCACTCACTGCGCTATCGCTCGCAATGGGTCGCCGCCATCGCCTATTCCGCGGTCTTCGCCGCGCTGGCCGTCACGCCGTCAACTCCTTTCGCTGTCGCCAGCCTCATGCCCATCGCCGCCTCAGTCCTCTATCTCGCCGTTCGCTTCGACTGGGATGCACTCCCGCTTTTCGGCATCGCCGCCACTTATCTCACCTGCATTTCGCGCGGCCAATCCGACGCGCCGCTTGCCGCCGCCCAGTCACTCTTGTTCGCGTATTGGCTGATCTTTGAACTCTTCGATCTCCGGCGAGTCAAGCTCGGACGCGTCGGCCAGGGGCTCGAATTTCTGTTCCCGGTAAACGCTGCCGGATTTCTCGGCCTCTCTTACCTAGCGTGGGGTCAGCACGCACCCGATCGCCTTTGGTTCGCCGCCGCCGTCGGAGTTGCTCTCTATCTCGCCAGTTCCGTTGCCCGCGCTCTGCTGCATCCGCCTTCTGAGTCGGACGACGTATTGCAGCGCTTCCGCGAAGGCAGCTACGAAGCCAGCCTTACCGTTGCCTCGCTACTCGCCATGCTTGCCATATTCGGCAAATCCTCGGGCATTTGGTCTTCCGCTGCGCTCGCATGCGAAGCCGAACTTCTCTTTCTCGCCGGCCTTCGCTTCGATTCGCGCTTTATCCGCGGATTGGCGGGCGCTCTGTTCGGCTGCTCCCTGCTGCGCCTCGCTCTCGTATTGCCCGATGGCGTCTTCACAGTTGCCGGCCACCGTTTTCGCGAATACACGCCCGCGCTGCTCTTCCACGCGGCGCTCTTTTACTTCAATCGAACCCTGCGCCGCCGCGCCATTCTTTACAGCCACTTGGCGACCGCGCTGGTCACGCTCGTGCTGCTTGTAGAGACGCCGTACTACGCCATAGGGCTTTCGCTGGCACTGTTCGGCTTCGTGTTGCTTGAACTCTCGATCTCCGAAACCCGGCAGGACTTGCGCCTGCAGGCGTACGTGCTGCTCCTCCTCAGCGTCGCCGCCTTCTGCATCGATCTTCTTCTGCACATGCACGGCATCTGGTGGCCGCACGCCGCCGTTATTGCGGTCTTGCTGCTCTGCGCCGTGCGCGTGCGCCATCTTCCGGGCATCGCCGTTTGGTTCGTCTTCGGCGCATCTGCGTGCGCTGCGGTGCTCTTCTGGCGCACCCTCTCGCATGACGCAGTCGCGCTCGCGTGGGCCGCCATTGGCTGCGCGCTCGCAGTCGCATCCAACCGGCCTTCGCTTTCGCGCCTCAACCAGCACGCGCCGTTGTTCACCTTCGCCGCCCTCATCGCCGCCTGCGTCGTCGACATCCATCCCGCACGTCTGGCCATCTCCATCCCCTGCGCCTTGCTCTTCTACGCGTGCCAGTTCGTCCAACGTCGCACCGCCGAGCCGCCCCTGCCTCTTTATTACTCCGTCAGCGGCACGTTCCTCGCTGTCGCCATTCTCTTCGGGCGCGTTACCGGCGGCATGCTCACCGTCTCCTGGGGGTTACTTGGCGTCGCTCTCCTGGGCTCCGGATTCGCCGCGCGCGAGCGCGTACTTCGCCTGCAAGGTCTCGTCCTGCTCCTTATCTGCATCCTCAAGCTGTTCTTCTACGACCTGCGCAATCTCGAAACGCTCTACCGCATCCTCTCGTTCGTCGCGCTCGGGCTTATCCTGCTTGCGGTCTCCTGGATCTACACCCGGTTCCGCGATCAGATCACGCGTCTCCTCTGACGCGCTGCGCGCTTGGTCCGAGCCAGCGACTCGCTGCAGGCTGAAAGAATTAGTTTTCTCTCCGAATTATCCCGGTATACTGATCTACCATGGCCGCCATACCCGCCAATCAGCAGCACGCACTCGTTCAACGGCTTACTGCCGCCTGCGGTGGCGCATACTCGCCCGCCGTGCGCCGTAAATATTTCATCTCCGGACCGCAATGGGCCGCCGCCTACGAAGGCCAGGCGCTTTTCCACGCGCCCACGCGTCCTCCCATCGGCTTCGATGAAATCATCCGCCGCTACGGCGAAATCGGCATCGGCTACTGGTGCACCCACGACACCGACGTCATCCCCACCAACGACCTCGCCACGCCGCGCCAAGCCGAAATCGTCGACCGCATCGCCCGCGCTCTCCGCGAAAACGGCGTTGAATGCTCCATGGTGACGACCGAAACGTTTTATCATGCCGTCTGGGCCGGCGGCCCCGCCGCCGAAGCTCCCGAAGTGCGCGAATACGCGAAATTCCGCGTGCGCAACACCGTCGAAATCGGCCATACTCTCGGCGCACGTTTCGCCGTCTACTGGCCCGGATCACTTGGCTACTACGTGCAAGGCGCCATCGACGAGGTCGACACCTTGCGCTGGTACGCTGACGCCCTGAATGCCGCCTGCGACCGCGATATCGAATGCGCCCGCGAGCACAAGCGCGAAACGCTGAAACATTGCCTTGAAGCCAAGCCCTTCGAGCCCCAGGCCGAGATCCTTCTGCCCACCAGCGATGCCATGCTCGCCTTCATCGCCTCCGGTCTGCTCACGCATCCCGAAATGGTCGGGCTCAACCCCGAATATCTGCACGAACTCATGTGGGGCGGCGCGCCCCGAGCCGCACTGGCGCGTGCGCTCCTCGCGGGCAAGCTCTTCCACTTCGACATCAACGACGGCTATCGCCTGAAGCACGATGTCGATATCGGCGTTGGGCTTGTCAATCCGCTCGATTGGCTGAACGTGCTCGTGCTCCTGCGCAGCCACGGCTTCAGCGGACCTTTCAATCTTGACTTCAAGCCGCCCCGGACGACAAGTCAATCTGGAGTCTTCGAAGTCAGCTTCCCCACCGCCGTCGATCGATTCATTACCCTCTGGGAAATGGCTGGCGAGGTCATCTCCGACCCCATCATCAAAGAGGCCACCGACGCGCTGAAGCGGGGCGGGGGAGTCTCCAACCCGCACGATGCCGAAGCCGTCACGGCCGCCAATCGCGAACTGCTTACGCTGCACGAACTGATCGCGCACCGCATGATCCAGATCCTGCTCGGCCTGCACCGCGGCCGCACATTTTCCATTCCGGGTCAATAAGCGGCGCGCACTCACGCCACACCGGTTGGCCAAAATCGTAATTCACGTTCAGTGTGATCCGAATGTATGTGAGTGAGAAAGACCTGGGTGAGATAGGTGCGTCCGAGTTGTACAAGCCGGTTCGGAATGCCTGGAGCGCGGTTTTTATGTTACGGACATGTTCTGACTTGTCGAGGATTATTTCGGCGTTGGGCATGGGCGGTTTAGAACGAGCAGGGAGTGAACTGATGTGAATTTGTAACCAGTGCGGCGCAGGTTCCCGGGTATAATCTGGCGGGATGACATCCATAGGAAAGGAAAGATTCAATGCCGAAGATTGAAAGTTACAAACCGGGGTCGTTCTGCTGGGCCGAACTGGCCACGAGCGATCCGGAAGCGGCGAAGAAGTTTTATACCAGCATGTTTGGCTGGTCGTATAAAGACAATCCTATGCCGAACGGGGTCTACACGGTCTATCAGGTAGACGGCAATGATGCG
>DATAUH010000123.1:0-13290 GCA_036268375.1 Bryobacteraceae bacterium | reverse complement strand
GTCGAGGGCTTTGGCGAGGGTAGCGGGATCGTTGAGATCGCCCTTGATTATCTCGACGCCTTGCTTGGACCATGCGGAGGCTTTTTGAGGATCGCGGGCAAGGGTGCGGACTGTGCGGCCTTGTTTTAGAAGTTGACGCGCGGCGGCTCCGCCGACGTGACCGGTGATGCCTGAGACGAAGAACATGGGCTGGTTGCCTCTCAGTGGTATGAATTCTTGTTCACTTGAACAGATGAGGCGAGAGGCGCGGCGGGTGCAGGTGGGGTGGTTCCAAACTGGAAAGTGGATTCGGGCGACGGAACGATGAGATACATTTGGGCGTTAGCGCTGTGTTGTGGCGGCTTGCCTGCCCAGACGAGCGGGCTGAGGTTTGAAGTGGCCTCGGTGAAGCCGTCGATGGCGGACGGAACTCAATATTCTATGAAGGGCGGCCCCGGAACACCTGATCCGGGTGAGCTCGCGTACCGCCGCGTCGATTTATTGACTTTGATTTACCGGGCTTACGAGGCGCGGTCAAATCAAATCAGCCTGCCCGATTGGACCAGGACGGCAGTCTTCGATATTACTGCAAAGTACCTTCCGGCGCGACGATGAACGACGTTCCCTCGATGCTGCGTGATCTGTTGGAACAGAGATTTCATATTCAAGCGCATCATGAGGCGCGCGAAATGCGCGCCTATGCGCTCTTGGTGGGCAAGGACGGCGCGCGTCTGAAGGCTCACCCGATGGAGTTGCCGGTGGGTACGAGCGGCGTGGTGAGATTTCAGGGAAAGGATAAAGACGGCTTCCCGGCTGTGGCGCCTGGCCATGTTGTTATGGCGAGGCTCCGCCAAAACGACAGGATGGTGCTGGTGGGGGGCCTTGAGCCTATCCAGGCGCTGTGCAACGCTTTGAGCAGCGAACTGCAAGAGCCTGTGATAGACGAGACGGAACTGACGGGGCGTTATGATTTCCGGCTGGTGTATGTGCCGACGCCGCGCGGCGCGGCTTCGCAGACCGATGACAGGGCCGCGGGTGAGACTGTGGGGGGCGCATCGGATCCGGGCTTCACGATTTTTCGAGCGGTGGAGAGCCAACTGGGACTGAAATTGGAGCACAAGAAACTGGCGGTGGACTTGCTGGTCGTGGATTCCGTTGATCGAACGCCGACGGAGAATTGAAGTCCGTCGATAGCTAGCTACGCCGCCTGCTGAGCCAGGCGGCTTTGCGGGTTTCCATGTCGACGCGCGATTCATCGGGCGAGAGAAACTTGCCACAATCAAACTGAGCAAAGGCGCGTTCGATTTTGGCTTCGATCGCTTCTTTATAGTCCTGCAGCGACCGGTCTTCGGAATCGGGCATTCTAGAGTACACCTATCAGTTGGGAAGTTACCCGGCAAGTGCCGACTGTGCTTCTAACTTCATCTTTTTGGCAATCAAGAAGGCCAGTTCGATGGACTGCTCGTAGTTGAGGCGCGGGTCGACTTGGGATTCGTAGGCGCGCGCGAGCTCAGATTCGGAGGGGCCGCTCGAGCCGCCGACGCATTCGGTGACATTTTCGCCGGTTAGTTCGATGTGCACGCCGCCGAGGTGCGAGTGCATACGGCGATGGACGTCGAACGCCTGCTCGACTTCGGAGTAGATATCTTCGAAGTGACGGGTCTTGAAGCCGGACGAGGTGGTACGGGTGTTGCCGTGCATCGCGTCGCAGATCCACAGGGCTTTGGCGCCTTCGCCGCGGGCCATTTCGATGAGGCGGGGGAGACCTTCGGCGATATTCTTGACGCCGAGGCGGTGGATGAAGGTGAGGCGGCCGGGGGTGCGGTGCGGGTCGAGGAGTTCGAGCCAGCGAGCGATTTGGTCGCTGGTGGTTTTGCCGTCGATCTTGATGGCGATGGGATTTTCGATGCCGCGCATGAACTCGACGTGGGCGCCTTCGGGCTGGTTGGTGCGTAGGCCGATCCAGGGGAGGTGCGCGGAGAGGTCGAAATTGCCCGGACGGCGGGGCACGGTGCGGGTTTGCGCGGACTCGTAGCCGAGGTGGAGGGCTTCGTGGGAGGTGAAGAATTCGATGCGGTCGCTCTCACCGGCGCGGACGCCGAGGACGTTCTCCATGAAGCGCAGCGACTCGCCGATGGTTTCGACCATGCGGTGGTATTCGAGGCGGTGCGGAGCTTCGCGGACCCAGTCGAGGTCGAAGTACTCGGGGTGGTGCAGGTCGGCGAAACCGCCTTTGACGAGGGCGCGAATGAAGTTGAGGGTGAGGGCGGCGCGCTCGTAGCCGCGGAGGAGAAGTTCGGGGTCGGGGGTGCGGGCTTCCGGGGTGAATTCGGCGCGGTTGATGTTGTCGCCGCGGTAGCAGGGGAGCTCGACGCCGTCGCGCGTTTCGGTATCGGAGGAGCGCGGTTTGGCGTACTGGCCGGCGAAGCGTCCGATGCGGATGACAGGGCGGCCGCCGCCGACCACCAGGACGAGGCTCATCTGCACGAGCACTTTGAGCATGTTGGTGATGCGACGCGGGGTGCAATCGGCGAAGCGTTCGGCGCAATCGCCGCCCTGTAGAACGAAGCGCTTGCCGTCGGCGGCTTCGGCGAGCTGGGCGCGGAGGCCGAGGATTTCCCAACTGGTGACGAGCGGGGGGAGTGCGCGGAGATCGGAGAGGGCGCGGTCGAGCGCGGCGGGATCGGGGTAAACGGGCTGTTGAAGGGCTGGGCGTGAGCGCCAGGAATCGGGTGTCCAGACCATGAGATTTTAAGCTAGCATGTGGCGCCGGGGGCGCACGGGCGCACTGGGCGTGACGGTGGCGGGATGGCGATGAACCTGCAATAATTAACGCGCATGATTGCGGAAGCATTGAAGATCCGATGTACAAATTGCGGCGCGTTGAACCGCGTGCGCGTGGACGAAATGCGGCCGGGTAGAGCGCCGGTGTGCGGGCGGTGCAAGACGCCGTTGCCGGCGGTGGAGGAAGGCGTCACGGAGGTGACGGACGCCACATTCGCGCAGAAGGTAGAAGGGGCGGATCTGCCGGTGCTGGTGGATTTCTGGGCGCCGTGGTGCGGACCGTGCCGGATGATTTCACCGGTAGTGGAGCAGATGGCGTCGGCGTTTGCGGGGCGGATGCGGATGGCGAAGATGAACGTGGATGACAATCCACGGACGTCAGCGCGGTTCAATATTACGAGCATTCCGGCGCTGATTGTATTCCGCGGGGGCAGGGAGACGGCGCGCATGCTGGGGGCGCAGAGTCCGTCGTCACTGCGCGCGTGGATCGAGAATCAGTTGGGCTGAACGCTATTGAATCTGCACGAGGCGCTCGGCTTCGGCAGGCGCATTGGGCGTAGGCTGCAAGTTTTGTTCACCGCGCCAGAAATCGAGATAAGAAATCTGATGTACGCAGGCGACGGTGCAGCGAGGCGCGCAGCTTTTGGCAGTGCGGTACTCGCGGCGGACGTCGCCGGTGGTGTATTCCATCAAAGGCTTGGCCGGATGGCCACGCTGCTGCGAGCAGTAGTGGACAAGGCCATCTTCACAGATATATAAGTAGCGGGCGCCGGCGCGGCAACGCCAGTTGTTCTCTTTGCCGTGGGCGATGTTGTCCTGGAAATAGTTGATGCGCGCGTAGCTGGACTTTTCCATGGCGCGCATTTTCGTATAGACCTCGCGCTCGACGCCACCGAGGGGGCGGAGTTGGCCATCGCCATCGTGGATGATGCCGACAGTGGAGGTGAAGCCGAGTTCGAGGGCGCGCTTGGCCACGACGAGAGCGTCCTGCGGGTTGCGGATGCCGCCGCCGACTACGGAATTGATATTGACGTGAAAAAGCGCGTGTTCGGAGAGGAGCTGGAGCTTCTTGTCGAGGACCTTGAGGCTTTTCTTTGAGACCTCATCGGGCATTATGTTGTCGATCGAGATCTGCAGGTGGTCGAGGCCGGCGGCATTGAGGCGTTTGATGCGGTCGGCGACCAGCAGATAGCCGTTGGTGATCATGCCGGCGATCATGCCGCGGCGGCGGATGCGGGCGACGATCTGATCGAGCTCCGGGTGGAGGAGCGGCTCACCACCGCTGATGGTGATGATGTTGGTTCCGAGGTCGGCCAGATGATCGAGCCGCTGATACATGGTTTCGAGCGGCACCGGCTTCGAGGAATCGTCAAATTCATTACAGTAGCCGCAGGCGAGATTGCAGCGGCGCATGGGGATGACGTGCGCCAGGACGGGGTGGCTGGTAGAAGCCAGACCTTTGAAGATCATGCCCCACTCGCGCGCACGACGAGTGATGCGCCGGGCGGCGCGCTGGAGCTGGATTCGGGACCCTTGCATACGGAACGAAGTCCCTTTAATTACAACACACTTAGAGGTTTTGCCAGACGCAAATGGCGTAATTGGCGCTTAATAGCGGTCGAACGGGCGGGATGGCGAATCGAGCACTTCGCGTACGGCAGTGGAAAGGGCGTCGGGAAGCAAGGGTTTGCGCAAAAAACGGCGACCAGCGCGAATGGCGGAGCCGGTGGAAAGCTGATCGTCAGGGTAGCCCGACATGAAGATGAGCGGCATCTCCGGGCGAATTTCGAGGAGCTTTTCGGCGAGTTCGACGCCGGTAAGCTTGGGCATGATGACGTCCGTCAGGACGAGATCGATTTCGGAGCCGCGTTGGGCGATGAGCTCCAGGGCGCGCTCGCCATCGGGCGCCTCGATGACGCGATAGCCGCGCATGTTAAGCACCTGGGAAAGGAGACGGCGCACGCTTTCTTCGTCTTCGACCAGGAGAACGGTTTCATTGCCGCGCTGCGGAGTGAGGCGTTCGGTTTGAGGATCGGCGACTTCATCGTGATCAGGCATGCGAGGTAGGCAAACGTGAAAGGTTGCGCCTGAGCCGAGTTCACTGGTGGCCCAAACGGCGCCGTGACATTCTCGAACAATATTCCGAACTGTGCTGAGACCTATGCCAGCGCCTTTACCGAGCGCTTTAGTGGTGAAGAAGGGGTCGAAGATGCGAGCCATTGCGTCCGGCGCGATGCCACGGCCGGTATCGGAGATGCGCAGGGTCACGCAGGGGCCGGGCTGCATTTCGAGCTTGGCTGCGGCGGCTGGGTCGAGCTCGTCGTTTTCAGTTTCGATGGTGATGGCGCCGCCGGTGGGCATGGCGTCGCGGGCGTTGAGCAGGAGGTTCATAACCACCTGATCCATTTCCACCGGGTCGCCGAGGGTTCCGCCGAGGCCGGGGGCGAGTTTCAGGCGAACCTCAATCATTTCGCCAATGATGGGACGGAGCATGCGCTCCACGTCCGAGGCGACGGAGTTGAGAACGATGGGTTTGGACTCGGCGGGGCGAGTGCGGGCGAACTGGAGTAACTGACCAATCAACTTGGCGCCGCGGTTGGACGCGTGGCGGATCTCTTCCAGTTCGGCGCGGCCGTGGGGAACGCCGGCGGAATCGCGTTCCAGGAGAATTTCTGCGTAACCGGATATGAGGGTCAGGATATTGGCGAAATCGTGGGCGACGCCGCTAGCAAGACGACCTATGGTCTCCAGGCGAGCCGTTTGGCTGGTTTCAGGAGCCACGGCGGGCGCACCGTCCGGAGATTCAGACGCCTGAGAGCGCGTTTGCGCATCGATCTTGACGAGATTCGAGATCGCCGCCATTTGTATGTACCCGAACTCCTGGAGTGCAATTGCGGCGCCAGTGTGCGTTGTCTGTAATCCGTTCAGTTCAAAGAGCGTTGTCTAACGAAGTTACAAACGATTCGTGCGTACTGGGACAAAAGAACATGGTTGCGTAGAAATGTCACGCAATACGGCCCTGTAGGAGAGTGGCGGCGGTGGGCGCGGCGGCTCCGGCGATGCGGGGCGATCCTGGTGTGGAGTCAGGAACGGCGTCGCCTTCGCCGGGGGCGAGGAACAAATTGGCGTCGATGCCGTGTTGACGAGTGTAAAGGTCGTAGTAACGGCCGTGTAAATCGTAAAGCGACTGATGCGTGCCGCGCTCCACGATGCGGCCATTTTCGACGACGAGGATCTGCTCGGCGCGGCGAATGGTGGAGAGACGGTGGGCGATGACGAAGGTGGTTCGCCCCTTCATAAGGTAGGCAAGCCCTTCCTGGATGGCGGCTTCGGATTCGGAATCGAGGCTGGACGTGGCTTCGTCGAGGATCAGAATGCGCGGGTCGGCGAGAATGGCGCGGGCGATGGAGACGCGCTGGCGCTGGCCGCCGGAGAGCTTGACCCCGCGTTCGCCGACGATGGTGTCGTACTTCTTGTCGAAGCGTTCGGCGAACTCATCGACGCGGGCGATGCGGCAGGCTTCGAGAATCTGGGCTTCGGTGGCGTTCGGTTTGGCGAAGGCGATGTTTTCGCGGATAGTGCCGTCAAAGAGAAAGGTGTCCTGGAGGACGACGCCGAGTTGCGTCCGATAGGCATCGAGGCGGACGGCGGAGAGATCGCCGCCATCGAGCAGAATGCGGCCGGCGCCGGGTTCATGGAACGCGGCGATGAGGCTGATGATGGTGGATTTGCCGGAGCCGGAGGGGCCGACGAGCGCGGTGACGGTACCGGGTTGCGATTCGAAATTGATGTCGTAGAGGACGGGCTTCCCGGGATCGTAGGCGAAATCGACGTGGTCGAAAACGACGTGGCCGGTGACGGGCCCGAGGGTCTGGACGCGGCGGGGATCTTCGTCTTCCGGCTTTTCGCGAAGGACTTCCTGGGTTCGGTCGAGGCCGGCGAGGGCTTCGGTGACCTGGGTGCCGATGCCGACGATCTGGAACATGGGCGCGACGAGGAAGGCCATGAAGGCGGTGAACATCATGAAGCCGCCGAGCGTAAGCGTGTGGGCCATGATCTGGCGCGCGCCGAGATACATGACGGTGGCGCCGACGAGGCCCATGAGCACAGTTGCGGAGAGGCTCATGAGCGAGATGGCCGTGAGGCTGTTGAGGACGTTATCGAGCAGGCGCTGAACGCCGCCGGAGAAGACGCGAGCCTCTTCGGCCTCGGCGTGATAGCCCTTGACGACGCGCACGCCGGCGAGGGACTCGGTGAGGCGGCCGGAGACTTCGGCGGTGATTTTGCCGCGCTCGCGGAAGATGGGACGGATGCGGCGGAAGGCCTTGCTGAGACCGAAGCTAAAGCCGGAGATGAAGAGAAGGGCGAGGCCGGTGAGGAGAGGGCTGATCCAGAGAAGGACGCCGAGGGAGAAGATGGCGGTGAGGATGCCGCCGCAGAATTCGACCAGACCGGTACCGATGAGATTGCGAATGCCTTCGACATCGTTCATGATGCGCGAGACGAGAACGCCGGATTTGTTGGCGTCGTAGTAAGAGACGGACAGGCGGCCGACGTGTTCCTGGACGCGGCGGCGCAGTTCGGCGATCAGGCGCTGAGCCTCCTTCGAAAGCATTTGAGTGAGCGTGAACGAAGTTGCGCCCTGAATGACAGTAGCGGCGAGGACGGCGAAGATGAGCGGCTCGAGGAGCGAAGTTTGATGTTTGGTGAGGACGTTATCGACAAGGAACTTGGTGGACGCGGGAAGCGCCATGCCGCAGATGCGGTTGATGATCATGAGGAAGAAGCCGAGGGCGAGCAGGGAGCGACGGGGACGGACAAGCTCCTTGAGGAGAGGCATCACGCTGCGCAGATGCTCGGTGGTTTTCTTCTTGGGTGCGGATGGAGACACTGATACTAGAATACGGGATGAGGCCGGGTGGGGCATCGGCTGAACGGGCAGGCCGAATGGGGAGGGCGGTTTGGTCTCAGTCCGCCGTCGAAAACTGCGGCGGAGGGCAACCCGGTCGTAATGGAAGCGGTGGATCCCAAACTGTTCCTGAGTGTGCAGGAGGCCTCCGCAAAGTTGGCATCATTCCTCCGTGGCTTCGGCAAGACGCCGGAGATCGAACTGGGGAGAAACGTCAACCTCTCGAGATTGAGGCGCGGCCTGTTCATCCGGATGGGCGCATTCAATAATCCGTGGACTCGCCGCTCGGTGGCGTCGTTTCGGATTTATTTGGACCTCGACCGCGAGAAACTAATCCGCCGAATTGTGGACCGGGAAAACCCGTCGCGCCGCGATTGGGTCGCGCCAATGGGAGGCGCACTGCAGAGCGATTATGCGCTGATTGTTCGCGCTGCGGCTCTCGACACCGGCACGACGATGCTGGTGATTGCAGGCTTGGGAGAGCGGGGAAGCGGCGCGGCGATGGAGTTCGTGACGAATCCCAGATACCTGGATGCAATCGACGGACAGATGCCGAAGCACTGGGAGCATCGCAACATTGAACTTGTCATACAGACAAGGCTGGTGAATGAGGACTGGGGGCGCCGCAGGTTGCCGCCATTCATGTTTGGTAGTCACCGTTCGCGCTACTGCGCCGCTCTCAAGTAGGCGTGCGCATGCGCGATCTGCGGCAGCGTCCGATCTGCGTCTTTCCACGCGGCGAGGAAGTCGTTGTACGTTTTATCCGCCGCCGCTCGGTCGCCGGATTTCTCACAACTCAGAGCAATGCCGTAGAGGGCAAAGCCCGAATGGGGCCTCTCTGCGAGTGCGCGTTCGAATGCCGCTTTGGCCGCCGACGACTGGCCGGCTTCGAGCATCGCTGCGCCTTCCGTTTCTCCGACTGGACGGATATAGTTGGGCGGTTCGCGGTAGCCGAGCGCTTTTTCCTGGGCGGCGGCATTTCGAAACAGCGCCGCCGCGTCGTCCTGCTTGCCTCTTGCGGCCGATATGGAACCTCGCAATTCGAGCGACGTGATCGACAGCATTTTGAGCAACGGGTCAAGCAACGCGTCGGCCCTCACCGTTAGCTTGGGCCACGAGTCTTTTGCCGGCTGAGTCATCGGCATCCCGGGCATGGCCGTCGAGCGGCTAGGCTGGTTCGAGGCGTGTTCCAGTTCCTCGGCGAGACGGGTGGATACTTGTTCCGCGGCAGCGAAGTTTTTGACGGCAACGGCCTGCATTCCCAATGCAAAGTCCGCGAGCCGCTGGCGAAGAAATTCGAGATTCGGGTGGTTGGGGCCTACGCTCGCCGCGTTCACGAGCTTCAGGATGTGAGCGTAATCTGCGGTGCGCATGGCCACGGGCAATTCAGGCGAGAGCCGCGAAATCGAATCCCTGGCCGAGTAAATGTAGAGGGTGGTTTCGAGCGTTCCGCGCGCGTCTGTAATCTTGTGAGAAAGCAGCGTGGCGTCGGCGAACCGGCCTTGCTCAAGAAGATTCGCGATCGAATACATCAGGTTATGCACATAGTTCCAGTTATCGTCGGCTGCTACGTGCTGTTCGCGTATGTAACGCTCATCCACCGCCAGCGCATCGGCGAATGACTTAGCCGCGCGGGCGTAAGCGCCGACGCGAAAGTAAATGTGCCCGGGCATGTGCACCATGTGTCCCGAGGCAGGCGCCAGGCGGCCCAAAATGTCTGCACTGTGCAGGGCCTTTTCCGGATGATCGCTGCCCTCGAGCGCATGAATGTAGTAGTGATTGGCGGCAGAGTTTTCAGGGTCGTCTTTCAGGACCGCCTCGAGAATAGCGCGTGAATCGCCTACGCCAGAATTTGCAAGGAGGATGCGCGCCTGAAGATCCTGCGGAAAATCCGCGACGATCTTGCGTAAGAGCGTTTGCGCCTGCGAGACACTTCCGCCGCGGCCGTGTCGCGCGCGTTCCTGCTCATCCGCAGCATCAATATAGAGACGCTCCCGCTCACTGACGCGTGACTTGAGCGCGACGGCCTGAGCGAGTGCACGGCCAGCAAGACCCTGGGCGGTGCTGTGATAGAAGGACTCGGCTTTGTAAAGTCCCCAGTAACACATCGCGCAATTGGGGTCGACGCGTACGGCCTGTTCGAAGGCGCGGGCGGACTCATAGTCCCAGAAGTCATGGAGTAAGTTCAGGCCCTGAGCGAACCAGACCTGAGCTTCGCGCGTGCCCGTAATCTGCATGTGCGCGTTGCCGATTCCCTGCATTCGGATAGGCGCGGGCAACTTATCCGGCGGAATCTCATCCTTCATTTCCATGACGTGGGCGGCTGGGTCCATCTGGGCGAGAACGGCTTGGGAAAGAACGATAAGAAGAAGGAACAGGCGGAATCTCGAAAGCATGCTTCTTCAAGATAGGTCATAAAGTGATGTTAGAGAGGCGATCGCCGTAGTAAGGGCGATGAACCACGCATCTTCTTCCGAGCGCTTGCGCGTTAGCAACTACGATGCGCCGGATGGCGATGCCTTCCAGAACGCCATCCGATGCGCTAGGATTTTTCGGCGTCGGCGCGCGGCTTCTGGCGATTGCTGGATTCGCGTAGTACGAGCTTGGGCGGAATGAAGACGCTCTCGACGGGAAGCGGCTTTTTAGATTGCATGCGCTCGGAAAGGAGCTCCGCGGCGCGTTCGCCGATGAGGGAGCTGGACTGATCGACGGTGGAGAGAGGGACGCGAAGCAGGTCGGAATAGTGGACGTTGCCGGCGCCGATGATGGCGATGTCTTCGGGGACGCGGAGGCCGAGTTCGAGTGCGGCCTTGATGGCTCCGGCGGCGACGGGATCGTTGTAGCAAAAGACGCCGTCGGGGCGCGGGCTGTTTTTCAGGAGCTGAAGCATGGCATCGTAGCCGGTGCTGTCGCCGTATTGACCGCTGACGATGTAGTCCTTGCGGACGGGGATTTTGCGGCGCGCGAGGGCATTTTTATAGCCCTGGAGACGATCGACGCCGGTGGATACGTTGGGGCCGCGGATGTGGGCGATGCGCTTGCAGCCGAGACCGATGAGGTGGCTGGTGGCGAGTTCACCGAGGTCTTCGTCTTTGGCGCCGACATAGTTGGCTTCGAGGCCCGGGACCACGCGGTCGATCATGACGTAGGGCGTCTGGCTCTTTTCGAGCAGGCGAAAACTCTCTTCTTGAGCGCCGCGCTGAGCGGAGGCGATGATGAAGCCATCGACTTTGCGGTTGATGAGATTTTCGACGTGGCGGCTTTCGGCCTCGGCGTTCTCTTCGGTGTTGAGGATGACCACCTGATAGCCGAGGGGTTGAAGCTTGCGCGTGACTCCGGCTGCGACTTCGGCGAAGAAGGAGTGCATGAGATCGGGCAGGACGAGGCCGACCAGGTAGGTGCGGCGGGTGACCATGCTGCGCGCGATCCAATCGGGCTGATAGTTGAGCTCGCGCATGCGCTTGAGAACCCGCTCGCGCGTCTGTTCGCTGATGTCGCTGTGATTGCGCAGCGCTTTGGAAACGGTCATCTGCGACACGCCCAAATCGCGGGCTATGTCCTTCATTCGAACTGCCAAGGCTTGTGTGTGTCCCCGATCTTGCCGGCGCAGCGAAAAAGTCCCGCGCGTCGGCGTTCTCGGCGTCCATTATAGCGCCGGGTTGAGACGTAAGAACGGAAAAGCCAGCTGCGGCGAGCGATGGAGAAGGAATGCGCCAAGAGGGTGCGCGATTGGTTGCGGCTGCCCAGCAAGCCGGGGGGCTTTCCGCGATAAGATCTCGAAAAGGAGCTTTATGCGAAACTCCGCAACGATCTTACTTTTGGCGACGCTTCCCGCGGCCGCGGCGATCAATGGAGCAGTGAAAACGGAGAGTGGCCAGGTGGCGGGCATCGCGGGCCGCGAGAGTTCCATCACGGTGTTTAAAGGGATTCCGTATGCCGCGCCTCCGGTGGGCGATCTGCGATGGAGAGCGCCTGCCGCCGCCGCACAATGGAACGGCATTCGTAAGGCCGATCAGTTCAGCGACAGCTGCGTGCAGAATATCGTTGCGGAACGAAAGCCCTGGACTTACGAATTCATGGCGCACACCGGCGTCAGCGAGGATTGTCTCTTTCTAAATGTCTGGACCGGCGCAAAGGCCGCGGGCGAAAAGCGGCCCGTCTACATGTTTATTCACGGCGGCGGCAATACCGAAGGCTCGGGCGCGGTTCCCGTTTATGACGGGGAAGGTCTGGCCAGGAAGGGAATTGTTGTCGTCACCGTGAACTACCGCTTGGGGATCTTCGGTTTCTTCACGCATCCGGAGCTAACCGCCGAATCCGCTCATCATGCTTCCGGCAACTATGCTCTGCTAGATTTGATCGCGGCCCTGCGTTGGATCCACGCCAACATTGCTGCATTCGGCGGAGATCCGAACCGCGTCACGATCGGTGGACAGTCTGCGGGAGCGTCAAACACCCACAGTCTGGTCGCATCGCCGCTGGCCAAAGGGCTTTTCAGCGGCGCGATCGCGGAGAGCGGTTCCAGCGTTACGGGACTTGGATTGATGAACGCTCGAACGCTGGCGCAGCAGGAACAGACCGGCGTGACGTTTGCGAATGCAAAAGGCGCGCACTCGCTCGCCGATTTGCGAAAGCTTTCCTGGAAGGAGTTGAGCGCGCCTGTTCAGGGCGTTCCGGGCCGCTTCGGCGTGGTGATCGATGGCTATGCGCAACCCGAGCCGTCGGGCGAAATGTTTGCGCAGGGAAAACAGAACGACGTGCCGACGCTCACCGGGTGCAACAAAGAGGATCTTGGCGGCGCGTCGACTCAGCCGGCGATTACCGTGGACGCATTCCAGCGCGAGGCGCAGCGTTACGCAGATTTGACCGGTGAATTCCTCAAACTCTACCCCGCGGCAACGGACGAGCAGGCCGGGCGGTCGGAGAACGAGAGCGCGGTGGATTCGATGCGAGCCTCCATGTATCTGTGGGCCGTGAATCGCGCGAAGACGGCCAAAACAAAGGCGTACACCTACTTCTGGGATCACACGATGCCGGGGCCCGATGCCGCGCGCTTCGGAGCGTTTCACACTTCCGAGGTCCCTTATGTGATGGACACCTTGTATATGAGCGACCGGCCGTTTACCGCAGCCGATCACAAGATTGCCGAGATGATGTCGTCGTACTGGGCGAACTTCATCGCCACCGGAGATCCGAATGGTAAGGGCCTGCCGAATTGGGCCTCCACCAAAGACCGGCCGGAGACAACGATGGAACTGGGAGATAAGAACGCTCCGATCCCGGTTGCCGCAAGCAAAGAGAAGCTTGCGTTCTTCCAACAGTACTTCGAAAAGCCGCGGCCCGCATCTGCAAGGTGAACCTTCGGCGCATCTGCCGACTATGCCTGTGCGGGCGCGGGCGCCACTTTTAGCATTTCGGCGTTCAGCCGCAAACGGGACAGCCCTGGTGCAGCGCGGTGCGGACCTGCAGCAGAATGCTCTTCGTAGTTCCGATCTCGGTGCTGTTCGCGGGACCGAAGGTCTCTTCCGCGGCCAAGGCCTTACGCAGCAGGTCGTCCGCTTCCGAATACTTCTTCTGTTGGAAACGCAGCAGGCCCAAATTGTTGCGCGCGACGGCCA
>DATAUH010000122.1:0-6332 GCA_036268375.1 Bryobacteraceae bacterium | reverse complement strand
TGGTAATTGCCACGGAGCGGAGCTACGCGCGCGCCTGTCTAACCTTTTGGAAGGCGCGGGCGGCGGACGCGGCGGACTTGATCTCGGCGAATATCTTTCCGAGCCGATTGCGCGCAAGATGATGGCGGACCAGCCGGACTTGCGCAAAGAGTTTGAGGGGCAGCTTGCAGCCGATCCGAAATTTGCCGCCGATCCGCGCGCGCATGGCGTGGTGGTTTGCGAAATCGAAGTATGAGCCCGAAGAGAACGGCCGCTACCCGATCGTGCGCGTTTGGGCAAAGAACTGGTAACGCCCCAGCGCGGAGCTATGGGCGCGCGCCTGTCTAACCTTCTTTTTGGAAGCGCTTGAAGTAACTGAGCACGCGCGCCACATAGGTCCGCGTTTCGCGAAACGGTGGAATCCCGCGGTATTTATCCACCATGCCAGGTCCGGCATTGTAGGCTGCGATGGTGCGGCGCATCCAGTCGCGCGAGGACCTCTGGTAATGATGAATCAGCACGCTGAGATAGCGCGTGCCGCCATCGATGTTCTGCTCCGGGATGAGCGGGTCGATGCCGTACTCCTGCGCGGTTTCCGGCATCAATTGCATCAGGCCGATCGCGCCTTTGGGCGAAATCGCCGCGGGGTTGAAGTTAGATTCCGCGGCGACGATGCTTTGTACAAACGCGGCAGAGACTTTATGTTTTGCCGCCGCGGCGCGAATCATTACCCGGGCTTCATCACGACTTAGAGTTACACGCGGCGGGACCAAAATTACACGCGCTTTACGATGCTGTAGATCGCGCACGCACACTAATAACAGCAGGATGATTGCAGCGAATTTCATAGCGTCAGGTCGACTGTCGGGTCTGGCGAAATCGGAGTCGAAGCGGCGAAAACGAACGATTAGGTTGAAGAAACGCTGATGGCAGGCAGAATCGAAGGCAAGTTTATTCTGCGAACGCTATGTAAATAGAGTAACACGGGGACGGGTCAATTACGTGCGTTTTGCAGTCAATTTGTCATTTGCGGAAGATCGTTAACGGATGGGAAACTCTTGCGGCGGCTGTGGCGCGCGGCTCGGTGCTACGTTATCATTCGGGTTCACCTAAATCCAAAAACAGGAGAAACGCATGATCCGATACGCAGTGTGTCTGCTGAGCGCCGCGCTGATTCCGATGGCGCTCCAGGCACAGAACGCCAACCCGACAGTTACTGAGATGAAGGCCGCTTACACGTCGGCGAAGAGCAATATATTGAAGGCCGCCGATAAGGTTTCGGAGGCAGATTACGCTTTCAAGGCGTCGCCGGATATTCGCACGCTGGGCGAACTGTTCCAGCATATTGCGCAGGCGCAGGTGAACTACTGCGGCCGCGTGACCGGGAACGCCAAGGCGCCGGACTTTGGGTCGAAATCGAAGGCCGACGTTGTAACCGCGCTCAAGGCTTCGTTCGATGTTTGCGACGCCGGTTGGGAGGCGCTGACGGATGCGAACGCTTCAGAGATGACGGGACAAGGCAGGGGCGCGCTGAGCAAGTACGGAGCGCTGCTACGGAACCTGATTCACGACAACGAAGAGTACGGCTATATCAGCGTGTACCTTCGGATCAAGGGGATCACGCCGCCATCGAGCGAGGGCGCGCCGGCGGGCGCTGCACGCGGTGGCCGCGGCGGAATATAAGACGGCCGCGACAATCTGGAAAAACGAACTGGGGGCCGGTGGGGCGTTGAAAAAACGAACCCATCGGCCCGCTTTTTTTGTGGAGGAGGCCGATGGGTGAGTTGAGGAATTTGAAAAAACGAACTGCGGATGGCTGTGGTACGATTCGTCGCATGAAGTTCCGCTTTATCTTCGCCATTTCAATCGTGTGCGGTGGCGTTAGCGCCGCAGACCAACCGGCACAGCGAGCGTTGACGATCCCGGATATTGTTGCGTGGAAGCATATCCAGTCGCCTAGCGTTTCGCACAACGGCGAATGGTTCGGGTACCGGCTGGCGCCGTCCGAGGGGGATGGCGAGGTGGTGCTGCGCAATCTGCAGTCCGGTAAAGAACTGCGTTTTCCTGCGGGGGATCCATCGGCGGCAGCTCCCGCGGGGGGCGGGGGAGCGGCGGTGGCGCCAGTGGGAGGGGGTAGTAGCGACCCCGAGATTTCGGCGGACGGTAAGTGGGCGGTGTTCAGGGCATATCCAACGACTCAGGCCGCGAAGCGGCTGAAGCGCGAGCGGCGGCCGATCCAGACGAAGGCTGTGCTGGTGGAACTCGCGACGGGCAAGAAGACCGAAATCGAGAAGGTGAGACGGTTCGCTTTCAATGGCGAGCTTTCGACTCACCTGGTATTGCAGCGGTATGCGGCTTCGGACGGGGCGCCGGCGGCTCCGGCGGGTGGAGCAGGCGCTTCGGCAGCGGGGGCTGGTTCGGGCGGGGGAGCGGCGGCGCCGCAACGGCCGACGGGCTCGGACGTGTTGTTGATGGAATTGGCAACGGGCGCTGAACTCAACATGGGCAACGTTTCGGATTTCGCGTTCGATAAGAAGGGCGCCTGGATGGCGTATCTGATCGACGCCACGGACAAGGCCGGGAACGGAATCGAGCTGCGCAATATGTCTACGGGCGTGACGGTTCCGCTAGACAATGCCGAAGCGAACTATCGCGGGTTGAACTGGACGGAAAAGGGCGATGGGCTTTCGACCCTGCGCGGCGCGGACGATAAGGGTTTCGAAGACAAGCTGTACACGCTGGTTGCGTTCAAGGATTTTGGCGAAAAGGGTCCGGCGACGAAGGTCGTGTTCGATCCGAAATCGGATACGAGCTTTCCTGCGGGAATGACGATCAGCCCGGGGCGTCCGGCGGTATGGCGCGAGGATCTTTCGGCGGTGACGTTCGGCATACATGCTGTGAAGGCGAAGAAGAAGGGCGCGGCGGCGGAGAATGCAGCGGGTTCTGACGACTCTGCGCGGCCTGCTACGCCGCCGCAGGATCAACCGGACCTGCCGGACCTGGTGATCTGGCACTACAAAGATCCACGACTGCAGACGCAACAGGAAGTGCAGGAGGCGTCGGACAAAAACTTCAGTTACCTGGCGGTGTATGTGCCGAGCTCGAAGAAGTTCATCCGGCTGGCCGACGATACGGTGCGCACGGTGACGTTCGGGCCGCAGGCGAAGCTGGCGATGGGCGTCGATATTCGCGATTACGAGCGCGAGGGGAATCTAAGCGGGCGGCGCTACGAAGACGTGTATGTAATCGACGCGGCGACGGGACAGCGGAAGGCCGGGCTGAAGAAGGCCGAGCATGTGATGGGTGAATCGCCGGACGGGACGAAGCTGCTGTACTTCGCGGATGGCGAGTTCCTGGTTTATGACATGGAGACCGGCAAATCGACCGACCTGACTTCGAAGCTGCCGGTGAAGTTTTGGGACACGGAGGACGACCACAACGTGGTGAAGCCGCCGCGCCAATCGCTGGGATGGACGAAGGACAATTCGGCGGTGCTGCTTTCGGACGGCTGGGACGTTTGGAGGGTTCCGGTTGCGGGTGGAGCGGCTGAGAACCTGACGGTGAATGGCGACAAGGAGAAGATTCGCTATAGGCGAATTTTCCGGCTGGATCCGGACGAGCGCGGCGTAGATCTGAGCCATCCGGTTTATGTTTCGGCATACGGTGAGTGGACGAAGAAGGGCGGGATCGGACTGATCGAGCCGGGCAAGCACGGCGTGCAGATGCTGCAGTGGGGCGACGCGGCGTATTTGCAGTTGCTCAAAGCGAAGTCCGCCGACGTTTATCTGTACACGCGCGAGAATACGCAGGAGTTTCCCAATTATTATGCGAGCAATGCGTCGCTAACGAACGGTAAGCAGGTGACGGACGCGAATCCGCAGCAAAAGAACCTCCTGTGGTCCGCGGGCGTGAAGCTGATCGACTACGCCAGCACGCGTGGGGAGAAGTTGCAGGCCGCGCTGTTTCTGCCGGCGAACTATCAGCCGGGCAAACACTACCCGACGATCGTGTACATCTACGAAAAACTGTCGCAGAACGCGAATGCCTATCCGCAACCGGGCTACAACGGCTTCAATGTTGCGCATTACACGAGTAATGGATATGCGGTGCTAGAGCCGGATATTGTGTATAAGGTGAACGACCCCGGCATGTCGGCGGTGGCGTGCGTGGTTCCAGCCGTCAAGGCGGCGATCGCGACCGGAATTGTGGACGCGGCCGCGGTGGGATTGCAGGGTCACTCGTGGGGCGGGTACCAGACCGCCTTTTTAGTGACGCAGACCGATATTTTCCACGCGGCGATTGCGGGCGCGCCGCTGACGGACATGGTGAGCATGTACAGCCTGATCTACCGGAACACGGGCGGGACGAACCAGGCGATTTTCGAGAGCAGCCAGGGGCGATTTGCAGGCGGTTATTGGGACAACATGGAGGCCTACGTTCGCAATTCGCCGGTGTATCACGCGAAGAACGTAAAAACGCCATTGATTATTCTTGCCAACGACAAGGACGGGGCGGTGGACCAGACGCAGGGCATTGCGTATTTCAATACGCTGCGGCGGCTGAATAAGCCGGTGATTTTGCTGGAGTACAAGGGCGAGAACCACAACCTGCGCGTGCCGAAAAACATGAAGGACTACACGGCGCGGATGCGCGAGTGGTTCGACCATTACCTGAAGGACAAGCCGTCGCCGAAATGGATGGAAGAGGGAGTGCCGTGGTTGGAGATAAAAGACCACTTGGAACCGCGCGTGACGGAGTTGGAGAAGCCGGCGGATGCGAAGCCGGCTGCTGCGACGACGGGCGGGGGCGGCAACGGGCAAAGGTAGCCGCCGTCAGCAAGTGAAGACGGGGACGAGCTACGTAATTCGGAGCCGCGCGCCGTGTAAGTCGTCAGGCGCATGATGTCCAGTGGGTTAGCCGCAGCGTTCGCGTGCAGCGACGACAGGGGTGCGGCGCGGCGGCTCGCAGGATTGCGACGTTCAGTCTAGTGACCGTGATTGAAGAGAAACCACAAGATGACGAGAAAACCTGGAATTCCTAACATGTAAGCGAGAATGTATTTCATTTTCGTTACCCTCCGATGAAATGGATTGCAAGTCACTCGCCTTCGGAATGCATCGTACAATGCATCGTACATAACTGCGGGACGGCGGAAATGTGGGTCGTTGCACTGACCAAAATGAGTTCGCGGAACTGGAAACACTGGTTGGATGGTGAGGCTCGCAGCAGTGTCAAATTGCCGTGGGCATGGTTACTAGCCGCGATGAGCGCCGTCCGGTATCGTCTAGCGGCAGAATGACGACAAGTCGCGTCAGATTCATGTTCGGCTTCGCCGAAGCGAAAGGCCGAGGAAAAGGGTTCCAACACTGGCGAACTCACCTTCCGCGAACGACGGGGCTCCTTATTCGACCGGCAATGGATTGGCGCGAGAACCAGGCCCTGGCACAAGGGTTGAAGAACGCCCACGCTTCGTGGCAAGGCATGTGTGGAAGAGATCGACTTCGGTGCCGCCCGCGGCCTGGCTTGTCCCGACGGATATTCAGCCTCTCACACACGCGCAGCCGCGCTGTTTCGCGAGTTTTACCCTGGCCCGCGCCGATGGGAGCTTCCGGCATTTGCTTGCCGGATCAGCCGTATCGATGTCCTCGTGGTCGATGACTGGGCAATGGCGCCGCTCACTGAAACGGAACGTCGGGACTTCTGGGGAATGCGGCGAGGTGCGTGATCAAACTCGGAGCGTGATCCTGACCTCGCAGATGCCGGTCGCCCGCTGGCATGGGCAGATCGGCGATCCTACAGTTGCAGACGGCACCTCGACCGGCTCGTGCATAACGCTCACCATATTCGATCAGCAATGGATTGGCGCGAGAACCAGGCCCTGGCACGAGGGTTGAAGAACGCCCACGCTTCGTGGCAACGCATGTGTGGAAGAGATCGACTTCGGCGCCGATGGGAGTTTCCGGCATTTGCCTGCCGGATCAGCCGTATCGATTTCCTCGTGGTCGATGACTGGGCAATGGCGCTGCTCACTGAAACGGAACGTCGGGACTTCTGGGGAATGCGGCGAGGAGCGTTATCAGACTCGGAGCGTGATCCTGACCTTGCAGATGCCGGTCGCCCGCTGGCATGGGCAGATCGGCGATCCTACAGTTGCGACGGCACCTCGACCGGCTCGTGCATCACGCTCACTATGTTGAGATGCGCAGTGATTCGATGTTTTCGCAACGTGTTAATCAGTTCTCCGACGGCCTCGATACTTGATCGATCACCAGCACTGTGACAGGAGCCTTCGTCAACTGCAGTTTCAAGCCAAGTTGTTCCTGGAATGCCGTGAACAGATCCGGCAGCGCGTC
>DATAUH010000121.1:0-7222 GCA_036268375.1 Bryobacteraceae bacterium | reverse complement strand
GCGCGGTATTTCTCGGGAGCGCCCGAATGAAACCAGGCGATCAGCGCCTTGGCGGCGGCCGCATCCTCGGGCGGGTGGCCGGCTTCATTCAGACCCATACCCCAAACAGAGACCAGCGGCTTTCCGTTGTGGAATTGATAGCGCGGATTCGCAGTTACCTTAAGGTTATCGATGAGATACTTCCAATCATCTTGCAGAATCTGCGCGAAGTTTTGCGGGTTGGCCCCGGAGACGTCGTATTCGATGGCGAAGGTACGGCCGGTAGCTTCCGCGCCCGCGATCACATTCTTTAATACGACATCGCCCGTAGACCTTCTTTGCGCGATGTCGGTGATGAAGCGCTGCACCAGTACGCCATCGAGGCCATATTGCTTCATCCATTGAAAATGCCGCAGCACGGTTTTGCGATTCCACGCGGAGAACAGGTACGCCGGCCTGCCTTGAATGGTAAATCCGGGCAGGGAGCAGCGTTCGTCGGCATCCAATTCGCGAAGATCCGGATAGAGATCGATTGCCAAGGTTTCGGCAGAAGGAATGCCGCGCGACCAATGGGACCACCGATTGCCCGGCGAGCCGTCGCCCGGGCAACCGAACCAGCCTTGATAACCGATCAGCACCTTGCGGTCAAGCGTCGAGCGATCGATGACGTCGGCCGCCCGCAGGAGCGTAACGCCGAAGATCACCAAAGTGAAGAAAGCGGTGGCGTATCGTTTGGCCAAACCAGGCTGGAGGCGGCGAAAACGGCTGCGCGTTTCCGCCGACCGATGCGTCTTTTTCAGCAGATGGTCTCCTGGGAGAAGTGTACTCTGTCCGCTCGTCTGATCGCATTTTTCGTTTGTGCTTCATCGGCTGCCGCTCAGTTTCGCAGTATGGATCTGCAACAGACGCACTACCAAGTGCGCCCCGGTGAGCCGGTTGCCGTGGCGGCGTCCAGCGAAACGCTGGAGTTTCTGCGCAGCGCGAAAAGCAGGAGCGTGCAGTTTGCGGGGGCCAAGGCAGCGGGCCTGGCGATTGCGCCCAATCGCTCCGGGCAGATGGTGCTGGCAGCTTCCGTGCGCGCGAAGCCGGGCACGTATAACGTTGCAGTAACGGCTACGAGCGCCTCCGGCGAGGTGCGCCAGAGCGCGATGACGGTGGAGGTACAGCCCAGCGTCAGCGTGCCTAAGACCGCCGCACGCAATCCGGTGGTGCTGCTGAATGGATGGGAGATTGGGTTTAATAACGCCTGTCCGGTCTCCGCAAGTTCGTCCGATACGTTTGGTAACTTGGCGCAGTATCTGGTGGCGGACGGCGTTCCGGTTGTGTATCTTTTCGATAACTGCCTGGAAGACCCGGGAGCGAGCATCGAAACCCTGGGCAACGACCTGGGCGACTTTCTGCAGACCATTCTGTACGACGACGGCACGCAGGTTCCGCAGATCGACTTAGTCGGTTTCAGCCTGGGAGGGTTGATCGCGCGATCTTACCTGGCCGGATTACAGCCGGACGAGACGCTGACTCCGCCGGCAACTACGCTCGTGGGTAAGTTAGTTCTGCTTGCGACGCCGAATTTCGGATCGTTTGTGGCAGGCAATTACTTTGCGACGATCGGCGCCGGCACACAGGCCTCTGAGCTTATGCCGGGCAGCGCGTTTTTATGGAATCTCGCGAACTGGAATCAGCGCAGTGACGATGTGCGCGGCATCAGCACGATCGCGATCGTAGGCAACTCGGGCGTTTACCTGCCCAGCTTAAGCGCAGGAACGCAGCTTAACAATGCAAGCGACGGTATCGTCTCGGAGACCAGCGCCTCCGCCGGATTCATCGTAGGCGAACTGGCCGCCAGCACGCGCGTGGTCCCTTACTGCCATGTGGATCCTTCGGCGTTTGTGAATTCTACGCTCGGTACCTTCTTGTGCAGCGCCGGCGGCATTGCAAATGTCACCAGCGCGTCTCATCCGACAAGCCAAATTGTTCGCTCGTTTCTAGGCGGCACGGCGGATTGGAAATCGATCGGAACGGCTGCGTCTTCGGATGCGTACCTGAGCAGCAACGGTGGACTTTTCTTCGCGCTGGGCGCTACTGGAGGCGGATTCGCTTCCGATTTGACGTCTGTAACTTGGGGTAGCCTGCAACTTACCGTCGGCGGCGATACTAACGTAATTTACTATGACGATTTCGTCAAAGGAACAGGAACATTTTCCGCCACCAGCACATCGCTGGGCACATTCAATTGCAACAATTACACCCAAGCCGCGGGTTTCTTCTCCGCGGTGCGGTGCAAAATCAATGCTGCCATCTTTTCAATTGGTCCACTGATCAGCACCATCCCGAAAGTGGTATCGGCAGGCGGCGCGATCACCATTAGCGGGGCGGATCTCAGTACACAATGCATCAACTGCGCGGTAACCGCGACGCCAGCAGGTTCCTCCTCCGCTCAAACACTGCAGGTCAACTCGTGGACGAATAATTCGATCACGGCTGTTCTTCCATCGAGCATGACAGGCCTGATTACCATCGCAGTTCATGCGGTAACCGGGACCGATACGCTGGCCATTATGGCTGCGGCGCCTTCCCCATCTACGATTTCAGCGGCGCCTGACGGATTGGCATTTACTTTCGTTGCGGGCGGGGATCTGCCCGCGGCACAAACGATTCAGATTACCAATAGCGCATCCGGAACCTTGGCCTGGACGGCCGCCGCCGCCGATTCATGGTTGAGCGTGTCTCCTTCGTCCGGAACCGCGCCTTCCACCTTGTCGGTATCGATCTCTTCGGCAAACCTGAGCGCGGGAACTTACTCCAGCAGTATACAAATCACTGCGCCCGGAGCCTCCAATACGCCACTTTCGATTCCAATCACGCTTACGGTTACACAGTCCACGCCGACGCCGCCGGTGCTGACGGTGGCTCCGCAAACTCTCTCCTTCACCTACACCGTGGGGGCCGCCGTGCCGGCCTCGCAGACGGTTGCGATTACTAACACCGGCGCGGGAGACATGGCCTGGAAGGCCTCGTCGAGTGATTACTGGCTGACCGTGTCGCCGGCGTCGGGCGCCGCGCCATCCACGCTCACAATATCGATTAACCCAGCGAATCTGGCCGCGGGAACGTACACCTCGGCTGTGCAGGTCGCGGCGGACGGGGCCACGGGAAGTCCCGCATCGGTTGCGATCACGCTTACGGTACAGGGAACGCAGGCGGCGCCGGTAATTACGGCCGTCGCGAATGCGGGCGGGTATCAGACGAATATCGCATCCGCCGGCTGGGTCTCCATTTTTGGCAGTAACTTATCGAGTTCGACTTACAGTTGGCAGAGTTCCGACTTTATAAACGGGATGCTGCCTACTTCGCTTCAGGGAGTATCGGTAACCATCAACGGGAAGGCTGCGTTTGTCAATTACATCAGCCCGACGCAGATCAACGTGCTGGCGCCCGACGATTCCACCACGGGAACGGTGCAAGTGCAGGTAACAACGGCGCAACAGGCCAGCAGTGCGTTCGGAATCGCCAAGAATCAGTTTTCGCCCGCGCTTTTCACAATCGATAACGGCGTCTACGCGGCAGCTTTGCACGCAGACTACAGCTTGGTAGCGCCGGTGAACTTGATCAGCGGCGTCACATCGACGCCCGCAAAACCGGGCGAGACGATTCAGTTTTACGCGACGGGCTTTGGTCCAACGAATCCAGCATCGCCAAGCGCACAGTTAGTCACTACGCCGGAGCCTTTGGCCAACCCGGTTCAAGTTACCATCGGCGGTCAGCCGGCCACGGTGGTTTATGCGGGCTTGGTGGAATCGGGGACTTACCAGCTCAATGTAACTGTGCCGAATGTGGCCAATGGCGACCAACCGGTGGCAACCACCATCGGCGGAGTGACGTCGCAAACCGGCGTATCGATTACAGTTCAGCAGTAGCGGAAATCACCGCCGGCCGCGCAGGCGGGCGATTTCGCGCCGGTCGCGTTTAGAAGGTTTGCCTTCGCGGCCCATTTCGGTCGGAAGCATGGCTCTGCGTTGCGCAGCCAACAGCAAGCGGCTGTCGCGGCTCTCATCGGTTTCACGATAGAGCAACTGCGCCACCGAAGCAGGACCGCGCATTTCACTCAGTCCGAGAACATCGATTTGGAAATCGCCGCTATCGTTTTTCACCAGGAGACGGTCGCCCGCGTGGACCTCGCGCGCTGGTTTTATCGGCTGGCCACCGAGCGAGATGCGGCCCAATTCGCACGCGCGCGCAGCCAGCGAGCGCGTCTTGAAGAAACGTGCGGCCCAAAGCCATTTGTCGATGCGCATCTTATTCCATTTTGCGGCGGGGACCGGCGCCGGGCGAACCGCGAGCGGCGCCGCGAAAGAAACGGCCCCCGAAGATACCAACGAAAAGCACGCCTGCAAAGAGCGCCATCGCTTCCACGCTTTCGCGGCCTTCCCGCTCCCAATACACATCACGTAGGTTGAGCCAGAGAGCGAACTCGTCCAGCGTAAGCGCCGCGCCTACGCCATACAACATGCACATGAGGCGCGCCGAGAGGACGTTCGATTTTGCGGCGCCGGTTCCCACTTGCAGAAGCCAGCCGAAACCCACCAGAAGCAGGAGCAGAATGCCCCAAACCAGGTGATGGATATGGCGGCCTCGCATCGACACGTCGTGGAAGGGCCCAATATCGTAGTGAATCGCGAGCGTGATGCCGCGGACGACAAAAGCAGCGGTGAAGAAACCGATAGATGCCAGGAAGAGCCGTTCGTGGACGGTCTCCGCGGACGCGGATTCGTAAGCGCGTCGAAAAAAACCACGCGCAAGAATCGCCGAGAACAGCCACAGCAGGAGGCCGATGGCGATGGGCGTGATCCAAAATGCTCGATGGGTCCAAGGCATTCGCGGCCCGCGCTCTACAAATCAGCGTGCGATCGTAGGGGACAGATCAGCTTCCGACAACGCCCGCCAACGGACTACTCGCGGCCGCGTAAAGCTTCTTTGCCATGCGTCCCGATTCATAAGCCAAGCGGCCGGCCTCCACCGCCAATTTCATCGCCTTCGCCATCTTTTCCGAATCTTCGGCGGCGGCAATGGCGGTATTCATGAGAATTGCATCGGCGCCTAACTCCATTGCGATTGCCGCATCGGATGCGGTGCCCACGCCGGCATCGACGATCAGGGGAACAGAGGTGATCTGTTCGCGAAGAATGCGCAGGTTTGCAGGATTTTGTACGCCCAGTCCGGAACCTATGGGCGCGGCGAGAGGCATTACGGCGGCTGCGCCGGCGTCGATCAAGCGGCGCGCGGCCACCAAGTCGTCGTTCGTATAAGGCAGGACTACAAAGCCCTCTTTCACCAACACGCGCGTGGCTTCGACAAGACCAAAGACATCCGGAAAGAGCGTCTTTTCGTCGCCAATGACTTCTAATTTGACCCAATTGGAAAGCCCCACTTCGCGCGCCAGCATGGCCGTACGGATGGCGTCGTCAGCGGTGTAGCAGCCGGCTGTATTGGGCAGGATAAACATCTTGGAGCGGTCGATGTAATCGATCAAAGATTCTTTCGAGCGGTCGGTCAGATTGACGCGGCGCACCGCAACGGTCACCACATCCGCACCCGAGGCTTCGTGGCAGCGTCGCATCTCGGAAAAGCTGCGGTACTTGCCGGTTCCTACAATCAATCGCGAGCGGAATTCACGTCCCGCGATAGTCAAAGTTCCCATATGCCTATTTTAGCTGCGTGTGGAATTACGACGCCTGTTTTCAGAAGCGGTAACGTGCAAATCGCCGGCTGCACAGCGCCAAATGTTCGGAATCAGCCGCAGGCCAACTATGAAACCGTCAAGGCTTTTGTTGGCGCGGAGTGGAAAGGCCGACGCGGCGGTGTTATAAAGACACCTATGGTTTGGAGCATTAATCCGGACGCTCAGTGGCACGCGCTGAAGCTGGCGGCGTCCTTCTTTTTTGCGCTTCCCGCCGGCTTTATCGGGGAGAAAGAGACGCACTCAGCCGGCCTGCGCACATTTCCGCTGGTCGCGATGGCGAGTTGCGGATACCTTTTGCTAGCTCAACCTGAGGGCCACGCCGCGCCAGACGTGCAATCGCGGATTGTGCAGGGCCTTCTGGCGGGCATCGGATTCATCGGCGGAGGCGCTATCGTGAAGACTGAAAATCAGGTGCATGGCGTGGCCACTGCGGCCGGCATCTTCAGCACGGGAGTGGTAGGCGCGGCTATCGCCGAGGATCGATGGTTTATGGCATTCGTCCTCTCGCTGATTACCTGTCTCGGGATGCGCTACCTGGTGCCGCTGAAAGCGCGGATTGGCCGGGAAGGGCCGCCTGCGCCTCCGAAAACGGAAAACCCCATCGACTGAGGCCGGGAGGAGCCTCCGGGCGGGACTTGTTACCATGTCATCGGCATGACCAAGACCAACGCGGCGCGTATTCTGGATGCCGCGGGCGTGCGATACGAACTGCGCGAATACAAGGTGGACCACGAGCATCTTTCGGCGTCGGAGGTGGCGCAGGCCATTGGAATGCCGCCGGAGCAGGTGTTCAAGACGCTGGTAGCGCGCGGCGATCGTAACGGAGTGGCGCTGGCCGTGATCCCCGCCAATTCCGAACTGGATCTGAAAGGTCTCGCATCGGCCAGCGGGAACAAAAAGATCGATCTGGTTCCGATGAAGGAGGTCCTCGCTTTGACCGGCTATGTTCGAGGCGGAGTTTCACCAGTGGGCGCGCGAAAAGCGTACCCGCTTTACCTGGATGAAACGGCTATTTTGTGGGACGTGATTGCGGTTTCCGCCGGTGTTCGGGGATGCCAGATGCTGCTCTCGCCGGAGGATCTGATTCGCGTCACCAGCGCCGCGACTTGCAGCATCGCGCGCCTTCTATAAGCGCCTTCCACAATCCCTAGGCCGCCTACGGAAGTTGTATTACTATAGATAAACTATGGGAAGCAAAACCGGATCGCGTTCGGAGATTCCACCCGGCACGCTTTACATGCTCATCCTCAAAACGCTCGCGCAGAGTGGGCCTATGCACGGCTACGGGATTGCCGCCCGCATACAACAGACCACGGAGGACGTCCTGCAGGTGGAAGAGGGCTCGCTTTATCCCGCGTTGCAGCGCATGTTGATCAAGGGCTGGGTGACCGCGAAGTGGGGGCAATCGGAAAATAACCGGCGGGCGCGGTTTTATCACCTGACTCCGGCGGGCAAGAAGCAGCTTGCGACCGAAATCGCGGAGTTTGAGTCTGTCACTAGAGC
>DATAUH010000120.1:0-6704 GCA_036268375.1 Bryobacteraceae bacterium | reverse complement strand
CCCGTGCCCGTGTGGAAGCAAGCACCAACGACATTCATTCATGGATACTCGATCCAGTCAATCCCGCATCCGCGAAAACTAAGGTGCCTTCTAAAGTCCGGGTCACCACGACGGGCAAATTCCTCTCTTCGGACTGGTAGTCGCGGACTTGGATTTTCAGAACTTGCACGCGCGGTAAACGCCGGTCACAAGAATTTTCAACTTTTTTTCGGCATACACAACAAAACACTTAACCCCAAAATCGCCCATTTTCCGATCCCGGAAATTTGGAGGCCCCGTGGTACTTTTCGATTGAGATGAAATTCCTGGCCAGGAAGCGTCGATTGAAGTGATACTGGACTCTCGGCATCCCGTTAAAGGATTGCGGCGCTTGTCTCATTAAGTTGCACGCCGACGAGAGAACGGTCTAAATCGATTTAGATAAGGCTGCCCACGAGCGAAAGACGTGGTGGGTGACTCCAGAGGATGGAACGCGAAAGCAATTCGAAACGAGGCTAAGCAAACCGGGCGGCCAGTTAAAACCCAACCCGCAATCCACCAGCTCGTAGATACCATCCGATTCACCGGCGGCAGGATACGGCGGATTAAGAATCCGATCCCCCTGCCGCCGCGGCGTTCGTTTCACGCGAACGCCTGTAAACGTAACGTCGCTTCTTACGAACGCGACCTTTCCGAGCCGCGACTGCAAAGGAGCGGTAACGAAATATTGAGGCCGTCCTCGAAGGAGGCTCCGGCCGGCAGGTCCTTGAAATCCGAATAATTCTTACATCAAAGGGGCGGGAGCAGTGTCTCTGTCAAGAGCCGGAACACAAGTGATGTTGCCGACTAAGCCACGGCCTCAACCGTAACCAGTTCCGGCTCGAAGAACTCTTCGACCAGGTTCAGAATCGCGGGCGCCTCGGTGGCCTTGTAAATGGACACGCGAAGCTGCCCGCCGCCGCGAATGCCGTGCGTGAAGTAAGTCGCGAACTGTTTCATCTTGCCGACGGAATCGTCTTCGCGCCGATCGAGCAGCATTTTGTAATAAGTTCGCATCATCGCGTAACGATCCATCTGCGTCGGCCGATCGTAATGCCCCGTCGCGAGATACTGCTGAATCTGCCGGAAAATCCAGGGGTTCGACGACGCTGTGCGCCCGATCATCACCGCATCGCACCGCGTTTCTTCCACCATGCGAACCGCATCTTCGGGCGTAATGATATCGCCATTGCCGATCACGGGAATCTTCACCGCGTCTTTGACAGCCGCAATGCGCGTCCAATCGGACTTGCCGCCGTAGCCCTGCTCGCGCGTGCGCGGATGCAGCGCGACTGCCTGCAGTCCACAGTCTTCCGCCAGGCGCGCCATCTGCGTCATGACGAGCTCATGGTCGTTCCAGCCGGCGCGGAACTTGCAGGTGAGCGGAATTTTGATCGCGCCGCGGACGGTACGCAGGATCTTTTCCACCAGCGGTAAGTCACGCAACAATCCCGACCCGCCATTGCATTTCACAACCTTCTTCACCGGGCAACCGAAGTTGATGTCGAGGAAATCAAAGCCCAGATCTTCGCAGACCCGCGCCGCCTCGGCCATCACTTCCGGATCGGAACCGAAAAGCTGCGCGGAAATCGGATGCTCTTCCGGCTCGAAAGCGAGATAGCGGTCCACCGTCCGGTTATGTTTCTTAATCGCACCCTCGGCATCGAGGGCCGCACTGACCCCGTGCGAACTGGTGAATTCGGTCATGATCAGCCCGCATCCATCCAGATTGCGGATAAACCGGCGGAAAACCGTGTCCGTCACACCCGCCATGGGCGCGAGAACAGTGGCCGGAGCCAACTCGATGTTACCGATTTTGAAGGATTCGGGGAAACCCACACTCCCAGTTTAGCGTCTGCCTGAGCAGATGACGCGTTCGCACGTGTTGGCGCTACTGGGCGGGCTGGGGTTGGGCCTCGGGATCGGCGTGCTGGCCATCTTCCTGATTCTGAACCGCGTGAAAACGATTGCTCCGCTCCCGGTTGCTGCCACCGCGCCAGCAGCTCAGGCCGCGACCGGCGCTACCGCGAAACCAACTGTACACGCAAAAGCGCGAAGGTTCAAAGGCGCGGGCGCACCCGGTGGAGCACAGGCAACGGCGGATTCAAGGCGCGCCGAACCGCCCGCGCACGATCGGCAGGCGGCTCCCATCGGCAGCGGAGGAACAATCTTCAGCGGCGCGGATGCAAACGATCCGCGCGTCCAGCACTTCACCGATTAAATTACGCGGAAGGAGCTCTGCGCTTGCGCGGCGGACCCACCGACTTACGGGCACGCTTCGGTGGAGCGACAACGTTGCCATCCACTTCCCTGCCAGACGTCTTCCGGGCGCCCTTTTTCGGCGGCTCCGAACCTGCCACCGGCTGACCCGGCACCACCGGTTGCGGACCCTCTTCCTCTTCGCCCTCTTCGGGAAGTGGCAGCGGCTCCGGCTCCGGGACGGCTGGCGGATGGAATTCCGCGCCGAGGTAAACCACCAGACCGCGAGTCTCATCCGGAACAACGCGAACCACCGTCTTGTCCTGCGCGAAATTCAGAAACTCGCTGAATTCCTGGAAACCGAACGTCTTCCAGTCGAAGGTCGGCGATTCCTCGGAAACCCACTGCTGCAGATCCGTTGCGGAGACGCCTTCTTCCAGTTCCAGACGATGATTCTCCAGAACGTCGCGGAGGGACGGTAACGCCTCTTCGGGCCGCACCGTTTTCTCCGGAGATCCACCGCGCTTGCGCGAAATCATGTAGCGGCCCTCGCCGCCCGTCACCAGAATCAGATCGTTCTTGCGCAACTTCTCGATGAAGTCCGTGAAAGAACCGGCGCCGTAAGCGCGTTCACTGAAGCTCGAATCGAGTTGCAGCATGGTCGATTTCAGCAAGCCAAGCTGCGGACGCACTTCGCGGCGCTCCAGCACCTGCAGCGCGCGCTCGACGAGCGGCATCGCCTGATGCAGATCGAGCGGCGCCGGCCTCCGGCTCTGCTGCGGCCCCGGCCCCGGCGCCTGCCCCTGTTCCTTCGGGCGCGGTTGCTGCCCGCCGCCCTCCCCGCCCTGCTGCTGCGGACGGTCGCCGCGTTCCTGCTGCTGGCGGTCACGCGGATGATGATCGCGATGCCCCCGTGAACCGCCGCGATCGTCCAGCATCGATTCATAGCTGATGAACTCGTGGCAATTCTTCTGGAGGATGGTGCTGGTGAACGCCTTGCCACCCACCACGAACACGGTCTTGTCATACTGCTTGAGCTTGTTGACCAGCGCGATGAAATCGCTGTCGCCGCTGACGATCGTGAACGCATTGATGTGATCGTGCGTGAACGCCATTTCGAGAGCGTCGAGCGCCAGATTGATATCCGCGCCATTCTTGTCGCCGCGGGGCGAGGGATCGCGCTGCACCATCTGCACCGCGTATTCGGAAAGCTGGCGGGTGGAGTTCTCCATCCGGCCCCAGTTCGCGTACGCGATCTTGGTGACGATTTCGCCGCGCTCCTTGAGTGCTTCGAGCACGACCGAAACGTCGAACTCGCGCTGGAGAGTTGACTTCACTCCGATTTCAATATTGTCAAAGTCGATGAAGATCGCAATCTTCAGATGTTTGTCCATTGTCTGCCTTGTGCTGCTTAAATTAATGCGCCGCCGGGCCCACGGCCTCTCGGACGGACGCTACGATCGATTCCAGCGAAGCGCCGGGCTGAAAGACTTTGGTTACGCCCTGCTGCTCCAGATTCCGCGCGTCATCGTCGGGAATGATCCCCCCCACGATGACTTTTACATCATTCATCTCATGTTGCCGCAACAGCTCCATCACGCGCGGAACGATGGAGTTATGCGCCCCGGATAGCATTGAGAGCCCGATGACCTGCACATCTTCCTGCAGGGCCGCGTCGACAATCATCTCCGGAGTCTGTCGCAAACCAGTATAGATTACTTCCATGCCCGCATCGCGGAGGGCCTTGGCGATTACCTTGGCGCCGCGGTCATGGCCATCAAGGCCCGGCTTCGCGACGAGAACCCGTATGGGAGCGCTCATATCACGCTGGCCCTATCGTAGCAGTGACTATCCGGCGTTGGGCTTGCGCGTAAGCCGGTAAGCCGGGGGTGCTTAAACGATTTGGGGGTAGGGGCCTGAGGTGCCGGAGAAATGTAACCCGATTTAAGTCCTGGCGCTCAGGAACATAGAGCGCACATAATGTTTCATGCCCGAGGCGCAGTCGTTGCCGCCGATGCGGCCCATGGTGGCAGAAGGTCCCTCAGAGTTCGTCTTGATGGAGCGTGCAGTTGAAGACGAGTATCGTCCGCGGATGTTGGGTGAGCTTCAGCGGCGAGTGATAGAGCGGGCGAAATCCACGACCCAGCCTCCGGTTTGCTCGCCATGCGGGCGAGTCATGGTTTGCCAGGATGTGCGGTCGGTTTCGTGGCTGGCGCGTTTCGGACGTCTGAGGGTTGGAGTGCCGCGCTATCGGTGTCCGGCCTGTAAATCCGAATGCCGACCGCTGCTGGATCTTCTGGGCGTGGAGCCGGGACGCATCAGCGGTTCGCTCGCCCGCGAACTGGCGGTGCTGGCCGCCGTGGTGCCGTATACGTTGGCGGCGCGACTGGCGGAACTTCTCCTGGGCGTGAAGATCAGTGCGATGGGCATCTGGAAAGTGTCGCAGCGGCTGGGACAGGCAGCTGCGAATTACAGCGAAGGACTGAGCCGGTATCACGTCGACAGCCGCAGTGCAGGGGCTTCTACCGGCGAAGCGCCTGCGACGGTGTTACTGAGCGTGGATGGTTGCGCGCTGGGAATGCAGGTACGCAGCCATCGGCGGCGACAGACGGTGCGGAGCCACTACCGCCTTTGCCACCCGTTGAGGAAGGCCATTTCCGCGAAGTCAAGACGGGTGTTTTACTGTTGCCGGAGGAACGAGTCGAGACTTCTCCCGGACGGCGCTCGGTCGTACGGCGCTTCCTGGTCAGTTGCCTGGGCGACGCCGATGCCATCTTCCACAGGCTGTATGGACAGTTGCGCGAACTGGGCTGGCTGGGTTCCAACACGATGGTGGTCATCGTCGGTGATGGTGCGGAGTGGATCTGGAACCGGGCCACCTGGTTTATCCGGCGTTGCGAGATCCTCGACTTCTGGCACGCCATGGAACATGCCTGGGAGTTTGCCCGTCTGCGTTACGGCGAGGGATCTCAACAAGCCGATCAATGGGTCCGCCAGATCGGCGTGGATCTCAGGGCCGGCAAGGTGGAGCAGGTCATTGCGCGATTGAAACGCCTGCGGCCACAGTCTCCGCAGTTGCGGGAGAGCCTGGATTCGCTGATCCGTTACTACAGCGCAAACGCAGCCCGCATGCGCTATGACGAGTATCTGCGGCTGGGATACGGGATCGGCAGCGGAGCCGTTGAGAGCGCGCATAAACAAGTTGTGCACGCGCGTATGCGTCAGGCCGGCATGCGCTGGAGCGAAGCGGGAGCGCGCCGTTTGCTGGCGCTGCGCCTTCTCCTGCTGAACGGCGATTGGGCGCTGCTGGACCGTTTCACCATAGTTGCGATGGCGTAAATGAATTCCTCACCGCAATGTTGACCTGATGCATTCTGTACGCGATGCTCGATTGTATGGCTCGCCCTGCACCGGCGGATATTCCGGCGGATCTGCGCACGCGACTGGAGACCGCGAGGCTTGATCTGCTGGCTCTGTTCCGTGCGCTGGACCGCATGTCCCTGACTCCGGAACAGATTCCTCAACGGCTCATCCGACAACTGTTCGAACTGGACGCCGACTATGTCGAAGCTCTCTGGGCGCTGGACCAACCGCCCGGAAAGCTGAACTTGCAGGTCATGGTTAGGGATACGCTTGCCGCACTACAGCAGTTACCTGCGGCCTGCTCTCGCTTTCGGGACAATCTTCCAAAGTCCGCCCATTCCACACTTGCGCACCTGGAGTCCAATATACGCGCCAACCTGAATCCCGCTGAGGCCTACAATATGGTTCCGGGCCGGAACCCCCAAATCGTTTAAGCACCCGCGACCCATTCGCCGTAGAAGCCGTCCTCGAGCGGGAGCGGAGTGGGATTGTTGTTGTTGTATTTTTCGCGCATCCACGCGGCGTGTGTGGCGAGCACGAATTTCGACGATGGCGTGTAGTGCCAGCCCAGGTTGGCGAGCGTGTAATCGTATGCGCCGGTGGCGAGTGAGTTGATGCCGAGCGTATGAATGTTCGTGCGGTCAAGTAGTGAGTAGCTTTCGAGCAGATAGAAAGTCAGTTTGCTTTTCGGGCTGAATTCCCAGGCGAAGCGGCCCTGAACGTCTTCGAGTCCGAAGGCGAGCGAGGTTCCGTTGGGATCGATGCGCTGGATCAGGTACTGGAGATAGCTGCGGCGGGCGGCGACGAGCCACGATCCGCGTTTCTTCTTTCCGATGGGCCCTTCGGCAACGATGCCGGCGTTCGAAGCGCTGGCTTCGAGGCGAAATGTGGTAGCGGTGAAGCTGCCATCGCGGGTGTGGACGTCGAGAACACCGGCGCTGGCATCGCCGAAGCGGGCAGGGAAGGCGCCTTCGTGGAGTTCGAGCTCTTCGACCATGTCGCCATTAAACGCCGCGCCGGAGCCGGTCACGTTTTGGCCCTGCAGCATGTGGAAAGGTTGGTGCAGCAGCACGTCGTCGAGATAGAGACCGACGCGGCTGTAGTCGGCGCCGCGCACGGAGAAG
>DATAUH010000119.1:0-6646 GCA_036268375.1 Bryobacteraceae bacterium | reverse complement strand
CTCACAGGTCTGATGCGTGAAGACGCAACCATCTCTATGCCTCCGTATGCTCTCTGGTTTCAGGGTCACGAACCGATTCGAAACTGGATGCTTGGGCCAGGTTGCGGCTGCCGAGGTTCGCGATTTCTGCCTGTAGCGGCGTGCGGTTCGCCCGCTTTCGCCCAGTATCGCCCCAACCCCGAGGGCGGACACAAGGCTTGGGCGCTGATCGTGCTCGAGTTGTTGGAAGACCAGATCGCGGCCGTCAATTCGTTCCTGGACGTCGAATCGCTTTTCCCGCGTTTCGACCTGCCGCTTCTGTTACCACGGGGCTAACTTTTTTTCGATGCGCCGATGATTTTCAGGCGCTGCGGCGGTCTATACCGGCGAAGGAGAAAAACAATGACCGCCGCACAAGCTATCGCAACCGCTCGACCAACATTTATGAACGCAACCCCCATCACCTTTTCGCGCAAACGAGTGTGGACTGCCCGCGCTTTCACCGGGCTCGCCGGCGCGTTTCTGCTCTTGGATGCTTCGATGAAACTCATCAAGCCAGCGTTTGTTGTTCAGGCAACCACGCAGGTGGGCTACCCCGAATCGACTATTGTCGGTATCGGCCTTTCTCTGATGATCTCGACGCTGCTTTATCTGATCCCGCGTACCTCGATTCTCGGCGCGGTCCTGCTCGCTGCGTATCTCGGCGGGGCCGTGGCCACCAACGTTCGCGCGGAGTTGGGCTTCTGGAACATCGTGGCTCCCGCAATCTTGGGATGCATCGCCTGGGCAGGCCTGTGGCTGCGCGAACCGCGCCTGCGTCAATTACTGCCCTTGAAACGCAACGCTTAATTCGATCGAAAGGACTAAAACGAAAATGACTACCACCAAAGGTAAGACCAGCACGTCCACTGAAGGGCGCGACCTTGTTCTTACGCGCATGATCGACGCGCCGCCCGAAAAAGTGTTCCGCGCCTGGACGGAGCCGGAACTGATGAAGCAATGGTTTACGCCGACGCCGTGGACGACTACTCACGTCGAAACGGATTTGCGTCCGGGAGGCGCCAGTCTGGTCGTGATGCGTAGCCCCGAAGGCGCCGAATTCCCCAATCGCGGCGTCTATCTCGAGGTCGTCAAGAATGAGCGACTCGTATTTACCGACGCGTATACCAGCGCGTGGGAGCCTGCGGAAAAGCCGTTCATGACCGTGGTCATCACCTTCGAAAACGTCGACGGTAGAACCAAATACACGGCGCGCGCGCGTCATTGGACGGACAAAGACCGTGAAGCTCACGAGCAGATGGGTTTTCACTCCGGGTGGGCCCAGGTTGCCGAACAGCTCGCCGAGCTTGTAGAGAACGACTGACCAGCGGCGGACAGCGGCCTTCGAACGGACCGTACTGGCTAACCTGCTGCTCCGGACGCCGTTCGAAGGCCGAGTACAACCCCAGTCAGAATAATCGTCAGCACCAACACCGCCGCGAGCGCCAACCGGTAATCGCGGCGGTAAAGAAAGAACAGCAGCATCAGCAAGACGCGCATCACAGGCAATAGGATCAATAGGCCAATGCCCGCGGTGGCCAACCACATCCACGAAACGTTCTCCGGATGCGATGCGCCGATGGAGCCGTGCATCGCAACTAAGCCCAAACCTGCGGCGATTGCGGCCGAGGCTAACCACGTCCCATAGTTCAAGAGCCGCGCCAGCGATCTTTCTAACGGCGACGCCGCGGTCATGCGGCCCGCCCCATCAGATGAATGCCAAACGCCTCAAGCAACATTTGCAGGCCAAGTATCATCAGCACCACGATAAACAGCAGCCGCAGTTTTTCATTGGATAACCGGATCAGGATTCGCGCTCCCAGTACCGCGCCGATTACCGACCCCAGCGCAACCGGCCCTGCAATCGCTGTAATCACACTGCCGCGCATGAAGTATGCTCCCGCGCTCGCGGCGGCCGTGACTCCGATCATGAAGTTGGACGTCGCCGAGGACACCTTGATCGGCAATCGTAGCGCGGTATCCATTGCGGGAATTTTCAGCACACCGCTCCCGATGCCGAGCAGCGCCGAAATCAAGCCGGCCCCATACATCAACCCCATGCCCGCAGGCAAACGGCGCACTTGATAGTCCACGTCACGCGCCAAAGCCAGATCGGGATAGGTGGAATGCAGTTTCAGTGCGCCGGCCCAGCGGCAGCAATCGGCGCCTGTGTTGGCGGAAAGTACGGCGCCTCTTTTCGATAGCATCTGCTGCGCCGAAAGGAACAGAATCACCGCGAAAAGAAAAAATAGATATGGGATGGGGATAAGCCCGGCTAGGAGTACACCCGTCAGCGCTCCCAGTGTGGTCGCCACTTCCAGCACAATCGCCAGACGCACATTCGTCAGGCGGCTATTCAGAAACGGCGCCGCGCCGCCGCAGGAACAGGCAATCACCGAAATGATGCTTGCGCCGATCGCCTTGTGCATCTCGACATGCCCGAATATCGTCAGCACCGGCACAATGAAGATGCCGCTTGCCATGCCCAGCATGCCGCCCAACGCGCTTGTGCCCACTGCCACAGCAAATAGCCACCAAGCGAACGATATATCCATCCGTGAGTCCCAGTTCCTGCGCAGTCGCGCAGCAGCGATTCTTAGCGCCGATATTTCATGGTGACATCGCGCATCACTTCGGTCAATGCGCCATAAGAACCAGTTGCGTCGCTCGACGCGTGTTCGAAAGCGCTTACGCGGACGGCAGGAATGCAATACATACGGGGACGGGCGCCGCTACAGCCGGGCCGGCCGATGTTAGCTGCCCCGTCGACGCATCCAAATGGAACGTCGCGATCTGGCTCGAATCCTGACCCTCCGCGAATAGAAATCGATTGCTGGGATCGATCGCGAAATTGCGCGGCGTCTTCACGCCCAGCGGCGTTACGCCGATGGATGTCAGCTTGCCGCTTGCTTTGTCGACGCGGAAAATCGCGATGCTGTCATGTCCACGATTGGACGCGTAGAGGAAATTCCCAGTGCGATCCAGCGTAATCTCCGCGCCGCTCTTTTCGCCTTTGTATCCCGCGGGCAGCATCGAAATCGATTGCACGGATTGCGCGCTGCCTTTGCTCGCGTCGTAGCGAAATACCTCAATGGCCGCAGCCAACTCGCCCACAACATACGCGAATCGGACGTCTTTCGAAAAGATCAGGTGCCGCGGACCAAACCGCGGCGCGGTAGTCCAATATGCCGGATCGTTCGGCGTAATTCCGCCCTTGGCCGCATTGAAGCGATACGACACCACATGGTCCGTTCCCAAATCCGGAACCATCAGATAGCGATTGTCGGGCGAAAATGCCGCCATATGCGTATGCGGCCCCTCTTGTCGCTCGCGGTCCACGCCTGAGCCCTTGTGCTGCACGAATGCGGAAGCCTGGCCCAAACGTCCGCCTGTCTGGATCGGAAAAATTACAATGCTGCCGCTGGTATAGTTGGCGACGCCCAGCCACTTGCCCGTCGCGTCAATCGCCAGGTGGCACGGGTCGGCGCCGCTCGTTGAAACGCTATTGATCGCGCGCAGCTTTCCCGCATTGCTGTCGATCGCGAAGGCAGTCGCCATGCCTCGCTCACCTTCGTTGACTGCATATAAGTACTGCCCTCGCGCATCAATCGCCAGAAACGAAGGATTCGCGGTCTCCGCCGCAAGCCCGAGTGGCGTCAACTTTCCCGCCCCATCGAACCGCCACGCGTAAATTCCCTTGCTGTCTTTTTGTGTATAAGTTCCAACGAACAGCAGCGTCCCGTGCCCTTGCGCAATGCCGCGCAGCGCGGTTGCTCCTATCGCCGCACCCAAAAACCCGCGCCTTGACGCGGCTCCCGAAATCCGTGATCGATTCTCCATCACGAATATCGTAATCGGTTGCGCGCTCGAGATTCAGTTTTCCTTCGGTTTTTCCGCGCGCTCAATCACCAACGTGCGCACGGGTCCCTTTCCAGACTCGAGCTTTAACCCCAGTTGATCCTGCACGGCAGAAAACATTGACGGACCCGAATCGTCAAGCGCAAAGTTCAATTTGAAATCATACTCGCCCGTGAGATTTGTCTCGTCGTGAACAGGCACTCCCAATTGTCCTTCGATGCGCTCCGCAAGCTGCGCAATTGTCGCTTTCCTGCCATCGAACGTGTAGTTCACGCCCGGCAGCTGCGGCGGCGTGTTTCGCATGATGGCTACTATGCTCCGCTGGCCCGTGCCCGGCTGTAACTTCGGACCGTTTTTGCCCACGGTCAGCGCGAATATCTTGCCCTCGCGTTGCTCCCAGCGATAGCGCAGGGAAAACCGGTCCGCCAGCAACTTCTGCAGGGCTTCTGTTGCCTGCTCCTTGCTTAGGTTCTGATCCGTTTTCGCCACAATGTCGAAACGATCCGTATTGAACCAACTGGGCCCGCCAGTAAGTTGATAGTACATCAGGTGGAATGCCTGGCCGACAATCACGGCGAGCGTCTGGTTCGAGATCTCCAGTCTCCCGCCCGGTAGGATGCGGAAATCCATCGGACGTGAGGAAGGATCGCTTACCGGCTTCACTGCCGCCGTGTCATAGACCTGCGCAGGGAGGGCGGCAGCCATCATGAACGCGCCAATTGCGATCGCAGAAGCTGTACGCATGTCACTCAGACGCTCGCCCTGCGGCAAATGTTGAAAATTATTTTGCCATTCGCGCGATTGGCGACACGCAGCCGCTCACTCCGCTCTCAACGCGCGTACGGGGTCCACGCTGGCTGCCCGCCGGGCGGGAATTGCCGCGGCAGTCAAGGCTGCGACCACCAGCACGAGCGTAGCGGCGGAGAGCGTCAACGGGTCCCATGGCGCGATACCGAACAGGCGGCTGGCCATCCAGTTCCCGGCAGCGATTGCCGCTGGAATTCCCAGCGCCAGTCCGATGCCAACCTGCCAAAAGGCTCCGCGCAAAACCATCAGCACCACGGCTCCGCGGCCGGCGCCCAGCGCCATGCGCACGCCGATTTCACCCGTGCGCCGTTCCACACCATAAGCCGTCACGCCGTAGAGACCGACCGCGGCGAGTAGCAACCCCACGGCTCCGAAGAGCGTCGTCAGGCTCACAATCATGTTCTCGCGCCCCAAACTGCCGCCAATAATTTGGGGATAGGCGCGTACGCCTTCCATCAGCAGATTCGGATCCACGCTCGCGAGTGCCTTCCGGGTCTGCGCTTCCAGGTTGGGCGGGTTTCCCGGCGCCCAAATCAAGATCTCATACAAATAGTGCGACCAGGCCTCGCGGCTTTCCAGATGCGCTTCCGCGAAGTTCGTACTCTGCGCTTCGGGGACGAAATACATCGGGCGCACGGCGTCTCTCGCGCCCGCGAAGTAGCGTATGTCAGCGGCCACGCCAACAATCTCATAAGTGCTCGCATTTTTTCGCGGCGCGGGCCCAAAATGTTGACCGATCGGGTTCTCGTTACCGAAGAAACTTTTTGCAAACGCCTGGTTGACCACCGCCACACGCCGCGCCGTCGCGTTGTCCGCGGCAGCCAATGGACGTCCCATCAGGATTGTGTCTCCGAGAGTCTCGAAAAACCCTGGCGTGACGCGGGTCCAGGCGGTCGAGGCGTTCTCCAGCGATTCCGGCTCCGCTTTGCCTTCTATCCGCACCTCGTGGCTCCAATACAAACCGCTCAGCGGCGCGTACAGCGCAGAGCTGACCATGCGCACGCCCGGCATGGTGCGCAGCCGGGGTTCGAGTTGATCGAAAAGCGGTTCGAGTTGCTCCTGCTTGTAGTTCGAAAGCTTCGGATCTATGGACACGATGTATCGGCCGCGCGTATCGAAGCCGAGGTCCTGGCGCTCCATGTTGCGCAGGCTCTGTCCGAGCATAGCCGCCGCGCTAATCAGCACCAGCGACACGGCCGCCTGCGCGATCACCAGCGTCCTCTGCGCGCTGGCTGCGCCTAATATGCCGCGCGTGCCTTGTCCATGGCCTTTTGCTCCGCGCAATGCTTCCATCGGATCGGTACGCACGCTCATCCATGCCGGCGCCATCCCGAACACCACGGCTGTGATCAACGAAATTCCCAGCGCGAAGAGCAGCACAGGGGCCGAAGGCGCAGCCTCCACTGGCACCCACGCGCGGAAGGCGAGGTGCAGGATCAGTTTGGCGCCTGCGTATGCCACACCGACGCCCGCGCCGGCCCCGAGCAACGCCAGCGCGAGACTTTCCGCGAGCGCCTTCGACATCAGCCGCGTTCGCGACGCTCCCAAAGCCGCGTGCAGCGCCGTCTGCGCGCGCTCCTTCAGCCCACGCGCCAGTAGCAAATTGGCCGTGTTGGCGCACGCCACCAGCAGCACGCACACTGCAGCCAGCAGCAGCAACTGCAAAGCGCCTTTGTAGTCTTCGCGCATCATGGAGACGCCCGAGCCGCCCGGCGTGAAATGCAGCGTCTCCTTCGCCCAAATCGCCTTTTCCCTGGGCAGCATGTCCGCCACATGGCTCGCCAACCACTGATGCAACTCCGCCTGAAGTTGTGTCTCCAATGCCGTCGGGTTCGTGCCTGCCCTGACTCTTCCTATCAGATCGAGCCACGGTTCACCATTGCTCCGCAGGCGCGAAGCTTCGCCAGTGACCAAAGGTTCCGTGGCCAGGGGTAGCCAGAAATCCGGCATGTTCCCGCCATCG
>DATAUH010000118.1:0-4952 GCA_036268375.1 Bryobacteraceae bacterium | reverse complement strand
CACGTTCCGCAATTCCCGCGCCCGAACACCCGGCGAATCGTCCGGCCTAACGCTGACACACTCTATTCGACGGCTTGGCTCGATCTGTCGCGGGAGCCAATCCTCATCCACGTTCTCGATTCCGATGGCCGCTTTTACCTTCTCCAATTTATGGATGCGTGGACTGAAACCTTTGCCAACCCTGGCAAACGAACCACCGGGACCGCCGAAGCTTGGTTAGCTATCGTCGGGCCAAATTGGAACGGCAAACTTCCGGAACATGTCACGCGCTTGGATGCGCCTACGAACATTGCTTGGCTCCTCGGCCGCACGCAGACTAACGGCGCGTCCGATTACGACAACGTACATGCGTTTCAGAGAGGCATGCGCATGATGCCGCAGAGTGCGTATCCGAATGGAGAGCAGAAGCTCGGCTCAGCGCTCGCGTTCGGAACTGCCGCGGACGGCACGCCGCCAGACCGCGTCAAAGCGATGGACGCCAGCGCGTTTTTCGTCGCGTTCGCCAAAGCCATGAAGGCGAACCCACCGCATGCAGCTGACGGCGCCATGGTGAGCGATCTCGCGCGCATCGGAATCGTTCCCGGCGAGGATCTCGCGGCGTCGAAGCTCACCTCAGAGCAACTGGAAGCTCTCAACGAAGGCGCGCGTGCTGCTTCCTCGCGGGTTGAACAAATGATTACCTCAGCCGCGGCCACTAAGCCAGGTTGGGCAGGGTTCAATAAAACCATCGGCCGTTATGGAACGAACTACATGGTCCGGGCTGGCATCGCGCGGTTTGCGATAGGAGCGAATCCGCCAGAGGACGCGATTTACCTGAACAGCAGTGCGGACGGCGCGGGACAACTCCTGAGCGGCGCGAAACGCTACTGTATGCACTTTGACAAGACCGGCCTGCCGCCGGTGCGCGCGTTCTGGTCACTTACGGCCTACGACAAGGACGGCTATTTCATTGCGAATCCGATCCATCGCTACGCAATCGGTGACCGCGATCCACTGAAATTCAACCCGGATGGTTCGCTGGACATCTACTTCCAAAATGAGAACCCCGGGCCAGAAAAGGAAGCAAACTGGCTTCCTTCCGGAAATGGTCCTTTTAATCTCACGATTCGCCTGTATTGGCCGGAAGAGGCGATTCTCAATGGGGCTTGGCATCCGCCCGCACTCGAACCCGTACTGTAGTCTTGAAATGGAGTCGATGATCGGTAGCGGCGCTCTACCTCGAAGTCGGCGTATCCAGCCGGCGTATCCAGCCGCTCTGGGGCTCCGTCCTCAAATGTGGCATACTCGCTCCGATACCATACTCTAGAGTTTGGAGACCGGGATCATGACCATCCGTCTTGCCCTCGCGGGCAGCTTATTCGCAATTGCCCCATGCTTTCTGAGCGCACAAGAGGCCTCTCCTCAAAGCGCAGCCTCTCAGGGCTCTCCGGCGCCAATGAATTGGACAGCCGAACAGGATCACCAGAATATGATGGACCAGCTTGGCATCAAAGCGCTGCGTCCGGGGCCGAGCGGCAACGAAAGCGCGCCCAACCATGCCAACTACGATCCCGCCACGGCAAATCCCTATCCGAACCTGCCTGACGTTCTGACGCTCAAAAGCGGAAAGAAGGTCACTACGCCAGACATGTGGTGGAATCAGCGGCGGCCGGAGATCGTGGAGGACTTCGACCGCGAAGTGCTGGGGCGCGTCCATAAGAACGTTCCAAAAGTAACGTGGAACGTGGTCAAGACGATGGATTCCACCATCGCGGGACGGCCGGTCGTGGGCAAGTTACTTTCGGGCCACGTGGATAATTCGGCTTACCCCGCAATCGACGTCGATATTCAGATGACTCTGGTGACCCCGGCGGACGCGTCTGGGCCCGTTCCGGTGATGATGATGTTTGGAGGCCGCGGGCTTCCGGGTCTAACTCCGGCGCCGCAGTTTCCTCCCGGGTTCGGCGCTGGACGCGGGGCCGCCGCTCCCGGAGGCAGGGGAGCCCAACCCGGACGCGCTGCTACGCCGCCGCCCGCGCCGCCTGTTCCTGCGGACCCGCCTGCCACCGACCAACTCATTACCGCCGGTTGGGGCTTTGTGGCGATCAACCCCGGCAGCATACAGGCTGATAACGGAGCAGGATTGACGCGCGGCATTATCGGCCTGGTCAATAAAGGACAAGCGCGCAAGCCGGACGACTGGGGTTCCCTGCGTGCATGGGCTTGGGGCGCGGCGCGCGGTCTCGACTACCTGGAGACCGACAAAGCGGTCGATGCCAAGCGCGTCGGGATCGAGGGCGTTTCGCGTTATGGCAAAGCCGCATTGGTCACCATGGCGTTCGACACCAGGTTTGCGGTCGTGCTGGTCGGATCCTCCGGTGAAGGCGGCGCCAAATTGCACCGGCGCAATTGGGGCGAAGCCGTCGAAAACCTCACAGGGACCGGCGAATACCATTGGATGGCTGGTAATTTCTTGAAGTACGGCGCGGCCGAGGCCACATTCGGCAGCAAGAACGCCGGCGACTTACCGGTGGACGCTCACGAACTGATTGCCCTATGCGCGCCGCGCCCAACCTTCATCAGTTATGGCGTGCCTGAAAAGGGCGACGCAAAATGGCTCGACCATCAAGGCAGCTTCATGGCTGCAGTTGCCGCTCAGCCTGTCTTCCGATTGCTTGGAGCGAAGGATCTCGGCGTCACGGAAGACTATCACACGGCCAAAATGCCCGGTGTGAATGTTGGTCTGCTGGACGGGCAACTCGCATGGCGGCAGCATGATGGCGGTCACACGGATGGACCTAACTGGAAATATTTCATCCCCTGGGCTGACAAGTTTCTCAACGTTCAAGCTGCGCCTCCACGTCAATTTGCCGGAGGCGCGTCCACCCCGGCGGATCAACCGCAGGCGCGCACAGATCAAAACTCGCTAGCGGCGCATGCGCAGCTTCTGGAGAAAGCGAAGCAGGGCCACATCGACATCTATTTCGAAGGCGACTCCATTACTCGCCGCTGGGGCGCCACCGATTACCCGGACTTACTGGCCAATTGGAAGAAGAACTTTTTCGGCTGGAATGCCGCTGATTTTGGCTGGGGCGCGGACCGCGTTCAGAATATCCTCTGGCGATTGGAGAATGGTGAACTCGATGGCGTCAATCCGAAAGTAATCGTGCTGCTTGCGGGCACGAACAACATCGGCTCCAGGACTCCCGAGGGACAAAACGACGCAGTTGTCGCCGATGTCACGCGCGGGATACAGGCTGTGCTGCGAGTCATGCAGTCGAAGGCTCCGAATGCGACGATCATCCTGACGGCGATCTTTCCGCGCAACGACAACATGGCGGTAGTGCCGGTGATCGACCGAATCAATCAAAATCTTGCGGGAATGGCGGACGGAACGAAGGTTCGCTTTTTGAACGTGAACGATAAATTAGCCGATTCGCAAGGCAAGCTTTATGCGGGGATGATGAACGCGGACCATTTGCACCCGGCTGTTCCCGGTTACGAAGCGTGGGCGGCCGGTTTGAAGCCGATTTTCGAGGAGATTCTTGGGGCCCCCGCCAGTCAAGACTCTGCGCCGGCTCCGACAGGCGATCCCAGCGCCCGCCGTTAAGCTGACGCGCCGTCCGCGCGCCGCCTTTGTCGCATTGCGGTGATCGAGGCGGCAACCGGCGGTTGCCGCCTCGAAACCCTTACTGCACGTTCACATTCACCGTCAGATTGGTGTTCACGGTTAGCGTGCACGTCTTCTGTTTATTGCCGCCGCTGGAGCAAGCGCCCGACCAGACGGCATCCCGCCCGTCGCTGATGCTGAGCTTGACCGAAGCGCCGGTCGGGAATTGCGCTGACTGATTGGACCCGGTTCTTACGCTGATACCCGCGGGGCTTGAGGAGACGGTTTCGTTCGCACGGCCGGTCGCCTGAACCAGCAGCGTCGAACTCTGAGGCGGTGGGGGCGGAGGTTCGACCGTAAGGTTCGTCGAAAGCGTGACGCCGCCGCCCGTGACCGAGATCGTTACCGTTGTAGGCTGCGAAACAAGGCTTGTGATGATATCGAATCCGCCCGCGGTGGAGCCGGCGGGGATAATCACTTGCCCAGGAATGCTGGCCACCGATGGATTGCTGCTGGTGATCTGAAGGGTTTCGTCGCTGGACGGCGCCGAATCTACGACGACCGTTCCGAATGAGCCGGCAGGCTCCGAGGCGACGGTCGGGTTTACCGTTATCGAAACAGGCCTGCCTTGAGGCGTTACCGTGATTTGCGTCTGCGTGCTGACGCCGTTCCATGTGGCCGTAATCGTGACGGGCGTGTTCTGGGTAACGTCAGCCGTCTGAATCGAAATCGCAGCCGTGGAGGCGCCTGCCGGAACAACTGCCGATGAGGGCACGATCACGGCCGGTGAACTGCTGGAAAGGTTGAGAATCGCCCCTCCGGGCGGCGCATTTCCCGTTAGCGCCACATTCAATTGTCCATTCGAATTGGAAGTGATCATGTTTGCCGAAAACGAGATGCTCTTGAGGGTTGCAGGCTCAATCGTTGTTTGAGCCGAAACAGTTGCGGAGTTGAAGGTCGCGGTAATCGTCACCGGCGTAGGCACTGCTACCGAACCGGCCTGAATCTGGACCTGTGTCCAACCGAGATTGGCCGGCATCTGCACCGTAGCCGGCACGGCGAGGGCAGCCGGGTTTGAACTTGTCATCTGAACCGCGCCCCCGGCTGCGCCGACTGCGGCAGTCAATTGCAATTGCATGAACACCTGGTTACCGCTGGGAATCGGGTCTTGCGTGAAGGTGATGGAGACGGGCGTGGGCGGCGTCGATGGGATGGTGAAGCTGCCGGAGGTTGACCAGGCGGTTACCGCGCCGGTAGTTGGCGACGCGTCGCCTACCGTAGAACGGGCGCGCCAAAATTTCGTTCCGGGCGTTAGCGAGAGCACTGTGCGCGTGGGCTCGTTCAACTGCGGGTCGTCTTCCTC
>DATAUH010000117.1:0-20992 GCA_036268375.1 Bryobacteraceae bacterium | reverse complement strand
AAGACGGCCCAGACTGCTTGCTTTGCGCAGAGACGTACGCGGCGGTCGCGAAAAGTAGAAGCGCCATTGTTTTGGGCATAGGACTCGACGCTAAGCTCCTCGCTAACTTGACGACCGGCTTACTTATGCGTGCAATCGAATCGCATACTTATGCACTAGATGCCCGCGCATCCGCGTCCGTGATACCCACGTCTTCGAGTCCAGACCCCGTTGACTGAGACGCCGCGTCACAGAGAGTAAAGCCCACACGTCGACACCGCCATGGCCGTTGACCACGAACACCGGCATTCCATGCCAACAATCAACGCGCCCAAAACATAAGCGCCGTGTTGAGTCTGCCGGGAGGTTTGAGGCAAGATGAGCGCCGACCGGAGTAAGCTGGAGGCTACCGCTTCTGCTTCGGATTGCGCTTTCGATTTTCCCGGTATTGGCGATAATCCGGTTGATTCCCGCCTGGAGTAAACTGCGCCGTTTTACTGAACGACCTGCCACTGTTACGAAGCGATACGGCGACCTGCTACGGTTTTCCCTTCGACCTAACATGCCCGTTTGTAAGAACAGACTCTTGCGAATTGAAACAGCTAGGACAAAATAGAACCATGGACTTCAACCGTTTCACCGAAAAACTGCAGGAAGCCATACGAGCCGCGCAATCGAAAGCGGTGCGCTATTCAAATCAGCAGGTCGATGTCGAACATCTGGTCGCCGCGCTACTGGAGCAGCAAGGAGGCCTCGCGCCATCGATTCTCAGCAAAGCCGGACTTCCGGTGGAGCCATTTCAGCAGCGCCTGGAGGCTGAACTCGCGCGCCTGCCCAAGGTCTCCGGACCCTCCGGCGCGCCCGACCAGATCTACGTCACCAGCCGCCTCAATCAGCTCCTGGCGCACGCGGAAGACGAAGCAGGCAAGCTGAAAGACGAGTACATTTCGGTCGAACATGTTCTGCTGGCGCTCACGGATGACCGTGGTTCCGCCGGCAAACTGGTAAAAGAGTTCGGGCTCACGCGTGAACGCTTGATGCAAGCCCTGCGCGATGTGCGCGGCAACCAGCGCGTCACCTCGCAAAACCCTGAGGCCACCTACGAGTCGCTCGAAAAATATGGCCGCGATCTCACCAAGCTCGCGGCTTCCGGCAAACTGGATCCCGTGATTGGCCGCGACGAAGAGATCCGCCGCGTCATTCAAGTACTTTCACGACGCACCAAGAACAACCCGGTGCTGATCGGCGAACCGGGCGTCGGCAAGACGGCAATCGTCGAAGGCCTGGCGCTTCGCATTATTCGCGGAGACGTGCCGGAGGGCCTGAAAGATCGTAAGATCGTTGCGCTGGACATGGGCGCTCTCATTGCCGGCGCCAAGTATCGCGGCGAGTTTGAAGAGCGGCTGAAAGCCGTTCTGAAGGAAGTGCAGGAATCGGCCGGCGACATCATCCTCTTTATCGACGAACTGCACACCGTGGTCGGCGCAGGCAAAGCCGAAGGCGCAATGGACGCCGGCAATCTCCTCAAGCCGATGCTCGCCCGCGGCGAGCTGCATTGCATCGGCGCCACTACGCTCGATGAATACCGCAAGCACATCGAAAAGGACGCTGCGCTCGAACGCCGTTTCCAGCCCGTCTTGGTCAAGCCGCCCTCGGTCGAAGATACGATTTCCATCCTGCGCGGCCTGCGCGAGCGCTACGAAGTGCACCACGGCGTCCGGATCAAAGACGCGGCGTTGGTTGCCGCCGCGGTATTTTCCGACCGCTACATTACCGATCGCTTCTTGCCCGATAAAGCCATTGATCTGGTGGACGAAGCGGCTGCGCGTCTGCGCACCGAAATCGACTCGATGCCCGCCGAGATGGACGAGGCCCGGCGCCGCATCATGCAGCTCGAGATCGAGCGCGAAGCTCTCAAAAAAGAGAGTGACGCCGCGTCCAGGGAGCGTCTGGCGAAGCTCGAAAAAGAACTGGCGGATCTGCGCGCCGAATCCGACGCGCTTACCGCGCGTTGGCAAACTGAAAAACAGACCGTATCGCGCCTGCAGCAGCTAAAGCGCGACGTGGAAGAGACCAAAAACGAAATCGAGCAGGCCGAACGCCAGTACGATCTCAACCGCGCGGCCGAATTGAAGTACGGCAAGCTGGCGGGCCTCGAAAGACAGTTGCAGGAGGAGTCGGACAAGTTTGCCAAACAGCAGGAACAGGCCAAACTCATCAAAGAAGAGGTCGATGAGGAAGATATCGCCGAAGTCGTCAGCCGTTGGACCGGCGTTCCCGTCACCAAACTGCTCGAAGGCGAAATGCAGAAGCTGTTGAACCTCGAAAGCGAGCTGCACCAACGCGTGATCGGGCAGGACGAGGCCGTCACCGCCGTCGCCGAAGCCGTGATACGAGCGCGCTCAGGCTTGAAGGACCCGGGCCGGCCGATTGGCAGTTTCATTTTCCTGGGCCCTACCGGCGTGGGCAAAACCGAACTCGCGCGTGCGCTCGCCGAATTTCTCTTCGATGATGAGCACGCCATGATTCGCATCGATATGTCCGAATATCAGGAAAAACACACCGTGGCGCGGCTGGTGGGTGCGCCTCCCGGGTATATCGGCTATGAAGAGGGCGGCCAACTCACCGAAGCCGTCCGCCGCCGGCCTTACGCCGTCGTGCTGTTCGACGAAATCGAAAAGGCCCACCACGATGTCTTCAACGTCATGCTGCAGGTACTTGATGACGGTCGACTCACAGACGGTCAGGGCCGCACCGTCGACTTCAAGAACACAATCGTCATCATGACGTCTAACATCGGCAGCCAGCGAATTCTCGATTACCGCGGTGGCTTCGAAGGCGAACCATACGAGCGCATGAAGGACGCAGTTTTGGACGAGATGCGCCACCATTTCCGCCCCGAATTCCTCAATCGCGTGGACGAAATCATCGTCTTCCACGCGCTTTCGGAAGAGCACCTGAAAGACATCGTCGAAATTCAGCTTGGGCGCCTGCGCCAACGCCTCGCCGACCGCCACATCACGCTCCAGCTCAGCGACACAGCGCGAGCCAATCTTGTTCGCACAGGCTACGACCCGCACTATGGCGCCCGTCCCTTGAAGCGCGCCATTCAGAAGAAGGTCGAAACGCCGCTTGGCCGCCTGCTCGTGAAAGGTGAAGTTCGCGATGGACAAACCGTAAGCGTGGACGCGGAAAATCTCACCAGCGAACTGAGCTTTTCCACGAGCGGCGCATGAACCCCGGTTCCGAAGATGCATCACAGCTCTCCTTTCCGGAGGCCTTGAAAATCCGGCCCGTCCGGCGGTTGTGGATCGCTCAACTAGTCAGTATCTTCGGCGATTTTCTGGCGGTCTTCGCGGTCTTCAGCGTGGTCACATTCCAATATCACGGCTCGCCATTTCTAGTGAGCATGATCCTGGTCGCGTACTTTGCGCCTATCGCCGTTATCAGCCCGGTGGCCGGTGTTTACGTGGATAAATGGAACGTCAAGTGGACCATGATCGCCAGCGATTCACTGCGCTGCCTGCTCGCTGTCACGCTCCTCTTTCAGCACAGCATCTGGGGCATCTACGCCACGCTTTTCCTCATCAGTTGCGTCTCCAGCTTCTTCTTGCCCGCGCAGATCGTGGCCATCCGCGCTATCACGCCGCCCAACGCGCTGGTAGCCGCCAACGGCTTGATGTCCCAGGCGCAGCAGGGCTCGCAGGTGGTCGCGCCCGCCATTGCCGGCCTGCTGGTTCAGTTCGTTGGAGCCAACGCTTGTTTCGGGTTCGATTGCGCCGGGTTTCTATTCTCCGCCCTGATGGTCTCGACGATTGCCATCTATCGCAAGCCCGGCGATAGCGCGGAGGCTTCCGTTTTCGATTCCATGAAAGAAGGCCTCCGCTTCATCTTTCGTCACCCGGCGCTCTCCACCGTCATTGTCTCGATGACTGCCGGCATGTTCGCCATCCGCATCTTCGGCTCGCTTCTTTCTATCTACGTTCGCGATCTCCTGCACGGCACAACCACGCTATTCGGTGTTGAGAGCTCACTGATCGGCGTCGGCATGATCGGCGGTGCGCAGTTGATGCCCTACCTGATGAAACGGTCGACTCACCAGCATCTGATCGCGTATGGCCTCGCCGGCATGGGCGCGGCAGTGTTGCTCAGCGCCGCGTGGGCGCAACTCGCGGCCGCCACCGCCGCCATGCTGCTGGTTGGATTCTTCGCGGCATTCGTCATGGTGTGCGCGCAGGTTCTGGTCCAGCAGGAAACGCCGCACGAACTTCTGGGACGCGTCAGCAGCACGTTATGGTCGCTGCTTTCCGTTGCGCAGGTGGTCGCGCTTCTCGCGGCGGGTCCGGTCGGCGAGCGCTACGGCGTCATCGTTCTCTACTACTTCAGTGGCGCCGCCCTGGTGCTGGTCGGCGTCGCGGCGTGGTGGAAATTCCAATCGGGAGCGAAGGCCGATGCCACCGCTGCCTGAAGTCACCGAAACCACTTCCCTCGGCGTCTTCTTCCTCAAGTGTTATTGGGCGCAAGCACATGCCCTACGCGCCGGAGCGCTCCTCCCGTCCGATCCCGTTCGAGAAAAAACGTTCCTTCACGGGTTAGGCTTGGGAATCGGCGAGACCGCTCAGTTCCTGATGCACGCTTCGCCCTCAATCGAGGAGTTCGAGCAATGGATTCTCGCCCGCAACGGTGGCTCTCTCGAACCCGCGCATGTCGCGCGATTGAACGCTGCCCTCATTGGTCAGGACGCAAGCGATCCCGAAATCGAATCCGCGCCCGACGCGCTCTCTGCCGAAGATCTCTCCCATTGGGAGGACCAAGGTTACGTCGTGCTGCGCCACGCCATCACTCCCGAAGCAAGCTGCGCCACCGCTCAAGCGATTTTAAATTCCATCAACGCCGACCTGCGCGATCCTGCCACCTGGTACCAGCGCCGCGACGACGCCACCATTTGGGTTTCGCTCGTGCATCACTCCACGCTTCATACCAATCGCCGTTCCTTGCGCATTCGCAAAGCGCTCGCACAGCTATGGCGTCGCAACGACATCTGGATCACCGTCGATCGCGGCGGCTTTAACCCTCCGCAGACCGAGCGCTGGCGCTTTCCCGGTCCTCACCTGCACTGGGATGTCAGCCTCGCGCCGCCCGTGCCCTTCGGCGTGCAGGGCATTCTCTATCTCACCGACACTGCCGCCCATCAAGGCGCCTTCCGCTGCGTCTCCGGATTTCATCGCAAGCTGAACCACTGGCTGAGCGCGCTTCCGTTCGACGCAAATCCGCGCGACCAAAACCTGGAAACGCTCGGCCCTGTCGCGATCGCAGGTCGCGCCGGCGATCTGGTGTTATGGCGGGAAGAGCTCCCGCATGGCGCGAGCCCCAACCTCGCTTCGCTGCCCCGCATCGTGCAATACATTACCGGCCATCCGTCTCAGTGGGAGATCAATCCCGTCTGGCGTTAGCGCGCATAACGGCGCGCCGCGATCAGTGCAGCACGTTCAGATACTCGCCCGTGTTCGCATCCACGAAAATCGAAACTGCTGCAGTGCTGGTGGATTCACCCCATATAATCCGCCACACCGGGTCTGGATACCGGCGGTCCGTTTCCAGCAGAATGATCACCGGCTTGCCTGTTATGCGCTTCTCGTCCGCCGGCGTGAGTTTGGCCGCCGCGGTCTTGTAAGCCGCGTCGCTATCCGCCTTCACCGCCGCAATCAGAAACGGCCGCCCACTGGGGCTCTGCTGCGGGCCCGCGAAAACACCGCTGTGAAGATCGGGAAGTTGCTCCACAATCGAATCCGTATACGATTTCGAATTGTTCAAGCTCGCGGAATTGAACACCGCCTCCCACGCGTTAGCCTTGCCTGGCGGTGGGTCGGGCACGCCATTCACGCGCATGCTCGACATCTTCTCCACCATCACGTCACGCGCCCACGCGGCGCGCGCCACCTGGTACATGTGGAACAGCGCTGATTCGCCCGTCAGCGGCTCCGGCGGCGGTTCGGCTTTCTTTTTCTCCGCCACCGGCGCGGTGTCGCACCCGGCCAGCAGCGCTGCGAAACAAGCGGCGGCAAGCGCCGGCGCGAAACGGAATCGAATCATGGCGACATCATTTTAACGTGCGCTACGTGCCTTTACTACGTGCCCCCTGTGCGCGTTCGCGCAGCCTGTCAACCGATTTACAACTGCCTGGTGGGTCCATGTGACATAATTACGGACAGTATCGGAGGGGGCATGACACCTCAATTTTTGGTTCGCCTCGCGGCTGGGGTGGTCGCAGCAGGCTTGATCGCTTTTCCGTTGAGCGCACAAAGAGGCGGCGCGGGTTCCACCGCCGGCTCGTCTTCGAGTGGATCGACAGGCGCCGGAGCGGGCGCGGGCGCAGGCGGCATCGGTTCCTCGACAGGCAACATCGGCACTACCGCGCCAAACAATGGGACAACCTCGAATAACCCCGCCCCGGTCATTACACAACCGATCTTTCTCAGCGGCAAAGTAGCTATGGACGACGGCTCCTCGCTTCCAGGCCCTGTCACGGTTGAGCGCGCGTGCAACGGCGTGACGCATGCCGAAGGTTACACCGATTCGAACGGCAACTTCACCATCCAGCTCGGCAATGAACAAGGCGTGTTTCAAGATGCCACCGATGGCGGCAGTATGCGCGGCATGGCCGGCGTTCCCTCAACGTCCGGCAATCGTTCGGGGCTGGGAAGTTTCGCCGGACAGAGTTCGTCCGATCGCCTATTGGCCAATTGCGAATTGCGCGCGCGTGCCGGCGGCTTCCGCTCGCAATCCATCATGCTTGCCGGCCGCAAGCCCATGGACGATCCGAATGTTGGAACTATCCTATTGCATCGTGGGACGCCCGGCGAAGGCTCCACCATCAGTGTGACCACTCTGCAAGCGCCCAAAGACGCGCGCAAGGCTTTCGAAAAGGGCCAGGAGTACGCCAAAAAGAACAAGTGGTCGGAGGCGCGCACGGAATACGAGAAGGCCGTGCAGGCCTATCAGAAGTTCGCCGCCGCATGGTGCGAGCTCGGCAAAATGCAAGCCAGCGCCCAGGATTTCGACATGGCGCGCGGCTCTTTCCGAATGGCCATTCAATCCGACCCGAAGTTTGCCGCGCCTTACCTGGAACTTTCCATCATCGCTCTGGAGCAGAAAAAGTGGCAGGAGGTCGCCGATCTCACCGAGACCGCCACCAAGCTGGATCCGTTCGATTATCCGCAGGCGTTCCTCTTCAACGCTGCCGCCCATTACAACCTGCGCGAAACTGAATCCGCGGAAAAAAGCGTGAAGGAGGCCCAACGCCTCGATTCGCGCCATCAATTCCCGCAAATCGCCCATCTTTACGGCTTGATCCTCGCGCAAAAACAGGATTACGCCGGCGCCGCGGAACACCTGCGCTCCTATTTGCAAATCTTTCCCGGCGCGACCGATGCCGCGCAGGTCCGCACCGAACTGCAGAGGTTCGATCAGGTGCTGGCGCAGAACCACCAATAACGCTTTCGATTATCGCGAGCTCATCTCGAAGCGCCTAGCGGGCGCTCATCTTGATCAGCTGCTCCGCATGTTTCAGCGCCTCCTCCGTCAATCGCTGGCCGGAGAGCATCCGCCCGATCTCGCGCGTGCGCGCCGCGCCTTCGAGTTCCTCCATCACCGCCACCGTGCGCCCCTTCGATTCGCGCTTTTCCACGCGGTAGTGATGATCGGCGAAAGAGGCCACTTGTGGCAGGTGCGTCACGCACAATACCTGGTTCGTCGCCGCGAGTTTCTTTAACCGGCGGCCAATGCCCTCCGCCGCGCCGCCGCCCACGCCCGTATCTACTTCGTCAAAAACCAACGTTCGCACAGCGGCGGTTTTCGGTCCGGTCAGGCAAGTCTTCAGCGCCAGTGCGATGCGCGAGATTTCGCCGCCCGACGCCACTTTTTCCAGCGGCTTCGGCTCTTCGCCCAAATTCGGCGACACCAAAAACTCCACTCTGTCCGCGCCTTCCGCCGACCATGCCGCCGGCTCGATCTTCACCCGAAACACCGTGCGCTCCATCGCCAGTTGCGCGAGTTCCGCTTCGACGCGCTTCTCCAGTTTCTGCGCCGCCGCTTTGCGCCGCGATGTCAACGTGGCGGCAATGTCTTCGAACTCCACCGCCACCCGCTTCTGTTCGCGCCGCAGCGCCTCCATGCGTTCGCTTGAGTTCTCAACAGCAGCAATCTGCTGCTGCACCTCTTCGAAAAACGCCAACACCTCGGTGACCGATGCGCCGTATTTGCGCTTCAGGCGCGCAATCGCCTCCAGGCGCGATTCCACTTCCTCCAACCGCCCGGGATTCGCTTCCAATCGCGATACATAATCGCGCAGACCATACGCCGCTTCCTGCAAACTCAAATCCGCATTCTTCAAGTGATCGCGCAAACCTTCGAGCGACCCATCGATACGGCACAACTCTTCCACTCGCTTCAGCGCGGCGCGGGTCAAGCGAAGCGCGGATTCCTCGCCCTCATACACGGAGTCATACGCCGCGCTCGCCGCTTCTTCCAGCCGCTGCACGTTCTGCAGCACGCGCCGCTCATTCTCAAGAGCCGCGTCTTCGTCGGCTTCCAGTTGCGCGTTGTCGATTTCTTTGCGCTGAAACTGCCACAGATCCAGCAGTCGCAGCTTCTCCTGTTCGGAACGTTCCAGTTCCTCTAATTCCGCCGCCGCCGCGCGCCAATGCGCGTACAGTTCTCCGATGCGATCCAGCATTTCGCTATAGCCACCCGAAGCGTCCAGCATGCCACGCTGCGCCTCGGCCGAAAACAAAAGTTGCTGATCGTGTTGTCCGTGTATATCGGCCAACAGCGGCGCCAATTCTTTCAGCAGCGCCGCCGAAACCGGGCGGCTGCCTACAAATGCTCGTGATTTTCCACCGGCAAGAATCTCGCGTTCAATCAGCAATTCGCCGTCCTCGAGCTCCAATCCCGCGGGTTCCAGTACGCTGCGCAGCGCCGCCGCATCCGGCGCCTCGAAAATACCCCCCACGCGCGCCCTCGCTTCTCCCGTGCGTACCATTTCGCCCGAAGCGCGCGCTCCCAATAGCAGGCCTAAAGCATCTACAACAATCGATTTCCCGCTGCCCGTCTCTCCTGTCAACAGATTTAAGCCGGAATGAAAATGTACGCGCAGACGCTCTACCACCGCGTAATTTTCCACCACCAGTTCCAGCAGCATAGGCGCATTATAACGGTCCGCGATTGCGTCGCATCGCCGGAGTCACGCAGCAGGCGCCTTCGATTGCGCGACCGGCGCATTTCTGAACTAATCTTCATAAAGATGCGCCGACTTTCACGCAGTCCGCAGGCGTCTCTATGTTAAATTCGAGAATAGGAGCCGAATTGAGTTTCGAGACTCACGCAGCCCTCCTTCTTCAAACAGAAATCCTGGACACGATCCTTCAGCACGAAGGGCCTGTTGGCCTGCTGATATTGGCGTTGTTACTGGTTCTTTCGGTATATTCCTGGACGGTAATCTTCTCCAAACTCGGCGTGCTGCGCGGCGCGCGCAGCGTCAATGCGAAGTTTCTGCGTTCGTTTCGCAAAGCCCCCAATCTGCAGTCCGCGGTGGTGGCTACCGAACAGTTCCGTCCCTCGCCGCTGGTCACTGTATTTGATTTCGGTTACGAAGAAGTGGAGAGGCAAATCAAAGCGCACGGTCAGCTAACGAACCGGCCAGCCGTGGAACGCTCGTTGCAATTGGGGGTCAGCGAAGAGTTGATGCGTCTGGAAAATCGCATGAACGTGCTCGCTACAGCCGCCTCGGTTTCGCCATTCGTGGGTCTGCTCGGCACGGTAATGGGCATTATTCGCGCTTTCGAAGCGCTCAGTATGCAAGGCTCCACCAGTCTGCGCGCGGTAGGGCCGGGCATCGCCGAAGCGCTCTACGCCACAGCGCTGGGGCTTTTTGCCGCTATTCCGGCGGCCATGGCGTACAATGCGTTCGGGAATCAGATCCGCGAGATCGGCGCGCGCATGGACGATTTTTCGCTCGAATTTCTCAATCTGATCGAGCGCAACTTCGGAGATTAGATGGCCTTCTCAACGAACGGCGGCGGGTATGGTTCGCGGCGGCGCAACCGCGGTGGTTCCTCGCTGTCCGAAATCAACGTCACGCCTTTCGTCGACGTGGTTCTGGTGCTCCTCATCATCTTCATGTTGACCGCGCACGTGATGGACTACGGTATCGAAGTCGAAGTGCCGCAGACCACCACCGTCAAGGACACATCGAAGGAGTTGCCGGTCATCAACATTCAAAAAGACGGCACGACTTACGTCAATGACAAGCCTGTCAATATTCACGACCTCGCGTCGACTATCCGGCAAAAATTCGGTAAGCCCGATGCCGTTTACGTGCGCGCCGACAAGGAAACCATCTACGACGTCATCGCGCAGGTGGCCGATCAATTGCAGACCGATGGTCTGAAGATCAACCTGGTGACGCAGCCCATCGACAACTCGCGCAAGGGCGCGCGCTAATGCATACGCACGGCGATGTTCTGGATCGTCCCGATCGCGTGGCCGGATCGTTTTTCGGTTCGATCGGATTGCACGTTTCCGTCACTGTAGCGCTGCTTGGATACGCGGCCTTCGAAGCCACCCGCAAGCCCATCATGGGCGACGAGCACGGCGGGGGAATGGGCGCCGTTGCCGTCACTGCGGTTCATACCATCCCGTTGCCGTCGCGCAATGCGCCGCCAAACCCGCTGGCGAACGACACGAAATCCGCGGTTCCCACGCCGCCTCCGAAAGCCAAGCCTCAACCCGAAAAAAAGCTGCCAAATCCGAAGGCCATCGCGCTTCCAGACAAGATGGCGGTCTCCAAAATTGCCCAACCCGACCGTCCGGCGCCCAATAAACTTGCGCAGCCAGACCGGCCCAATCAGGTTTACAGCAAGGTAGGACCGGCGCTCAGTTCGCCCATGTACCAGATCCAAGGCGCGGGTGGGCTCGGTCTTGGCAACAACAACCCGCTCGGCCAGCAGTTTGGCGCCTACGCCAAACTCATCATCGACCAGGTCGGCCGCCACTGGAATACGGCTTCGATGGCGATGGCAACCGCTCCCGTTGCGGTAGTCACCTTCATCATCAACCGGGACGGGTCCGTGCCCGCGAACTCCGTGCAGGTCTCGCAAAAGAGCGGTATAACCGCACTCGACCGTTCCGCCATCCGCGCCGTGCTGGATGCCGCGCCCTTTCCGCCGCTGCCCGCCGGCTTTCCGCGCAGCGACGCGCAGATCGAACTGAATTTCCAATTGAGGCGCTAAATGAAGAAGCCTGTTTTTATCGCACTTATTTGGGCCTTATCTTCTCTGGCCCTGACTTCCAACTTAGCCGCGCAGGATTTCAAAGGAAACATCGTCGGCGGCTCCAAAGTCAAAATCGCCGTGCCCGATTTTCGCGGTTCCGCCGGCGCTCCGGCCCTCATGAGCACATTTAATCAAACGCTCTGGGGCGATCTGGTCAGCGCCGGCCTCTTCGACCTGGTCGCCAAGACCTTCTATCCGCATCCGATCCCACAGCAGCCCTCCGATTTTGGGGCCGCTACCATGGCTTCCTGGCTGAATCCACCCGTGCAGGCAAGTTATCTGACTTTTGGCTACGGCGCCACTCAGGATAACTTATTCGTGCTGCGCGGCTGGCTCTACGATCTTACTCGTGGGACCCCTGCCCAGGCCCAGGCTCTGGCCAAAAACTACATCGGTTCCATGGATGACGCCGGCGCGCGTAAGACGGCGCATGAGTTCGCCGCCGATATCATCGCCCTTTTCGGTGGTAAGTCGCTTTTCGGAACCCACATATATTACGTTCATCAGGCATATGCCGGAGCCCCCAAGGAAGTCTGGGTGATGGATTGGGATGGCTCCAACCAACACCAGATTAGTCGTTACAACGGGCTTACCATTCAACCGTCTGTATCTTCCGATGGGAGTCACATCGCATTTGTTAGCTACGCCAAGCGTACTCCTGGTATAGTTGTGTTTTCCGTGGACCCGTTAAGGGACTTACATTTCTACAACCAGATGGCGTCGGTGAACTCTTCACCTGCATTTACGCCGGATGGCAAGCAGGTAATGTACTCGTCTTCCGCCGGCGGCCGCTGCTGCCGTCTGTTTCTGGCTAACCTCGACGGCACGAATTTTCACCCGGTGACTCACTCCGAATTTATCGATACCGAGCCTAAGATCAACCCTAAGACGGGCGCTCAGGTTGTATTCGTTTCCGGCCGTTCCGGTCCACAGCAGATTTATCAGATGAGCATTGATGGCGGGAATATCGAACGACTCTCCGATGGCACCGGCGAGGCCTCCAATCCGTCGTGGCATCCCAATGGTGAAATCATCGCCTTTGCCTGGACGCGCGGATTCGCCGCCGGTAAGTTCAACATCTTCACCATGGATGTGGCCTCCAAGCGTTACAACCAATTGACGCACGATGAAGGCCGCAACGAAAATCCAAGCTGGGCGCCGGACGGCACGCACTTAGCCTTCGCTTCCACGCGCGGCGGCCGCTCGCAAATCTATTCCATGCTCGCCAACGGAACCGAGGCGCAGCGTTTGACCAGCGACGGTCTTAATTTCAGCCCCGTGTGGGGTAAGTAACGATGGGCGCGGACTACAGCCCGCCAGTTAGTATTACGGGGATCCAAGCGCCGGCTCGAACGCCGGCGTCATAGAGAGGGGATTTTCATGTTGCTACAGCGCAAGACCACAGCGGCGTTGCTTGCCGCCTCATTGGCCCTCTTCGCGGCCTCTTGTAAGAAGAAAGCGCCGGTTGCGCCGCCACCACCGCCGCCCGCGGCCACAAGCGCCCCAACCACCACTGAGACCACGCGTCCGCCCGCTCCCGTGGTCGCGTCGTTTTCGGCTGAGCCTACGGCCATTCAGCGCGGCCAGTCGTCCACCTTGCGTTGGGAAATCACCGGCAACGCCGCCAGCGTCTCTATCGATCAGACCATTGGCAACGTGCAGAATACCGGCAATCGCCGCGTATTTCCGGGCGAAAACACCACTTATACGCTGACCGCCACAGGGCCCGGCGGAGCCACCACCGCGAGCGCCACCGTCAACGTCACTTCGCCCGCGCCTCCGCCGCCTCCGCCTGACACTGGCGGCGCCAACAAGGGTACCCCAGATGCACGCCTTGCCTCTGCCGTGCAGGATGTCTACTTCGATTACGACAAGAGCGACGTTCGCGGCGATTCGCAGTCGGTTCTGCAACAGGACGCAACCGCGCTCAAAGCCATCCTGGCCGATTTCCCGTCGCTCACCATCGTCGTCGAAGGCCACTGTGACGATCGCGGCTCGGCCGAATACAACCTGGGTCTCGGCGATCGCCGCGCCAGCTCTGCCAAAGACTATCTCGTGCAGCTCGGTGTGCCTGCCGAGCGCCTCCAAACCATCAGCTACGGTAAAGAGCGCCCGCAGTGTACCGACGAGAACGAATCCTGCTGGCAGCGTAACCGCCGCGCGCATTTCTCGGCGGGCCAGTAGAACGCGAAGTAAAATTAGATAGGGCGCGGGCCGGGGAGTTCGCGCCTGTCAGAGGAGATTTTCAAATGATCCGCCGCCTAAGTTTTTGCGCAATAGTTACGACGCTCACGCTGGCCCCGGCGTTCGCAGTCGACAAGAACATGTTGGAACTGCAGCGCGAAGTCGGCTTGCTCGAGGAGGCGGTGAAGCAGCTCCAGCAGTCGCAGGATAAGCAGTTAGCTGCCCTTCAGACGCTCGTGCAGCAGTCGCTGACAGCGTCCAATCAGGCCAGCCGCGATGTCGCCGTCATTCAGAGCAACTTCGCGCAGACCGGCAATCAGCTGAAAGATCAAGTGGTCGCCCCCGTGGTCGGGCTCAACACGCGCATGGATCAGGTATCGAACGACGTGCGTACGCTGCAGCAAGCCATGGCCGACCTCACCAGCTCGATCAGCCAGATCAAATCGCAGTTGAGCGATGTGAGCAACGCCGTGAAAGTGCTTTCGACGCCTCCTCCGCCGCCGCCCACGGCCACCATGCCCGGGACTACTGGCGCAAGCGCACTCCCCGGCTCTTCGCCCTTCGGCGGCGCCCCCGCGCCTCCGATGAATCAGACGGACCTCTTCAACGCCGCGCAAGCCGACTACAACACCGGCAAGCTCGATCTCGCCATGCAGGAATTTCAAGACTTCTTGAAATACTTCGGCAACTCCGACATGGCGCCCAACGCGCAGTATTGGATCGGCCAGATTGACTACTCAAACAAGAACTACGATGCCGCTGTGCAGGCCTTCGATATGGTGGTTGAAAAGTATCCCGACAGCTCCAAAGTTCGAGACGCCAAGTATTACAAGGGCATGAGCCTGGTAGCGCAGCACAAGCTGACCGACGCGCACAAGGTCTTCCAGGATATGGAAAAATCCTACTCCGGAACCGAATCCGCCAACAAAGCCTGCACCGAAGATAAAGTGATCGGCTTCAACTGCTACAAGGCTGCGGCTGGCGCAACGCGCCGCAAACGTCCGTAGGCCTCGCGCTCCTTAAGTCTGTTCACGCGCCGCGCGCGTGGCCAACTCATCGCAGCGGTTGTTGTCCGCGTGTGAGGCGTGGCCTTTGGTCCAAGTCCATTCCGTCTTGTGCCGCGAAACCTGCTCGTCCAGATCTTTCCAAAGGTCCTGATTCACTACCGGCTTTTTCGCCGCCGTCAGCCAGCCTTTGCGTTTCCAGCCGTGAATCCAGTTGGTGATGCCGTTCTTGAGATACTCGGAATCCGTCACCACTTCTACTTCGCAATCTTCCTTCAACGCGCGCAATCCCTCGATCGCGGCGCGCAGTTCCATGCGGTTATTGGTGGTATGCGGTTCGCTGCCGAGGAGCTCTTTCTTCTGGTCGCCGTAGCGCAAAATCGCCGCCCAGCCCCCCGGACCCGGGTTGCCGAGACACGCTCCATCGGTAATGAGTTGGACCTTTTTCACGCGAGAGGTTACGACGCCAGCGCGGGCTCCGCTTCGCGATCCTCTGCGGTGGGATTTTGGAAGAACTCGTCCACAAGGTTCAGAATTACTTCGGGCTCCTGCACCTTGTAGATGCCCGCGCGAAGCTGCGCCCCATGCCGCACGCCGTGCGTGAAGTACGTCGCGAACTGCTTCATCTTACCGGTAGCGTCGCGCTCGCCGCGGTCAATCAGCATCGCGTAATACTGGCGCATCATCTGGTAGCGATCCTGTTGCGTCGGCTCGTCGTAGCGTCCCGTAGCCAGGTACTGCTCAATCTGGCGGAAAATCCAGGGATTCGACGAAGCTGCGCGGCCAATCATGACCGCGTCGCACTTGGTCTCGCGCACCATGCGCATGGCGTCCTCGGGCTTCAAAACATCACCGTTGCCGATCACCGGAATCTTCACCGCGGCCTTCACTTCCGCGATGCGCGTCCAATCGGCGTGCCCGCTGTAGCCCTGCTCGCGCGTGCGCGGATGCAGCGCAATCGCCTGCAGCCCGCAATCCTCCGCCACCTTGGCCATCTTCACCGCAACCAACTCTTCATCGCTCCAGCCGGCGCGAAACTTCATCGTGAACGGGATCGAAATCGCCTGCCGCACTGTCCGCAAAATCTGTTCCACCAGCGGCAAGTCGCGCAACAGGCCAGAGCCGCCGTTGCACTTCACCACTTTGTTCACCGGACAACCGAAATTGATATCAAGAATGTCGAAACCCAGGTCTTCGCACACGCGCGCCGCATCCGCCATCACTTCCGGATCCGCACCGAACAGCTGCGCCGAAATCGGATGCTCCTCCGGGTCAAACGTCAGATACTTCACCAGTGTCTTGGTCGGTTTCCGCGCCCCCATCGAGGCCCGCACCCCGTGCGAGCTGGTGAACTCCGTCATAATCAGCCCGCAGCCGCCCAGATTGCGTATAAAGCGGCGAAACACCGTATCGGTAACACCCGCCATGGGCGCAAGCACCGTGGCCGGCGCGATCCGGATCGGGCCAATCGGGAAACTGGTAGGAAACTCTTGCATGAAGTTGGGTTTATTTAATTTTACAGGGTTTTAAGCGCCGTAACGGAATCGAATGCGCCAGCGTCCGATGAACGTAGAAGGATTAGGGGATGAGAGCGGTTAACGTCGTTTTATTGGTCTTCGCCGGGGCGATGGCGGGGGCCATGTTGATGAAGGTGGTGCAGTATCCACTGCATTTTGCGGCCAAATCCGCGGTATCTCCGGCCGCGTATGTGCCGGCTCCGCGCCCCGCCGTCGCGGAAACGCCGGCGGCCATCGCGCAAGCGCCCGCGGTCATAGCGCAAGCGCCCGCGACTATTGCGCAAGCGCCCGTGGCCATAGCGAAAGCGCCTTCGGAACCCATCAAACCCGCGTCCACAGCCGCCACACTGGCCTCCCGAGTTCACAAGGCGCCGCTGATCGCCGAATCCACACCCGCCGCCGAGCATTCCAGCGTCGATTTCCCCATCGCGCCGCCGCAGACGCCCGCACATCTCACTGCGCGCCGCCATGATGAAAGCGCTCCTCAAGCGTCGCGGCACGCCGAACGCGTCATCGAAAAGAGGCCTTCCGCAGCGCCGCTCCGCCACAGCCAGCCGCGCGTACTCTCGATGCAGTCGTTGGACTTTTCGACGCCCGCTGTGCCCACGCCATCTGCAGCCGCTTCAACTGAACCCTCATCTCCGCCGGTGTTGCCCGAGCAACCGAAGGAGACTCCACCCGCGCGTTCGGAGCCGGAGAACGTCACTCCGCCTCCAACGCCGTCCGCTCCGCAGCCCAACCAGGCGACGCTGAACGCCGGCATGTTGCTTCCGGTGCGTCTGTTGGCCGCCCTCTCGCCGGAGCGGAATCACGTCGGCGATGTCTTCGCAGCCACCCTCTATCGTGAGCTGGTGGCCAGCGGCTTCGTCGTCGCTGAGCGCGGCGCGCGGGTGGAGGGCAGGGTGACCGCTATCGATGCCAACACCGGAGCCATCAGTCTTGAACTCACGTCCGTGCATACGTCGGACAACCAGGACGTTTCCGTGCAGACCGATCGTTTCGATGTAACAGGCGCGCTTGACGCCTCGGCGGCTCGCCGCACTTCTGCTTTGCGTGCGGATACGCGTCTGACGTTCCGCATGCGCGCTCCGGTCATCATCACGGAGCGGGCGCAGTAATCGCGCTATTTGCCGCTGTTTTTGGTATCGAGAAGCGCGGCCTTCGTGCCTTCCTGCTGCCCTTCGAACCACTCGCGAAAGCGCGCCTGCTTCAGGCTGCGATCCACTTCATCGCGCACTTCTTCATACGGTTGGTAAGTCATGCTTTCCGCGCGAAAAATGTAGAAGCCATTCGGCTGTTTCACGACGCCCGTCGTCTCGCCTTCTTTTAACGCAAAGATCGCATTGCGGATGCTGTCCGGGACGCCGGTAGCGCTGCTCTTCAGATCGGCAAAAAAGCCGTCCTTCGCGCGCGACGCATCGTCGTCGGAGTTTTCCTTGGCCAGCTTCTTAAAATCCGCGCCTTTGTGAATCTGGTCCAGCAGTTTCTCCGCCTTCGCTTTGGCCTGCTCTTCGGTCAAAACCTTCGCGTCTACGCTGCCGCTGCCCGCATTGCTGAAGGCGACGTAGATGGCGTACGTCTTCACCTGCTTGTAGTCGGCTTTGTGCTGCTCGTAATACGCCTTCTCATCGTCGAGTTGCACGATCGGATTCGACCTGTGAGTCAACTCTGCCTGGAACAGCGTCAGGACGCGCGCAAATTCCAACTGCTCCTTCGTCGGCTGCTCCTGGTCCAGTTTGTCGCTAACCGCGAGTTTCGCAAGTTTGCGCATCACGCCATACTGATTCAGAAACCCCTGTACATCGTTCGCCGCCTGTGGATTGTTCACCGCCGCCAGCAAACCCCGCACATCTCCGATCGTCAGCACGGTCCCGTCTGCGTACTTCGCATATGGCGTATTGTCCGGAAGATTAGGAAGCGTGTTGGGGGTAGATGGCGGCGGGGCTGTCTGAGAATACAAAGTGGCCAGGCAGAAAACGAACGATACAAGAACTTTCATGATTTGTTTCGCGGAGTCTCCAGTTTAACAGACGCGAAACTGATCAATTTGGCTGTGCGCTTCCTCCGTTTTTTCTTTCACCTGCCGGTTTGGTCGCCGGCACTCGCATCGCGCTCCGCACCGTCGCCGCGCTGGATGTATCGCTGCGCGCATCACTCCGCGTGTCGCCCCGCTTGACCTGTGCGCGCCGGCGTCCGTTCTCCAGGTTTGCTGCAGCCTTCTGTTTCGCGGCCTCGCTGATCTGGATATGGTTCACAACCGCGATTGCGCCCGAGGTCTTCGCCATGCGGGTAGCCGCGCCTTTGTGCTGGACCACGTCCGTCTTGCCTTCGATGGTCGCCACTCCGCCCTGCACGTGAAACTGAAATTTGTCGGCGCCGATCTTCGATTTCGCCAGCTTCATCTTGATGGTCGCTTGAATCTCTGCGTCCGACAATCGCTTCGATGGCGCTTGCACTGTCGCGGTCGTGCGGTGTGCAGGGGCGGCTGGAGCGGGCGTTGCCGGCCGCGTCTGCGCCTGAGCCCACACGCTCCCCAGCGCAATCATCAATAAAATACTTCGCATAATCAGACAGTGGTTTCTCCCGTCATTTCTTCTCATGTAAGTTTGAGAATTCGCCGCGTTGTTACCCGGTCTGCCTTTTCCGTGCTAGAGTGAGGATTCTCAAAGGCTTCTGCTTTCTAATGCCCGAACAAATTCTGCTGCAAGGCAAAATCCTGGGCACAGAGGAATTCCTTCTGGCCGGATCAGCTGGGGGGCGGTCTGCGCGCTCCGCTGGCGAAGACATGCTTTGCGGCCGGTCGCAATGGCTCACGCTCATCGGTGAAGTTCTACCCCGCGCATTGCTTGCGGAATTGGGGCTGGCGCGCATTCTGCTCGGCTCGAGCGGCGGCGGTCAGTTCCTCATCGTATTGCCCGGCGAGGTGCGTGAAGCCTCCGAAAACTTCCTCGCAGCCGCGGCCGCGCAAATGCGCGCGCTCAGCGCGGGCAGTGTCCGCCTGATCTGGGCCTTCACCGATAATCTGGGCGATTGGGCCATCATCCGCCGCCGCTTGAATGAAGTGCTGGATGGCGCTCAGAACGCGCCCTTCTCGGGTCACGAGTCACCTTCCTTTGCGCCCTACGCGCCCTCGGGTTCCTCTGAATACGATGCCTACTTTGCCCGGGAGCTCGCCCCCAAAGTGCGCGACGCCGCCACCATCGGCTGGTCGCCCGATGCTCCTGGAAAAGTAACGCCCGGCGAAGGCAAATACACCTGGACCCTCACTTCGAATCTTTCGCCCGATGGCATCATGGTCGCCCGCCATTCCGCGCTCACCGATGATGGCAAGTCGATCGCGCCCGTACAGACTCTTGCGCGGCGCGCGCAGGGCCGCTCCATCTGGGGCGTGCTGCGCGGCGATGTCGACGCCTTCGGCCTGCGCCTCCGGCGCGTACATTCCATCGAAGAGCACGTGCCGCTCTCGGTGCTCTACAAGCAATTTTTCGCCGGCGAGCTCGAAATCATCTGCTCCATGCCGGAGTACTGGAAGAAGGTCACGGTCATTTATTCGGGCGGCGATGATTTCGCTGTCTATGGCTCCTGGGACGCGCTCATCGGTCTCGCGCGCGAAGTGCAGCGGCTCTTCCACCGGTTCACGGAAGAAAATTTGAAAGATTATCCCGGCCCCGAAGGCAAAACCATTTCCATGGCGATTGCGCTCGCGCCCGAAACATACACGCCGCTCGCCGCGGTCTATGAAGAGGCCGGCCGCAATCTCGATTTCGCCAAGGCCGCCGACCGCGATTGCATCTATCTGCTGGGCCGCATCCTCGAATGGAAACGGCTCGGCGACGCCGCGGAACTAAAAGACACGGTGACGCGCCTGATTCACGATTTCCGCATGTCGCGCCACTTTCTCGACCAGTTGCGCAGCTTCTACCGGCACGAAGACTCTGCCAGTCAGTTGCAGCGCACGTGGCGTTTTCAGCGCCGCTTCAATCGCGTATTGAGCGGCACCCGCGACCGCGAATTTCAGAAACTCCGCACGCATTTGATCGGAGAAATCATGGGACGCAAGAGCACGGAAGTGAAGCTTCGCCCCGCAGGTTTGGTGGCCCTGGAGTGGGCCAGATTGGCGACAGAGGTTTAGCGCATGGCAGACGAGCAACCACAGCAACAAGGACAACAGCAGCCGCGCCGTGAAAGCCGGCCGCCGCGCGAAGGCCGCCCGCCGGGTGGCGGCGGCGGCGAGCGCGGGGAACGGGGCGATCGCGGCGACCGTCGGGGACCAGGGGGCGACCGCGGGCATGGCGGCTCGCGCTTCGAAGGGCCGCCCGAAATCGAACTCGAAAAGCTCATCAGCGACAGCCTCTATCTCGACAATCAGGCTCACGGCATCGTAAGCCGCATGCGTGATATGGATTCGGGTACCAAGAGCCAGCTTCGCCGTCTTTATTCAGCAGTGCGGCGCGCCGTTCGCGCGCCCGAAGGCGAACGCCAGCACGAATTCGTCATGCTGCGCGCCCGTTTGGCGTATACCATCGCCCGCCACGGCCTGCGCAGTTTGGATCAGTTGGAAAAGTTGCTGCTGCAGGTCACCCGCAAGAACGATATTCGCGGATACGAACGGTTCAAGGATCTTTTCGAGGCCATCGTGGCCTACAACGAGTAGAAGCATGAGCGCACATACCGCACAAACCGAGTTGAAATTGATCGGGAAGTTGATTCTTGAAGGCGAGCTGCGTTGCGAAACGGGTCTGCATGTGGGCGCGGGCAAAGGTTCGCTCGAAATCGGCGGCTCCGATAACCCCGTCGCGAAGGACGCTTTCGGCCGTCCCTACATCCCCGGCAGTTCCCTCCGTGGGAAAATCCGTTCCCTTCTGGAGCAGACCTCCGGCTTGGCCGTTCCCAGCGAGCTCGTGTATCTTTCGCGCCGCAAGGGCCAGGAAGTCCGCATCCACCAGAGCGATCGGCCCGATGATGAAATCTGCCTCCT
>DATAUH010000116.1:0-16470 GCA_036268375.1 Bryobacteraceae bacterium | reverse complement strand
CACAAAGTCACCATGCGCGGCCCGTGGTCGATGAACGATAGCGCCGGCATCGTCATCGATTGGAAAAACGGCGCCGTCAGCGCCGCCGCCGACCCACGCACCACCGCTTCCGGCCTCGCCTGGTAGCTCCTCACGCGGTGGCTGCCATCCTCGGCCACCGCAAACCTCCTGCTCGCGCCGCGATGCGCCTACAAAAACCGATGCCGTTCCGCCGGTGAAGGCAGCCGGCACGCCTGCATCCTCCCAAACCACTTGATGCGGTTGCGCGCAAATGTATCGTAGAAGAAATCTCGAATTGCCGCCGGTATCACGCGAAACACGCCCGCCAGCGAAAACGGAAGGCCCAGCAACGCCAGCATCCGCAGAACCGCGTCCGACCGCACGCGCACCGCATCCTGCTCCGCCAACACGATCGAGCCCACGCCCTCCATCGGCAACCCCGCCCGCCGCAAGATCGATGCGCCACTCTCCGTCTGCCGCGCCGCAAACCGGAAAACATCGCGCCGGTCAAACCGCAGCAGAAAGTTCACCCACCGGCTGCAAAACGAGCACTCGCCGTCGAACACCACCACGGCGTGGCCCGCATAATCCACGCCATTTATTGCGGACAAACTCCGCAAGCGTATTATCGATTGCGCGAAAGCTCTCTCGGCTTTGCTGGATCCTTCGAGTCGATAGACCTTTCGCATTTCTACCGAACTCCGCCGGCGTGGGAAGCGTCTGCGCACCGCACGTTGCCATCAGTCCGAGCGACAAAGCACACAGTATGCGCGCGCAGGGAAACAGACCAGCAGTTGGAAGGCATAATAAAGGATACAGCGTCACATGGCCACGTCTCCCAGGAGTTTCGGCTGGGCCTACAGGTAAGTCCGCGAACGCCTCCGATCACGCGATGGAATCATCGCTAGAAAGTGTACGGGAGAGCGCAGGGCTTTTGCACGGCACATGAACCGCGTTGAGCGCCTATTTCTAGTTATGCTCACGTCGCCCGATATCTATTGGAAATCCCCGCAGCTTCCATTGACGCAATACCCACTGCAGCAGTCGCTCTTGGCGCTACATGTGCCGCCGTTGCCGATGCAGGTTAGGCAGATTCCGCCTGAACCGCAGACAAGGTTGCCACAGCAGTCGCCGTCGTACCCGCAGGGCCCTCCGAACCCGCTGCAGCAGCTCGGGTTGTCGACCGCGGCAACATAGCTGCCCGTACCGCAGTAATTGGAATTCGGCGGGCAGGCGCCAGGTATCTGACTGCCGCAGCTGTAGTTACCGTACCCAAATCCCATCGAGCCGGATCCCATCCCATCCGTAGCGACGCTCGCGGTGAACTGACTGGTACAACACGTCGCGCACTCATCCTCCTGTGTCGTGTTCATCGAGGCGTAGCATCCCAAGTATTGAAAGCCTCTTAGGTTCGATGGCTGCATCAACAACAGGAAGCCGGCGCTAAGAATCAAAATCCTCAGTAGTTTCATAATGCATCCTCGAAGTCTCGCTCAGACAATCTAGTTCGGAAAGGTGGGTGGCCACACCGCTCTGCCCGGGAAGTATCTCCGGTCGGCGACTGGAACCCAGTGCCCGAGGTTCGCCGGGTCGGGGAGCCAGTAAGTGTGATACCACTTCATGTTATCGGAGAAGATGAAAGGGCCTCGTCGCACGAGAAGTTTGGTTATCGCCGCCGGGTTGGGTACACGGCCGGCAAGATTCCGTTGAATATCTGCATAAACTTTTGCGCTGATTGGCAGAGCCATCGTCTGCCCGGGGACAAACGTTACCGCTGACGTATTCTCCTGCCGTAGCGGCTGGCCAGATCCTGTAAATGCAACGGACGGCGGCATGAGGCCAAAGTCTAGCGGGACCATAGTCATCGACGTCTGAGGAGTTCTGCCGTCCCCAGTCTCGGGGAACGCCAGTTCGATACGCCCGTAAACGATTGTCTTGTTCGTGCGGTTGAGCAGATATAGCGTTAGCTGGCTCAACCAATCGGGCCCGGCTGAAACCGGAACTACCGGTTCCGAAGAGGATGGGCTATCGGGAATTCCGCACTGTAGGATCGTTTCGCCCAATGCGATCCGGGTGACCACCACCGCATCGCTGTTATGCTCCGTTTCCACCTCTACGCTTCGCCCGAGAGTTTGCGCTGAGAGGACCGCAAATGGCAAGCCGAGCACGGCGAGCCGCAACGCAGCCGAGAGCGTCTTGAATGTCCGCCCGCGGATGTTCAAAGTATTGAAAGATTTCCGCACGCTTCTCCTTCTTGATTGGTTCAGCTATTCGATCGGCTGGGCCAACCGGCAAGAACGGTCAATACCTTCTCCTCGCCGTCTGAATCAAGCTTCCCGATCCAGATATTTCTAACTATGCCGCTGGCGTCGACAAGCAGTATTGTCGGCGTCCCCCCGACACCGAGTCCGGCCAATGAGACCTGACGCACCTCGCCAGCCCTGATCTCCTTCTCTGCCAGATACTTTTGCCCCTCCGCGACCGTCTCCGGCAGCACCACCGCTACCGCGATGTCCTGCCCTACGCGCTCTTGTAGCTTTTGGAAAAACGGAACGCTCTCAGCACAGAAGTGGCAGTGGGTGGAAATAGCAAGCACAAGGGTAGCCTTGTGTTTGTCATAGTTGATCGGCAGCGCGCGTTTGAGACTATCCCCTACCTTGGCTACCGGAATCCCCGGCGCGCCCACAACTCCGTTCGGGCGGAGAATGAACGCCCTTACCAGTGCCACCGACATTATGATCGCGAGAACAATCGTTGCGCAGTTCGCCAGCACCTCAATTTTTCGCCGAATGCCGTTCATGGAAGGATTCTGCGCTCCCCCCCCGGCCAATCAATGCCCAAATAGAGCTAGGGGATCGGCCGGATCACGTCTCCATTGCGCAAACAGCGCGTCAACACGTGACGCCGGAACTCCCGCTTCAAGTCGCGCCCGCTGCGTAAGCCTTCGCAGCGTAAGTCGCAGCCGCGTCGTCCGCAGCCGTGCTACCGCTAGATCCGCTGCTTCCCGCGCCACTCGCCGTACCAGTTGTGCTCGCCGTGCCATTGCCCGCAGCCGTCGACTCCCCGGCCGCGCTCGCCGTCGCACTCGAACCCGCACTGCTCGCTGTTCCCGAAGTCGTCCCCGCAACCGCAGCCGTCGTCCCCGGCCCGTATGCAATCTCCGCGAACGCCAACGACATCGAACTCGCCGACGCCATCGAATCCCCAAATAGCAAATTCGCCTGCTGCAATTGCAACGCCTGCGCGCTCAACTCTACCTTGTCGCTGATCGACGCATTCTGCAGCCCCGACTGCACCTTGTCTGACGACAGCGTCGAAGACACTTGTGGCGATCCGCTCACCAGCGTCTGCATCATGCTGTATAACGTCGAACTAGCGCCCGAGACCGAACCCATCTATAGCTGCCTCACGAATCTCATCGGCGTCAACGCGCCAAGCTTGAATGGAAATTCGCGCCCGCAAACTGCGGCAACTCTACCGGCTCGTTAGAAATTGCGCCGCAGCCACGCTGAGATCGCCAGGATCACCAGGGCCGAAATCATCGTGCCCGTAGCCATGCGTGTGCGCCGTGGATTATTCGGCCGCACCATCAGAATCGCCACCGCAAACACGTGCAGCGCCAGCAGCAGCTTAATCCCCAACATCATGTGATAGGTTTTCGAGTGCCCCGGCGTCCCCAAATAATTCGCGAAGCCTGAAACCACCAGCCCCGTGATCGACGCAAACACCATCGGACGAAACGCCGCCGCCGCACGCTCCGTGAAAGCCCCACGCGCGTCGTCCACGCCGATACGCGCCAGCACCATGCGCCAGAAGATCACGCCGCCAACCAGCGTCGCCATCGAAGCAATGTGCAACCATCGAAGTGGAATCGCGATCGCATCCGTCATCACAGTAGAGTATAACTATGATCCACGAGATCCTGCCGGTGGGCGCGCTCGAGTGCAATTGCTCCATCTTCGGCGATGAGCAGTCGCGCGAAGCCATGGTCATCGACCCCGGCGACAACATCTCCAGGATCCTCGACATCCTCCGTCAGCACTCGCTGACAGTCAAAGCCATCGTCATCACCCACGCCCACATCGATCACATCGGCGGCGCCCAAAAACTCAAAGCTGCGACCGGCGCCCCCGTCTACATGAACCTCAGCGATGTCGAACTTCAAGCCATGCTCCCCGTTCAAGCCGCGTGGCTCGGCATGGCAGAACCCGAAGCCGTCGCAATCGACGCTCCTGCCAAAGACGGCGATTCGCTCCTCGTCGGCGCCACCGAATTTCACGTCCTCCACACTCCCGGCCACACCCAGGGCAGCATCAGCCTCTACGCGCCGGCCCTCAACACGCTCGTCGCCGGCGACACCCTCTTCCGCGGCAGCATTGGACGCACCGACCTTCCCGGCGGAGACGGCCGCCAAATCCTCCGCTCCATCCACGAAAAGCTCCTGCCACTTCCAGAAGACACCGTCGTGATCCCGGGACACGGTGCGAATACCACCATCGGCCGCGAAAAGCGCACCAATCCGTTTCTCGACACATAGCGCTCCGAAACCCGGCCGCCGCCGCGCGCGTCTCTATCAATAGCCCGCGGTGGACTCCGTATTTTTTCCGCGGACAGATAAAAAGCGGCGGCTACTTTCCTCCGAGTAGCCGCCGTTTTTTGTCTCCAATTTCGTTTTATATTGACGCGTTCGTCAGTCCCAGGAATTTCGCGTCGTACCCCGGAAACACGCCGTTCAGGTTCGGGTTGCCCATGTGCCGCGACACCAGTTCGCCCAGCACATCACGAAAATCGGTCGTCAACGCCAGATCGCGGCCTTCGTAAAGCTGTTCACGCTCCAGTCCCGGCCACTTTCCATACACTTGGCCGCCTTTCACGTCGCCGCCCATCACGAACATACAATTCGCGTGTCCGTGATCCGTGCCACGGTTTCCATTCTCACGCGCCGTGCGGCCAAATTCCGACATTGTTACCACCACGACGTCCGCCATCCGGTCGCCCATATCCGTCCAGAACGCCGCCAGTGATTGCCCAAACTCATTCAGCCGGTTCGCAAGCTGCCCTTCCGTCGATTTCTGCGCGACTTCGTTCACATGGTGGTCCCAATTCCCGATATCCGCGAACGCCATCTCCACGCCCACGTCCGCTTTGATCAACTGCGCCACCTGCTTCAGGCTGTTTCCGAACGCGCCCACGTAGTTCGCTCCGTTCGCCGGCGTGTACGGATTTTTCTGCACCGATTGCAGCAGCGCCGCCGCCTCAAACGTCTCGCGCCCCGCGGCCTGCAGCAATGGATCCTTGGACGATTCGTACATGTCCATGAACTCCTTCGCCGCCTGCTCGTTCTTCACCTGAAATCCCGCGATACTCTGCAGCGCCAGCGCCGGTTGCGCCCCTCGCATCGCCCGCGGCAGCGTCGGCCCCAGCGCCAACGCCCGCACCGGCGATTCCTTACCCTGCGCCTTCGGCAACGCGCGGTTCATCCACCCGCTGTCCGTCGCCTTCCGCCCCGGCGTGCCCGACTCCATGTAATCCTGCGCATCGAAGTGCGAGCGCGTCGGATCGGGCGACCCCACCGCGTCCACAATAGCCAAATGCTGCGCATCGAACATCGGCTTCAACGGCGCCAGCGACGGGTGCAGTCCGAAATGTCCGTCCAAATCAATCGCTGCGTCCCTTGTACCATTCGGCCGCGGGATCGCGATCGTCGGCCGCAATTGGTAATACGCCGCGTCCCCGTGCGGCACAACTACGTTCAAACCGTCCGCCGCTCCGCGCTGAAAAATCGCCACCAAAATCTTCTTCCGCGGCGACGGCGCATCCGCCGCATACAACGCTCGCTTCAACCACAGCGGCGCCGTTCCCACTCCCACCATCGCCAACGCCGAGTTCCGAAGAAATACACGCCGATTCGTCATACTTGCTTACCTCAATTACTCACTCCCACTTCTAAACCTGCCAAGCTGCGGAAAAAGTTTCAAATCGCTGGCAGCTGATGAACGCAAATAAATGCCGTTTGAGATCAAACCTCTTATCGGCGTCAATCTGCGTTGATCTGCGGCCAGACATCCCTTTTTACGCTCTTTTACCGCTTCTGAAACTCCGGCGACCCCAGCTTTACTCCCGGAATCGCATCATCTACCTTCGCCGCCGTCTCCACCTTCACGCCCGGCACCTTGTTGTCCGCCAGATTCAGTGCGAAATTCATGCGCGCCATCAGCCCCGCCGAGTTCGCCCACTGCGCGCTCGTATTCGGATACCCCGTCGGCTCCAGCTTCCGGTAAAGCGGCTCGCCCAATTGCGCCAGTTGATTCACCAGCGGCAGCGCCACGTTCACATCGCCATTCACCGCCCGCACCGCGCTCGCCACCATCTCGAGCGGCGATTTCACCTTGCTCCGGTACGCACCCACCGACCAAAACTCTTTGGAGTTGATCATCGTCAGCATCACCTGCCGTATGTCGCCGTCCGTCTTCTGAAACGTTTGCGCCATTCGCTGTACCAGCGCTTCCGGCGGATCGTCCGCTACAAACCGCAAGGCCAGCTTCTTCGAAATGAAATGCGCGGTCGCAGGCTGATGCGCCAGAATATCCAGCACCTTCTCGCCGTCGCTCTCGCCGCCACCCGCCGGAATCGTCACGCCCAGCACCGTCTTCTCGCCGTCATCGTGCAGGCGCTTATTGAAAACGAACTTGCCTCCGCGTTGCGGCTGGTTGATCGTCCAACCCGTGAAGCACCGCGCCACTTCCGTTACATCTTTCTGCGTATAGCCGCCGTCCACGCCCAGCGTGTGCAGCTCCATCAATTCGCGCCCGTAGTTTTCGTTCAACCCGCGGCGCTCCTTGTTCCCGCCCGCCCGCGCCTGCGGCGCATTCGGACCCACCGATTGCCAGTTGTCCAAATAGAACAGCATCGCAGGACTCTTCGCCGTCGCTTCCAACAGATCGCGAAACTTCCCCAGCACATGCGGATGAATCGCGTCGTGTTCATACTCCGTCACCAGATAGCGGTCCGCGCCCTTATCCGCAAATACGTTGAAGTGGTTGTACCAGAAGTCGTCCAGTTCCTCTTCCAACTGCCGGTTGCCGTACACCGCGCGCAACACCTTCGCCTCTGCCAGATCGCGATACACCACTTGCGCCGGCCCGGCCATCAACTCCACGCGCCTGCGCAACTCCGCCGGACCCGAATTCGCCACCACCTGTCTCACGGCCGGTATCGCTTCGATCACTGCATCCTGCTTATCCACCGGCAGCGCCTGAAACGCCGCCAGTCGCTGCTGCGGCGTTCCTTGCCGCAGTGAACGAAACTCGTCCTCCGTCAGTATCGAGCGCAACGTCTGCGCATCCGGCTTTGCATTCGCGCCGCTGTCGTCAAAACCGTCTTTGCTTTCGAGCTTCGCCAGCCGCTTCTGTATCAGCAGCCGCTTATCCGGATCCGTCGGCAGCGGCATCTGCCCTGAAGCCATCTGCTTCAAAATCTGCGGCGTCGGGTATTCGCGCACCATCTTCTCCGATGGCATCGCCAACGTGTCGAACGTCTTCAGCTTCTCGGTCAAATCCGGATTCTCTGCAATCCGCTCCGGATGAAGTTGCCGATCGATCCAGGCCTTCAGGCCCACGCGCCGCACTTCCGCCGCATCGCCCGGTCGCGGTCCAAACGTCAGCCGGTTCAACGCCTGCTCGATCCGCTGGTCTTTCGAAATCTCCTGCTGAAATTGCCGCGGTTCGGGGCCCGGTTTGGGCTCTTTCTGTTTCGCCGCCGCCATCACCACCGGCAACGCCGCCACGCCCGCGCCGCACGCCAGCGCCAGAAGCGCTCTACTACACATATTGACCTCTAGTTACTATTAAACCCGCGCGCCCCTCCAAGTTGCGGACGGCCCTTCGTAAATGTCTGTAAACAGGCGGCTGCTACAATGTCCGCGAACCCCCATGGATCTCTATCTCCTCCGTCACGGCATCGCCGAAGAGCCGCGGCCCAATCTCTCCGACCCCGAACGCGCCCTCACCAAAGAAGGCAAAGAAAAGCTCCGCCGCATTCTCAAGCGCGCCCGCGAAGCCGGCGTCGCTCCCACGCTCATCCTCTCCAGCCCCCTCCGCCGCGCCATCGAAACCGCCGAAATTGCAGCCGAAATCCTCGAATACTCTGGTGAGATCGCGCGCACCCCCGCGCTGATCCCCAATGCCTCGCCCTCTGTAGCCTGGGACGAAATCCGCTCCCACGCCGGCGAAGACTCCATCGTCCTCGCCAGCCACGAACCCCTCATGAGCTCTCTCCTCGCCCACCTGCTTAACTCTCCCAGTCTCCAAACCGATTTCAAGAAGGGCGCGATCGCACGCGTCGAATGCGCCTCCACCGGCCCCGCCCCGCGCTGCGTCTTAAAGTGGATGCTCACCGCCTCCCTGGCGTAAAATGTCGCCGAGGATCCATGAAAACCGACGCTGAAGATTTCCGCCGCCTGTACGCCAGTCTCAATGACGACGCGCTCCTGGCCATCAATCGCGACGACCTCATTCCCATCGCCCAGCAGTGCCTCGATGAAGAGATCGCTTCCCGTGGTATCGATGTCGAAGAGGTCGTCGAAGTCGAAGAGACCACCGCCCCCGCCTTTAACCCCGAAGACCTCGTCGAAATTGCCGTCTTCGATGAGCCCTCCGAGGCCACCGTCGCCCGCTCCCTGCTCCGCATCGCCGAAATCCCCTGCGCTCTCAGCACCGATCTCCCGCTCGTCGGCAACATGTTCAACACCACCACCGCCGTCAAGCTCTACGTTCCCTCCGAGTTCGCCGACGAAGCCGTAACCGTCCTCGAAGCCGAAATGAGTGAAGAGGAACTCGCCGCCCAAGCCGAGGCCGCCGCCATGGTGGAAGACGAAACTGTGATCGAGGCAGAAATCATCGAGGAAGAAATCGAGTCCGAAGAATGAGGATCGCCAAAGCCACCGAACGCTACGAAGCCTGGATTTCGCGTCACATCCGCATCCTCGAAGACGACCTCGCGCACAAGCACGAAGCCATGCGCTCAGTGGTCTTCCCCTTCCTGCGCGCCACCTTCTACCGCTGGGCGCAAATCTGGCCCGAGCATTGCCCCGAAGAAGCCCGCGCCCCCAAAACGCTCGCCGTCGGCGATCTCCACCTCGAAAACTTCGGCACCTGGCGCGACGTCGAAGGCCGCCTCATCTGGGGCATCAACGATTTCGACGAAGCCTGGCCCCTTCCTTACACCAACGACCTCATCCGTCTCACCACCAGCCTCCTGTTTGCCGAAATCGTCTGCGACGCGCGCGCAGGCGCGGATGAAATCCTAAACGGTTACATCGCCGGTCTGGAAGAAGGCGGTCGCCCCTTCGCGCTTGCCGAACATCACCCCGTCCTGCGCGAGATCGCCACCCACCGCCTCCATCAACCCGAGCACTATTGGGAAAAACTGCACGCGCTTCCCGAAGTCGCCGATGAGCCGCCCGCGGGCGCGCTCAAAGCCATCGCGCGCCTCATGCCCGCCAGCGGCCTCCACTGGCACGTCGCCCATCGCATCGCCGGACTCGGCAGCCTCGGCCGCGAACGTTACGTCGCCGTCGCAGAATGGAACGGCGGTTCCATTGCGCGCGAAGCCAAAGCCCTCGCGCCCTCTGCCTGCCTGTGGGCAGAGCGCGGCCAAGGCTCAGCGGCTATTCTCTATCAGAAGATTCTCGACAGCGCGATTCGCGCCAAAGACCCCTTCGTCCGCTTCGACAAGCGCTGGATCGTCCGCCGCCTCGCGCCCGATTGCTCACGCATTGAACTTGCCGCTCTCCCCAAAGAACGCGATGAGCGCCGCCTCCTGTACGCGATGGGTTACGAGACCGCCAACGTGCACCTCGGCAACGCCAAAGCACGCGCCATCGCCAAAGACCTGAAGTCACGTCCCCGCGGCTGGCTTTATAAAGCCGCCCGCCGCATGGAAAAAGCCGTACTCGAAGATTTCCAGGACTATTCCGGCGGAGCCAAGGCCGAATCCACCACAGCCTAGCACCGCACGCGCCGCGCGCCCTAAATCAACTCCAGCCTGATCTCGCGCCCCACCGCCGACGCAGCCTTTTGCAAAGTGGTAAGCGTCACCGCGCCATTCTCCGGATCGAGCAATCGATCAAGTGACGCGCGGCTCGTGTGCATCCGCTTCGCCATCTCCGCCTTCGTAACATTTTTCTCTTCCATAGCCGCCGCGATCTGCCGCGCCAGCACGCGCTTGATGGCGCCCGCAGAAGCCTCTTCGTATATGCCCTCTGCGCGCAGCCACGAATCGAATGTCGATCCGAAATTTTTCTTCTTCATTGCTGCTCCCCTCCCATCCGTCTCCGCGCCAGATCAATCGCAGCTTTGGGCGTCTTCTGAGTCTTCTTTATAAATCCATGCAGCAATACCATGTAGCCATGAGCAACACCGAAAAGCACACGCGCAATTCGGCCCTGTTCCAAGTTGCTTCGCACTTCCCAAAGACCGCCTCCAAGCGAGCGAACTAGTGGCATGCCGATCGGCCACTAAAGCTCCACATCTTTGATGTCTTCTCCCAGAATTTTTCGGTCTGCCGTAGTCAAATTCTTCAGCCATTCCCGCACGGGCTCTTTTCCGTTGTCAGAGCGCCGGAGGCGCGCAGGTAGACGCTTAGAAACTGACATAACTAGCGTATCTTTTTTGGTACGCTAATTCAAACGTGTGCCAGAGCGCATCTCACCGCCCCACATCCTCGGCGGGCTTTGGCACGCTGGCAAACTGCCGATCCTTAATCTTCAAGAACGGCTTCTCGATCAGGTAATACGACCCGCTCGCCATCGCGAGCAACACCGTGAGCGAAACTCCCGCTTGCACAACCTGCGGATAATGCTGCAACGCGCGCTCAATCGGATCCAGCACCAGTTGCTGATACAAATACAACGAGTACGAAATCCTCCCCAGATACCGCACCGGCTTCCAATCCAGCCACCCCGTCAGCAATTGGCCGCGGTTCGCAATCAACTGCGGAATCAAGACCGCCGTTAACAGCGGGTTCACAATGAACCCTGCCGAATCCCGATACGGCGCGCTGTATTGATACTCCAGCACCGACGAAAGCACCAGCAGCGCCACCGTCACGCCAACCTTCCACATGCCGTCGCACAAGACGCTCCACAGCGGATGCTCCACCGCCGTAAACAGCGCAACCGCCAACAGGCACCCGATCATCAAGTGGTCCAGCCGCGTATCCAACGCTTCGTAGAAATATCCCTGATGAACGTGGAACACGATCTGCAGAATCGCTCGATGCACCCACACCGCCACAATGATGCACGTCGCCGTAATCATTAGCGGACGCTTCTTCGCGCCCAGTAACACCACTAGCCCCGGCCACAGTAAGTAGAACTGCTCTTCGATTCCGAGCGACCACGTGTGGCTGAATCCCGTCCCCGGGTCTCCGTGAATAGCTTGGTAATAATTGTTCACATAAAGTAACGCCGCAATTGTCTGCGGCCATTCAATGTGTTTGTGAAAAGACAGTAGCAGCGCCAACACCAGCGCCGAGTACGCGTAAAATGCCGGGAAGATGCGCAGCGACCGCCGCGCATAAAACCGGCCCAGCCGTATGTCGCCCGACCGCCGGTGTTCTTTTAACAAAAGCCACGTGATCAAGAATCCGCTGATCACGAAAAACATCAGCACGCCCAACCCGCCCGGAACCCATTTGAATATAGCGTGATAGAAGATTACGAGAAAAACAGCGATCGCGCGTACGCCGTCCAGGATCGGCATATGCGGCTGCGCCAGCCCCGCGCGTAGCGACGCGTTCGCTGCCTCTACCTTGGTGGTCGCGCCCATTTGTTTCCGGGCCGCCTACTGCCCAGAAATCAAAATGTACGATGCTTGCGCGCGGCGAGGCAAGTAAAACACGCGCGGGTCATTTCCCTATATCCTAAGTAATCCATGCCGGATTTCATCGCCGCACTCGATCAAGGCACCACTAGTACGCGCTTCATCATCTTCGATCGCTCTGGCCGCATCGCCGCCTCCGCCCAGAAAGAGCATGAGCAGATCTATCCGCAGCCCGGCTGGGTCGAACATTCGCCCGATGAAATTCGCGCTCGCACCGAAGAGGTCATCGCTCTCGCCATCCAGCGCGCCGGTCTCCAAGCGCGCGATCTCTCCGCCATCGGCATCACCAATCAGCGTGAAACCACCGTTCTCTGGGATCGCCGCACCGGTAAGCCCGCGCACAACGCCATCGTCTGGCAGGACATGCGCACATCCGATCTTGTTAACGAGTTCTCCCGCAACGGCGGCCCCAGCCGCTTCCGCCGCCTCACCGGCCTCCCGCTCTCCACCTACTTCAGCAGCCTCAAAATCCGCTGGCTCCTCGATCACGTCCCCAACGCGCGCTCCCGCGCCGAATCGGGCGACCTCCTCTTCGGCACCATCGACTCCTTCATCCTCTGGCATCTCACCGGCGGACTTCACGTCACCGATTGCACCAACGCCAGCCGCACCCAATTGATGAACCTCGAAACCCTCGATTGGGACGACGAACTCCTTCGCGCCTTCGACATCCCGCGCGCCATGCTCCCCGCCATTCGCTCCAGCAGCGAAGTCTACGGCGAAGCCACGCTCGCGCCCATCCAAGGCGTCCCCGTCGCCGGCATCCTCGGCGATCAACAGGCCGCCCTCGCCGGTCAAACCTGTTTCCGCCCCGGCGAAGCCAAAAACACCTACGGAACCGGCTGTTTCCTTCTCATGAACACCGGCGACGAAATCGTCCACTCCAACCACGGCCTCCTCACCACCGCCGCGTTTCAGCGCAAAGGCGAACACGCCAACTACGCCCTCGAAGGCAGCGTCGCCATCACCGGCGCCCTCGTCCAGTGGATCCGCGACAACTTCGGCCTCATCTCCGCCAGCCCCGAAATCGAATCCCTCGCGCGCACGGTCGATGACAACGGCGGCGTCTACTTCGTCCCCGCCTTCTCCGGTCTCTACGCGCCCTACTGGAAACACAACGCCCGCGGCGTCATCGCCGGACTCACCCGCTACACCAACAAAGGCCATCTCGCGCGCGCCGTCCTCGAAGCGACTGCCTTCCAAACCCGCGAAGTCGTCGAAGCCATGGAGAGCGATTCCGGCATCCCCGTCAGCGTCCTCCGCACCGATGGCGGTATGGTCGAAAATGAACTTCTCATGCAATTTCAAGCCGACATTCTCGATCGCGAAGTAGTCCGCCCCGCCGTCAAAGAAACCACCGCACTTGGGGCCGCCTACGCCGCCGGCCTCGCCACCGGCTTCTTTACTTCGATCGAGGATCTGCGCGCCCAATGGTCCGTCGATCGCTCTTGGAAGCCGTCCATGGACGCCTCGCGCCGCGCCAAGATGTATCAGTTCTGGAAAAAAGCCGTCACCCGCTCTTTCGATTGGTTGGACGAATAAACGCGTAGAGGAATAACGATGCCATTCACTGACCAATACCCGATCTTCAAGCCCTTCCTCGGCGAATTTCTTGGTACCACCATCCTGATCCTGCTCGGCAACGGCGTCGTCGCCAACGTTCTCCTGCGCAAATCCAAAGCCGAAGGCGCCGGTTGGATCGTCATCACCGCCGGATGGGCCTTCGCCGTCATGTCGGGGGTATTCACCGCGGTCGCCTGCGGCGCGCCCGGCCATCTCAATCCCGCCGTTACCCTCGCCACCGCCATCACCAGCGGAAACTTCGACAACGTCGCGCCTTTCTGGACCGCCCAACTCCTCGGCGCCATTCTCGGCGCCGCGCTCGTCTGGATCTTCTACGGCCCCCACTGGCGCGAAACACCTGATGCCGAACTCAAACGCGGGTGCTTCTGCACCAGCCCGGCAATTCGCAATATCCCTTCGAACCTCATCAGCGAAATCATCGGGACCTTTGTGCTCATCCTCGTCGCCAGCGCCATCGGCTCCAAAGCCGGCGCGCCCGCCGGCCCAGCTCCCGGCCTCACGCCCTACCTCATCGGCTGTCTGGTCTGGGGCATCGGCCTCAGCCTCGGCGGTACCACCGGCTACGCCATCAACCCTGCACGCGACTTCGGCCCGCGCCTTGCCCACACCCTCCTGCCCATCGCAGGCAAAGGCGGTTCCGATTGGTCCTACGCCGCCATCCCTATCATCGGCCCCCTGGTCGGCGCCGCCATTGCCGCGCTGATCGTCCGCGCCACCGGGATGTAAATTAACCTGGTTCAGGCATCGGCGCAGCGCGCGTCCGGCGAAGAGCTGAATACCCATATGAAATCCTTCGCCGCATTTACTCTTATCTGATTGAGGCTGTCATTTCGGACGGCCGCGTTGATTTCTGGCATTGAATGACCGCATCCGCACGCCCGAACCGAAATTCAATCTGCTCGGGCGGCACTCAAGAGGGGCCTGAGTGCTGACAATTCGTCACGCGCAGTTCGCGTCGTTGAAGCATTCCACGCTCCGCTCGTTCGATGAAGAGATGGTTACGCATGTGAAATCCTTCGCGCCATGGCACAAAAACAGCCGCGCCGGCGCCTATCTGAATGACGCTGTGCGCTGTGGGCGCGAAAGGGCCGCGCGCCACGGGTTTTGGATGCGAGGCCCCGTCCAGTTCTATATCGAGTTGATGTGCATCCTCGGAGCCGGGTTCGATACCGATCCCCAGTACCCCTGGGCGCGAGCGATTTTGGATAATACGGCCGACGGCGAATTCGTGCGCGCGGACCGCCTCCACGCTCGCGCCATGAACTATCTGCGACGTGCCGCCGGCGCCGCAAGCCGGCACGCCAGGGTAGCTCTGGATCGCATGCGAAGTGTGGGCGTGGATCTCGTCACGGCAAGAGAAATCCGCTTTGAGACTGCCGCCCTCGAAGGAATACGCCGGCTCTATCCGGAGAAGTGTGAGTACGTCGGCCAAACCGCGCTGGAGAATCTGATCGAAGCGGGTATGACTTTCGCGGAAATCAATGGCGCAGTCGAACCGGCGGATCGCGGCTTCTGTATCGGCGCCATGTTTGCGTTGGGCCACAACTTCGCATCGGACCCTCTGCTGCCGTGGAGCAGAACAGCCCTCGCCTGGAACGGGGCGCCGGCATCCGAGCGGTTCATAGCCTTAAGAGCAGGGTTCAAGTCGTATCTGGATCAGATTCTCGACTCCACCCTGGAAGCGGAGCATGTCCCTACCCACGCCTGATCCGCCTCCACCACCGAACGCAGCTCCAAACGCTGGCAGCCGCTGCGACGATACCTCCGCCCCATGCCCACAGCATTGCCCAGATGTTGAGATCCAGATCAACCCGGCCCAGACCCCCTCTCACGATCTGATTCCGATCAAATGCCTGACGCCCGCCGGCGCGACCAAAATACCGTGCCGCATCCGCGCCAAGGGCTCCGCTCCGACAAACACAGTGGTGTTGACAAATCCCGACCACCGGCTGCGGTTTCCCGAGGACTCCGACACCACGCGTACCATCGACCTCCCTACCGACGGAAGCTGGGCGAACTTCGAGCTCTCCGGGGCCGATGGCAGCCAGAAACTGAAAGACGCCGTCATCGAAGTCCACTGCGGAACCGCTGCCGGAGCCCTGCTGCTCACCAAACCGGTGACCGTCTTCTGGTTCGACAACGCGCACATTGACGTGACCGCCGGCGGAAAGTACTCGAACTTTGGCGACGCGACGTTCAAAGTGATAGGCGCACCAGCGGTGAAGCTCAAGGCCACAGCTCGCCTTCGCCCGGCCGGAGTCGACTGCAGCGATCCTCAGATTAAGGATTTGCGCGTAGGAATCATACAGAACAGCATGCCGCCTGATGGCAGCAAATCCCGAATCCGCAATGTCCTCTACGGGCCGCCAACGATGGATTGGGACCTCAATGCCCCCGCGAACATCCGGGTGAAACTGCCACAGCAGTGGCGCCGCACCATGACCAGCGATGCAGTCTCGAACGACTCCACAGCCGACTCGGCGCCTTTTTATGGCCTGCCCAAAGCGCATGGCTCCACCAAACCGTCCGAAGCCAGTCCACCCGTAGGATGCAAGAGCGGAGGGAGCACAGAATCGCAGGACGATCCGGGGACGCCGCTGCACGGATCCATCAAGGTGCGTGTCACCGATGGCAGCGGCCATGCACCGTTAAGCGAGCCAGTCACAGACGACTTCGGCCTTAAACTGGAAACGGCGCCCGTCATAAATGGCGCCGGCAAAACAGTGGGTACCGCGTCTTACCCCTTTCAGCAGGTCTTTCACAAAGAAAAGTGGATTACCTGGGCAGTGATCTTCAACGTTAAGACAAAGGCGTTTTGCTGCTTGCGGCAGCGCGCTTGGACCGTAGATCTGGATTCAAATTCCTCCGACGACGCGCACCTCATGGCTGTGCCCGAGGCCGCCGACGCCGCCGCAACCACCGCGCCCGTCACCGGCGCGCCATTTAGCAACACCATCAACGACGACCCAAAGAACTGGAGCACAGGTTCCGTCGGCTCTGCCAC
>DATAUH010000115.1:0-3114 GCA_036268375.1 Bryobacteraceae bacterium | reverse complement strand
GCCTTGGTCACCTGGTTGCGCAGAAAAAGTCCCCACCGGGTTCGAGGCGTGAATGAGCCGGCAAATTTCTTCGCGGCCTCCTGTTTGCCGAGCATGAATGGATGCAATCGCTTTTCATAGCGCCGGAGCGGTTCTTCGGGTGAGCTGCTGCTTGTGCCGAGTTCGCCCGCGAGCACATATGCCGCGGCCATGGCGAGCGCCGATCCTTGACCGGCAAGGAGCGACGGGCAGAAGGCGGCGTCGCCGACCAGCCCGACGCGCCCTTTCGACCACGTTTCCATCCGTATCTGACTTACCCGGTCGAAATACAATTCCGGGCAGGAATCCAGCGCGGCGAGAATATCCGGACACTCCCAGCCGAGACCGCCAAACTCTGAGCGGAGCGCGGCTTTCTGCGCGCCGGTGTCAGCGAGGTCAGTCAGCCGTCCGCCTTCGTCCGCGAAAACAAAAAGGAACAACGTCCGATCGTTGCGCAGCGAAAGCCGACCCACTTGTTTCCCCGGCACGCTGTAATTGATGTAGATGTCCTCGTCTCTGTGCGGATAACCGGCGACCTCGAAGGCAGCGACGGAGTAGCCAAGGAATTCCTCAAACTGATCCCCGTCTCCGAACGTCAGTTTCCTCACTACGGAGTGAAGACCGTCGGCTCCGATCACGACGTCAAAGTGCCGTGCTTGCGCCCGTTCGAAAGAGACCTCCACGCCGTTGCCGCCCCGCTTAATCTCCGTGATGCAATCGCCAAAAATCGTTTCGCAATCTCCTTCGATCTTGCGGTAGATAATCCGGGCGAGATCGCTGCGCGCGATCGTCACATATCGTCCGCGGGCGGCTTCCCGGAAGATGTCCACATCGAATCCTCCGATGCGCCGTCCCTGCGCGTTGACGATTCGCAGTTCCTTGATGTTGTAACTGTCGCGCCGGACCTCGGGCAGGATCCCCATTCGCTCCGCGATGTCGAAACCTACGCCCCAGAAATCAATCGCGTAACCGCCGAAGCGCAGGTGTGGCGCCCGCTCCACCAGGGTTGACTCTACCCCGTAAACAGAAAGCCAATACGCCAGTGTCGGTCCGGCAATTCCGATCCCGGAAATGAGGACAGACATGCGACAAGCTATATCTGGATGCGGCCAGATGCCATGGAAGCTCACTTGTCCGAAAGTAGAAGCTTGAAAGGCTAAAGTAGAAAATTGCGCGATGAGGCGCCGCCGAATCGCGCTGGTTTTGCGCAAAATTCATGCGCTCGCTAATGGCCGGGACTTGCTAGAGTGTGGGCAGGATGAGTTCCATTTTCGCCGAGCTGAAGCGACGCCGCGTTTATCGCGTCGCCCTGGCCTACGGGGTTATCGCTTCGGGACTCATTCAGGTCGGCGGAACCATTCTGCCGATCTTTCACGCGCCGGATTGGGCGCAACAGGTGTTCGTGGTCCTGATCGCCGTCGGATTTCCGCTCGCTCTCGCGCTGGCCTGGGTTTTCGATTTCACCCCGGAAGGAATTCAGCGGACGCCCGACACCCACGGCTCGCATCGGTATGGTGTCCGCTACTTGGTGGGCGTGGCGCTGGCGGGCAGCCTTTTGGCCGGTTGCGCGGTGGCCGGTTACTTCTGGCATCCCTGGCGCCTGGCGACCACTCCGCAAAGTGAAATCGCGGCTGACGCCATCCCGCAGAAGAGCATCGCGGTCCTTCCGTTCGAGAATCAGAGTGCGGAGCGTTCCAATGCCTTTTTTGCCGACGGCGTGCAGGATCAAATCCTGACCAATCTCGCCAAGGTGGCGGAGCTGAAAGTGATCAGTAACACCAGCGTGCGGCAATACAAGGCGGGGAGTGGAGCGCCGCGAAACCTGCGCGAGATAGGCCGGCAACTAGGCGTGGCGTATGTCCTGGAAGGGTCGGTCCAGCGAGAGCCACACCGCCTGCGTGTGACGACTCGGCTAATCGATGCGCGCACCGATTCCCAAGTCTGGGCCGAGACTTACGATCGTGATGCCGCGGATCTTTTTGCCATCCAGAGTGAAATTGCGCAGGCGATTGTAGGTCAGTTGCAGGCGAAAATCTCCCCGGAGCAAAAGGCGCAGATCGAAGAGCGCCCGACGAGCGATCTTGTGGCGTTCGAGCTTTACCTGCGGGCCAAAGAGATCATCGAAAGATATCTCGACCTCCAGGATGTGCGCGCCTCCGTGGTGCAGGCGGTGCAATGGCTCGATGAAGCCACCCAGCGCGATCCTACGTTTGTGCTCGCCTATTGTTACTCGGCGCGTGCGCACGATCTTCTCTATTTCTACGATCTCGATTCCGCGCCGGTGCAGGTGCGCCTGGCCGAAGCGGCCGTACAGGCCGCACTGCGGTTGCGGCCGGATTCGGCGGAAGCGCATCTCGCCGCGGCTGATTACTACTTTCGTTGCCATCGCGATTACGATCGCGCGCGCCGAGAGCTCGAGATCGCGCGGCCCGGTCTCCCGAATAGCACGCCGTTCTTTATTTTGGCGGGCTACATGAGCCGGCGGCAAAATCGCTGGGCCGAAGGAGAACGCGATTTCAAGACGGCTGTCCAACTCGATCCGCGCAATCCGAACGCCTATAATCTTCTTTCCGATACTTATATCCTGGAGCGCAAATTCCCGGAGGCCAAGGCGTCGTATCTTCGCGTTCTCGCGGCCGGTCCGGCGACGCCCGTGCTGCTCATTCGCGGAGCGCAAATCGAGTTTGCGGCGACGGGCGATGATAAGTCACTGCAAGCAGCGCTGGCAAAGGCACCGGCCGGATTGGATATCGGCGGAGGCACGACGCCGTTGCGTGTTTGGCAGGCTTTGATCAAGCGTGACTACGCTGAAGCACAACGGCTGCTGGCTATTTCCCCGCGGGATGACTTCCAGGACGTGGACTTCACGTTCTACTACCCGAAAGCGTGGTACGAGGCCATCATCGGCCGCACCAAGGGCGACCAGGACGCTGCGCGCGCGGCCTACCAGAAAGCGCGTGCGATTCTGGCGAAGCGGTTGGAAGTGAAACCGGAACACGCGCGCACGATTGCAGTCCTGGCGCAGGTGGATGCCAATCTCGGACAAAAAGAGCTGGCCATGAGTGAGGCGCAACACGCAATCGATTTGATGCCCGT
>DATAUH010000114.1:0-6029 GCA_036268375.1 Bryobacteraceae bacterium | reverse complement strand
GGCCCCGATCTGCCCGCCCACAACGGCTTCTTCGATTACATGCAGAAGCAGCCTTCGCAGGATTCGCTCAGCGTCGATTCGGGCGACGTGCAGCAGACGCTCGCCGCTGGCCAATTAATTCGCGCACGTTACACCTATCCGCATCAGATGCACGGCTCGGTGGGCGCCTCCTGCGCCGTCGCAGACGTAAAGGGCGACAAGGCCACCGTTTGGTCGTCGACGCAGTCTGCGTACCCGACGCGTTCCATCATTGCCACGCTGCTGAATTTGCAGCCCGACAATGTGCGTGTCATTTACACGCGGGGCTCCGGCTGTTACGGGCTAAACGGCGCGGACGCTGTCAGCTTCGACGCGGCTATGCTCTCCGCGGCCGTACAGAAGCCGGTGCGCTTACAATACACCCGGCGCGACGAGATGATGTGGGAAAACCTCGGCGCAGCCTGCGTCATCGAACACAGAGCTGCCATTTCTAGCGACGGAAAAATCGTAGCTTGGGATCGGGAAGACTGGGTTACGTCGCTTGGCAATCGTCCCGGCTACGATAAACCCGGAAACGTGATCAGCGGATTGCTGGCCGGGTATGAACCGGACGCTCCCAAACCCGGACCGGCCAGGCCGCCTCAGGGGCGATTGCGAAACCAAAGCAACACCGTTCCGGCATACTTTGCCGGATGCGTAGGCGGCCAATGCGATGGTGGCGGCGTGATCCGCAGTGAGCGCTCACGTACCCACACCATACGCTCTCTGTTCTTCACCGGACCCCTTCGCTCCCCTTTGCGCATCCAAAACACGTTTGCCAACGAGTGTTTTATGGACGAGTTGTGCGCGTCCGCGAAGGCCGACCCGGTTGCGTTTCGTCTGGCCCACCTCGAAGACTCCCGCGTGATCGGCGTAGTTCAGGCTGCCGCGAAAGCGGCCAAGTGGGACGCGCGGCCATCGCCCTTGAACGTCTCCTCACATTCGAACGAACTGCGCGGCCGGGGCATCGCCTGCGTCAATTACGAAGGCGGCAACGGATATGCGGCCCTGGTGGCGGAGGTCGCGGTAGATATTCCCACTGGCGCCGTGCGCATCACACGCTTCGTATGCGCTATCGATTGCGGACCCATTTCCAATCCCGACGGCCTCCGCAATCAAACCGAGGGCGGCATTCTGCAAGGGCTTAGCCGCACTCTTCTAGAGGAGGTCGTCTGGGATGCCAAGTCCATCACCTCTGTCGATTGGGAGACCTACAACAGCCTCCATCTCGATTTTGAACCGCCGCCGATTGAAGTCGTGTTCGTCACTCCGCCCGACGTGCCGGCCACGGGCGCAGGCGAAACTGCGATCACGCTTGTGCCTGCCGCAGTCGGGAACGCCATCTTCGACGCCACTGGCGTCCGCCTGCGCGACGCGCCTTTCACCCCCGCCCGTGTCAAAGTCGCGCTGAGCCCATTTTTTCCGAGCGGAAGCCGGCAATGACGCGTCTCGCTATCCTAGCGTTCTTAACTTGCGCAGCCGCGCCATTCGCGCCTTCGCAAAGCACCCGCGACGCCAGCGGAGCGGCCGCATTCGAAGCCATCGTTCCCGTCTTGCGCCACCCGCGCTGCATGAATTGTCACTCCACTGGAAATTATCCCCGGCAAGGCGACGACAGCCATCCGCACACGATGCAGGTGCGCCGCGGACCCGATGGAAAAGGCCTAAATGTCGTGAAGTGCAGCGCCTGTCATCAGACGGAGAACACGGTCGGGCTGCACACGCCGCCTGGGGCTCCCGAATGGCATCTGCCGTCGCCGGAAATGCCGATGATTTGGGAAGGTCTGACCGATCGGCAACTCTGCGAACTCTTCAAAGATCCCGCCCAGAACGGTCATCGCACCATTCAACAGATCGTGGAACACATGTCGACGCCGCTCGTGCTCTGGGGCTGGCATCCCGGTGAGGGCCGCACGCCGGTTCCCATGCCCGAAGACCAGTTCCTGCAGGCCGTAAAGCGTTGGGCCGCATCCGGCGGCGCCTGTCCTGCCGCGAATTGATCACCAAAACCGCCGCTTTCCGCTTAGAATGCCTTCATGAGCTTTCGCCTTAGCAAAGCCCTGTTCTTCTTCATCACTCTCATTGCCGCCGCGTCCGCCGCCTGGGCGCAACTGCCGGACGGCGCCGGCAAAGACGTCACGATGCAAGTCTGCAGTAAGTGTCACGACGTCTCCGTCGTGACGGACTATCACCTGAACTCTCAAGGTTGGTCCGAAAAGATCACTCAAATGATCAACCAGGGCGCTGAGGCGACCGATCAGCAGTTCAGCGTGATTCTCGATTACCTGGTAAAGAACTTCGGTCCTGCCAAGCCAGTCAACGTCAACAAATCGACGTCGAAAGAGTTGGAGACCCAACTCGAAATCACCAGCAAGGAAGCCGACGCCATCGTCAAATATCGCGACAGCAACGGCGCATACAAGGATTTGGGCGATTTCAAGAAAGTGCCTGACTTAAATTTCAAAAAGATCGAAGCGAAGAAGGACTTATTAGTCTTCTGAATGGAGGGCAAGATGAAAGCTCACAAGCAGGCGTCATCCGTGACGCTGATTCTCTTGGTCGCGGCCTCTTCTGCTTTCGCGCAAGGTAGAGGCGGCCGCGGCGGAGTGCCCAACATGACTTCCGGGCAATCCGCGGCGCTGGCGCAACTGAATGCCACGCTCGCGGCGCCGGCGCAAAAATTGATTGCTGCGCGCACCGCGGTAGTCTCCGCTTCCCTTGCCGAACCCCGAAATGACGCTGCTATCCGCGCCGGGATCGAAAGCGTCCATGCAGACGAACTGGCCTTGGCCAATGCTCGCGCCGCGGCATTCGCGGCTTTGCAGTCTTCGCCGGACAAATTATCCGCCGATCAGATCGCGGCATTCCGCACGTCTTCAGCCGCGCCCGGCCGGGGCGGCGGTGGTGGCGGAGCAGTTCCACAAACGCGCACCAGCATGCCGCATGTCACGATTCAGCAGGCGGACGCTCTGATACAAATGACGGCAGGCTTCACTCCGCTGATTCAATCCCTCGGTTCGGCGCGCGGAGAAGTGGTGACGGCGTCGCTCTCGATCCCACGCGATGATGCCGCGATCCGCGCTAAAGTAGACGCGGTCGCGGCTGCGGAGTTGGCACTGGCGACCGCGCGCGCCGACGCCCTCGCAAAACTGCAGGCCGCTTCCAATCGTCTGGATCCGGACCAAATCGCGTGGCTCGTAGCATCGGGCGGCTCCTACGGACAAGGCGGCTTCACCGAACCCGAGCCCATGGACTTCAACGATCATCGCGGCTATGTTTCTTTATTCGACGGCGTCAGCTTAAAGGGCTGGGATGGAAACCCGAAGTTTTGGCGTGCGAACGGCGGCTCTATAGTTGGTCAATCCACACCGCAGAATCCGAGTGGCAACACGTACATCGCCTATCGCGATGTGACGGCGAAGGACTTCACCCTCAAGTTCGAAATGAAAATCGAGGGCGACGGCGGCAGCGGCCTGCAATACCGCAGCAAAACGGGCATTCCCTGGTCGCGTCCTATCCCAGCGAACGTCACCGCCAATGTGGGGCCTGTAAATCTCAACTGGATGATGACCGGTCCGCAGGCCGATTTCTGGCCCAGTCGCGTATATACCGGCCAATTCTATTCGGAAAACACACCTATGGGCATCATGGCGTGGCGCGGTCAGGTTGTCGAAGGAGCCGGCCTCGGCGCCAAGCGTTTGATGGGAACCATCGGCGACCGCACGCAATTAGGCACGCTCGTCAAAATGAACGATTGGAATCAGTACACCGTGATCGCCCGCGGCGGAACACTCATCCACATCGTGAACGGTCAACTTATGGCGGTGATGGTGGACGATGATCCCGAGTCCAGTAACAATCAGGCGGGAATCTTCGGCATCGAGATTGAGGCAACAACCAAAGTCTACGTGCGAAACATCTGGCTGAAGAAGATCAACTGAAGATCCATTCGCCGAGCGGCCGGCGCCATCGCGGTCAGTACCTGCGCGGGAGGCCGTTCATTTCCGCGACGCCTGTCACGCCAGCGGGCCGGTGCTGCCTACACTCGGATGATTCGCGCACTTCGAGATGCGCCGGCAATCGCAGCGTGATCGCGCCTTCGCCCGCAGTGCCGTTGATCCTTTCCAGCAGAATCTGAGCCGCGCGAAAGCCGATGTCGTACGCCGGCTGCACCACGGTTGTGATTGCAGGCGTAAAGAGGTCGGGAACCGTTAGCTCGTCGAAGGTAGCGAAGCCGATGTCCTCCGGCGTGCGAATGTGGCAGTCTCGAAAACAACGAAGTACGCCCAGCGCAGTCGGCCCGTTCGTGCAAAACAACGCATCCGGCCTTTCCGCTCCGTTGCTGAACTTCTCGCGACACATCGACTCCACGTCCGGCGCGCGCAAGTTGCCGCTCCAGATCAGCTTTTCATCTACGCCAATGCCGCTGCTTTCCAGTGCGCGGCGATAGCCCAGCACGCGCCGCCGCTCATTCTTCAGCGCAAGCGGCCCCGTCACCAGCGCGATCCTGCGATGGCCGCGCTCGATCAAATGCTTGACGCCCATTTCGGCGGCTTCTAAATCTTCTACCGAAACCGAATCCACCGGTACGCGGTCCGGAATTCGATCGAGACACACGATCGGAATACCCGCATCGATGATCAACGAAATCTGATTCAGCGGTGTGGGCGCCGCCGCTACAACCATCAGAATCCCTTCGACTCTCTGCGATCGCAGCAGCGAAAGCAGATCTTTCTGGCGATCTGCATTGTCGTCGGAAGTCACGGCGATCAGCGAATAGTCGTTGTTACGCGCGGCCTCCTCGGCTCCCCGAATCACTTGCGGGTAAAACGAAATCGTCATATCCGGAATAATGATTCCGAGCGTGCGTGTCTTGCTTGTCTTTAAGCTGCGGGCTACGTGATTGGGGTGGTAGTTCAGTTGACGAATTGCTGCCTGAACCTTGTTGCGCAGAAGCTCGCTCACCGGAACCGATCCGGTAATCACGTGCGAAACCGTTCCAACTGAGACGCCAGCTACCTCAGCGACTTTCTTGATGCTGGGCATTTGTTTCTTTCAGAGTAGCAGTTGTAACTTTCAGATCTGCGAGCGCCTCCGGGTAGAGTCCTGTGCGCAGTTCTGCGCACGAGGCTCTAACCTGCGTGCGCGGCGCCGCTAGAATGCACCTTTACCCAATTTCGATTGGCGGCCGATTGCAACACCGCATCCGTGACGTAGTCGGTCTGCAATCCATCGCGAAACGTGGGAGCGGCGCTCTTACCCTCAGCCGCCGCCGTGAGAAAATCCGCAGCCTGGTGAATGAACGTGTGCTCGTAGCCGATCTGCAGTCCCGGCACCCACCAGTGCTTCATGTACGGGTGGTCGCCATCGGTGATATGTATGCTCTTCCAGCCGCGCGTCCGCCCCTCTTCGCGATGATCGAAGTATTGAAGGCGGTGCAGGTCGTGAAGGTCCCAAGAAATCGACGCGTGCTCGCCGTTGATCTCGAATGTGTAAAGCGCCTTGTGCCCGCGTGCATAACGCGTGGCTTCGAACGTCGCCAGGGATCCATTGCGGAAGCGTGCCAGGAACAGGCTCGCGTCGTCGATCCCCACCGGCTCTACTTTGCCCGTAAGATTGTGCTTGCGGCTTTTGATGAAGGTTTCCGTCATGCCCGAAACCTCTTCGATACCGCCGTTCAGCCACATCGCCGTATCGATGCAGTGCGCCAGCAGGTCTCCGGTTACGCCGCTGCCCGCCACCGAAACGTCCAGCCGCCACAGGCCTTCGCCGCCCTGCGGCAGGTCGCTCGAAATCGTCCAATCCTGCAGAAACTTTGCGCGGTAATGAAAGATCTTGCCTAGTTGGCCTTCGTCGATGATCTGTTTCGCGAGAGTCACAGCCGGCACGCGGCGATAGTTATACCAAACCGAGTTCGCCACCTTCGCCGATTCGACCGCCTGCACCATCGCCTCCGCTTCAGCTGCATTCCGCCCCAGCGGCTTCTCGCACATCACCATCTTTCCCGCTTT
>DATAUH010000113.1:0-5990 GCA_036268375.1 Bryobacteraceae bacterium | reverse complement strand
GCCCGACGAGCGATTGCCGCCTCGGTCCTGGCGACTTTAGCGTGTGCGGGACTCGTCTGGCGTATCGAAAGCGCCGAAAACGTTTTCCGAAAACCATTACGCGTCGGGTTCCAAAACTCACCGCCCTATCATTTCCCGGATGCATACGGGAGTCCGTCCGGTCCCGCGGTCGATTTGATCCGCATGGCTGCGCAGCACCGCGGCATTCCGCTCGAATGGCATTACTTCGCGGGCGGTCCGGAAAAGGCGCTGGTCTCCGGAAAGATCGATCTGTGGCCAGTGGTGGCGCAGTTGCCCAACCGCGCGAACGTGATGTACTTCAGCAAGCCTTGGGCGCGCATTACTTACGCGCTTATCGTGCCGGCGTCCTCCAACATACACGACGCGCGCGACCTGAATGGCCGCAAAGTGGCAGTTGCCACACGCATCGCGAGCGACGCGCAAATCGCAACGCAAGTTTTCTCCCACTCCGCGATTCTGCCGGTCGCATCGATCGATCAAATTGGCGACGCGGTCTGCACGGGCGATGCGGATGCCGGTTTGATCGATCTCAATCCGATCGCGAGCTTGCAAAAGCAGAGTTGCTTCCGCTACACGCTGCACCAGATCCCGCTGCGCAACGAAGCATTTTGGTTCACGGTGGGAGCGGCGAAAAGTAACCCCGACGCGCGCCGGGCAGCCGACGTTCTGCGAGATGAAATCGGCGAGATGGCGACCGACGGTTCCGCATCCTCCATCGACTTTCGATGGAACACGCGCATTGCGGCGGAAGTCAGCACCATATTCTATTATGAGCACGCGCAGCGCTACGAGATGATCTTTCAGATCGCGCTTGCAGTGCTTGTGCCCCTGTTCGCCATCACTATCTGGCTTGCGTTGCGTCTGCGCATCGCCGAGCGCGCGGCGAAGGATGCAAACCAAGCGAAGAGCGACTTCCTGGCCAACATGAGCCACGAGATTCGTACGCCAATGAACGGCGTGATTGGCATGGCGGGCCTGCTGCTCGACACGCCGCTCACCCCGGAGCAGCGCGATTACGCCGAAACGGTACGCAAATCGGGAGACGCTCTGCTCACCATCGTCAACGATATCCTCGATTTTTCGAAAATCGAAGCCGGCCGGTTGGGCATCGAGATTTTCCCCGTCGATCTACGTATCATCCTCGAAGAGGTCGGCGAGGTGCTGGCGCCGAGGGCCGAAGAGAAGGCGATCGATCTCATTGTGGAGTATCCGCCGAGTGTTCCGCGCAACTTCATGGGCGACGGCGGCCGCATTCGACAGGTGGTGACCAATCTCGCAGGAAATGCAGTGAAATTTACCGCCGAAGGCTTCGTATTGATCGCCGTCGATTGCCTGCAGCGCGGCGAAACCGAGTGCACGATCCGCATTTCGGTCACCGATACAGGCCCAGGGATCCCGCCACACCATCTTCCGCTGCTATTCCAGAAATTCAGCCAGGCCGACACTTCGGTGACGCGCAAATTCGGCGGCACGGGGCTGGGGCTTGCGATCTCAAAGCAGCTTGCGGGCATGATGCACGGCGATATTCAAGTGGAAAGCACCGTGGGGCAGGGCTCGCGTTTTTCTTTCATGCTGCCGCTCCCGTACGATAAGACTTCGCAGGCGGATACCACTCCATCGGCCGATTTGAGCGGCCTGCGCGTGCTGATTGTAGACGACAATGCGGTGAATCGCCGTGTAGTGCACGACCAGATCACGAGCTGGGGCATGCGCAACGGCAGCGTAGCCAGCGCCGAAGAAGGGCTACGGATGCTTCGCAATGCCCATAAGAGCAACGACCCTTATCAGTTCGTGCTGTCAGACTACCAGATGCCGGAGATCGACGGCATCACCTTCTGTTCTCGGATTAGAGCGGATAGCGAACTGCGTAAGACGCTGGTAGTGCTGCTAACGTCGGTCGGCTTCCGCGGCGATCTTACTCAAGGAGACTCCGCCGTCATTGACGCGTGCCTGACCAAGCCGGTGCGTCAGTCGCAATTGCTGAATACGCTTTCGAATCTGTGGGCGACGCGGCATTCGCTGCTCGTCGCGTCCGCGCCGCTTGCGCCGTGCCTCACGCCGCCTCCGCCGCATCCGGAAAAGCCCTCAACCGCCGGCGTGCGCATACTGCTGGCGGAGGACAACATCGTCAATCAGAAAGTCGCATGCCGCATGTTGGAGAAGCTGGGCGCTCGCACGGATGTGGCGGCAAACGGACTCGAAGCGTTGGAAATGCTGCGGCTGTTGCCGTACGATATGGTTTTCCTGGATTGCCAAATGCCAGAAATGAACGGCTACGAAGCCGTGGCGGAGATTCGCCGCCGTGAAGGGCCGGAGCGCCACACGCCCGTGATTGCCATGACGGCCGAAGCTATCGATGGGTCGCGCCAAAAATGCATCGAGGCCGGTATGGACGATTTCATTACCAAGCCGGTAAAGATGGAAGTATTGGCCGAGGCGTTGAAGCGTTGGACGCCGGCGCATCATCCGAATAGTTCGCCGGAGACAGCCGTGTATTGAACTGAGGCGCGACGCATCCCCTAAGCGGCCGCACTATCTGCGAGCCGACCTTCACGAGAGGAGCAGAATCTACCATTTCACGCAACGCTGCGTCAAACCTGCCGGGCGCCGCAATACTTCTAACAGCCGGAAAGAGGAATCCAGAGCGTGAATTCTCAATTCGATACCGACGACTCGAAAATAGAGCCGTGGCGCGCGCCGGAGGCCTTGCAGCCATTCGTTGAGGAAGGCGATCTGCAATTCATCTGGGACGTCGTGGACGCTTTTGACCGGCAGACCCGTTCCCGCGTGGAGGCGGCGCGCGCGGCGTTGACGGAGCATCGTATGGACACGGTACGCGCACAGGTGCACGGCATCTTGGGCGGGGCCAAGCAGCTCGGCTTTGAGGAATTGGGCGCGGCGTGCCAGGAGCTCGAATCTCCAGCGGTTAAAGAGGAAGCGGCGCAAGCGATCGTAACGCGTATTGAACGGCTGTTCGAGCGCGCAACCCGCTCCATCGCGCTGGCGCGCGAGCGCGGCGCGGTCGATTAGCCGCCTGATAATTTTTTCGTGGGCTTGGGCGGAGATGTCTAGTTTCGGTAAAAACCTGCTTGAAATCACCGCTTGTTTGTTAATCGCTATTCTTACGATCACGCTGTCTTCGGGCAGTTCCGACTCCGCCCGGCAGGAGAGCGCCGCCGCCGGTGTGGGCCGGTCAATCGATTCGAAGTGGTAGATCACAAAATGACTCTCGACGAATTCCTGAAATGCTTCGAGTACCTCGCACAAGGCGTCGAAGCCGTCGATGAAGCAGCGCGCAAGGCCTTCGACCTCGCACTCTTCTCCTATAATTTACGGCCCGAGCGTGCGTCGTTGGTTGAAAAGGAGACAGCTCCAACGCTGCCCTAGCAGCGCGTGCAGATGTGGTCCACCTTCTTCCAGAGCGGTGTGCTGGTTTTAGCGCTTGGCGCGCGAAAGGCGCCGGTGATTGGGGATTCCGACGAAGCTGAACGCTAGTTCCGGAGGGAAGCCGAACGGCATTCCGGGATGATCCCGAACACCATCGGAGCGTAGCGACGCTGGCAACTCGATTGTGCGGTAGCGTGTTCGGCTTCGTCAACAGAAATCGACTCCATCCGGAGCGAAGCGAAGGTCGGCGGCTGCACGCGAGGATGGGGTGCGGGGCAAGGGGCGGCAGTCCCTTGCCCTGCCTCGGCACACAGAATCCCGGAGCGCCATGAGCGCTCCGGACATCGATAGCTTCCGTATTGGCGACGGTCCGAGCGACGCCGTAGGATTGTCGTTGTCGTGAGCCTCGACGCAGCTGGAGCGGATCGGGATGTTGCGCTTACACTGAAAATTGCCAAAGGGGGGCTGATTTCCTTGTTTATGCTGTTGCGGATTACGCTGTGCCTGCTGCTTGCGGTAGCGGCGCGGGGTCAAGTATTTGAGGTCGCTTCGATCAAGCCGCACCCTGTGTCGGTGAACCAGCCAATAATGAAAAACCCGGATGTGAATCCAATACGCATCTCGGGCAACCGCGTTGAGTTGACAATGATAGGGCTGAAGGGCTTGGTGATGGCCGCTTATAACGTGAAGGAATATCAAGTCTCCGGCGGTCCGGCATGGGCCTCGCGCATCGACAGCCTCTGGGATATTGCCGCCAAGACACCAGGCGACGGCCGAGTAGGTATCGATCGGGTTCGCATGATGCTTCAAGACCTGCTTACGGAGAGATTTCGCCTCAAGCTGCGGCGCGAAACGAAGCAGCTTCCCGTGTACAATCTCGTCGTCGCTAAGGGCGGCCCCAAATTGAAAGTAGCGCCGGCAACGCAACCGGCAGTGCGCGGGATGCGCCGTGGCACGATGGATCAGTTGGCTGCACTTCTTTCCGTAATGGTCGGTCGCCCCGTGATCGACAAGACCGGGCTTCCGGGAACCTACGACTACAGCAACGAGATTGCGGCGCTTGATGTCGGCGCGCAGGACTGGGCGGATACTATTTCGAGGACACTCGCCGCGATTCACGGTCAGTTCGGATTGAAAGTTGAACCGTCGAAAGCGATGATCGAGATCCTAACGATCCAGGGCGCAGAGGAGCCGACGGAAAATTGAGACATGGGGCCTCGACCGCAATCCCAACGCGGCGCTTTGCGTGGAGTATGTGAGGCAAAGGATGTTATCAACAATGCAAGCGTGCTGGGCCAACTTTTGAGGCGATGCTCTCAAACCGCTGCCAGGAAGTTCGAGAATCAGTCTCATCGAATATCAGGGGCATCATCTTCGGATTGTCTCTCTTGTTGGGCGTATCGCTGGCGGTTTCTCGGGCCGATCTGCGTGCTGCCTTTCCCTAGTCTCGGTGTACCACGGCGACGGAAGGGTCTACATGCTCAGCACTCTCGCCCATGTTGGAAGGCAATTTGGTTTAGCAGTCACAGATCGGAGAACTTGGCGGTGGCGTTAACGACGTTGACCATCTACCTGGACGAGGCTGGAACTGATGAAGCGAATCCCTGTCTAATTGTAGGCGGATTTGCAGCAAGCGTTGAGCAGTGGGACCACTTTGCAAGAGAGTTACAAATACTGGACGCCGAGTTTAATGCCCCACCTTTTCACGCCAAGGAATTCGAGAAAGCGCGGCACGGTTATGGGCCATACGCAGGGTGGCCGAAATCGAGTCGCAAGGACTATCTTAATCGGTTCCTTGGGATCATCGGTCGCCGCTGCTTCAAGAGCTTTGTCACGATACTGGAGAAAATTGCGTATGAGAAAATCATTCGACCACAAGAAGCGCTGCGCGAGTACTTCTACTCCCCGTTTGTCTTCGCGGCAATCAACTGCGTCCATGCAGTAGTGGAGTGGCGCGACAAGAGTCACCCGGGCGAGCCGCTCCTTTTCGTGTTCGATAGAGGCAATAAAAATCAGGGCCAGTTGGAAAATGTGGCAAAAAAAATAACTGGAGACGACAGATTGATTCAAGACATGACTACCGGTGACGACGTCAAGTCACCACAGCTAAGGGCCGCCGATCTCCTAGCCTTCGAGTGGTGTTCAGAAGCGCGCGCAGCAGCCAAGCCGCATCCCAACCGACCGTTTACTCGGTACCCCTTGCTGCAGATTGATGAAACCCCTCACGATTGGGTGGAGGTTGGAGAGAACAACCTGCTAACGTGTATTACCGAACTCATCAACGACGGTGTTTTGCTCTTTGAGAAACCGCCCTCGGACTGATGCTATCTTTTGCGACCGGACGACTGATATCCACTCTCGCCTTCGGAATCAGCTCTGCCGAGCCGGTCACGTGTTTCGCCTGTGCGGCATTCTTGGTGGTGACTGTTCTGGGCGAGCTACCTGCCGGCGAGACGCGATGAATCTCAATCGGGTCGACGTAGTGGACAGCGAATAGCGCAGAACTTAACAGGACTGGAGACCCGCCGTTCACGCGATATCAACGAAAGGACCACTTCTTCAGCAAGTCGCGGTCTTGGGCA
>DATAUH010000112.1:0-7174 GCA_036268375.1 Bryobacteraceae bacterium | reverse complement strand
CTCCACTGCTGAATAACGAAACTCCCGGCGTACCGCTGCAGCAAGATGCCGGGGGTCATCGAATGACTCCTACTCTTCGGAACGCAATCTCCGCGTTTGCTTGCCGCTCCAACGCGCACGGGCGCTGGGGAGCAGCGAGTCGAGCATCACGTTTCTCGCTTGCGAGGACGGATTATTGATTCTTCACGCCCACCGAAGAGCTGGCGCACGGCTTAATCCGCGCGCAAAGTGCTCGCAGGATCCATCTTCAAAACCCGCAGGCACGGCACCACGCTCGCGATCCCTGCAATCAGCAGTAACAACCCCGCCATGGAGAGAAACGTCAGCGGATCGCCCGGTTGCACTCCCCACAGCATCGACGAAAGCAGGCGGGTGCAAACGCGCGCCAGAATTGCGCCCGCGGCGACGCCTAACAGCGAAAGTTGAAGCGCCGGCCAAACCGTTGGGCCTATGATCTGCCATGCCGTCGCCCCCAGGGCGAAGCGGACGCCCAGTTCGTGAGTGCGCTGCGCAATCGAATTGGAGATCAGGCCGTAGAGCCCGATCGCGGCAAGTACCAGACCGAGCCCAGCCAGCATCGAAAAGAGCGCGGCGGTGTAACGCTGCTCGCGAAGATACAGTCCGGATATGTCTTGCATGGTGCGGAAATTGGAAATCGGTAACTGCGGGTCCACGGCCGCAATTGCGGATTGAATTTTGGGCGCCAGGCTGGCCGGCGAAACATTGGTGCGGACGACCCACTTGGGCGAAAACCAGACATGAACGAGATTCAGCCAGCCTATATTGGTCTGGCCGACAGGCAAGTAGATTGTGGGCTCAATCGCGATCGGCCCCGCATCTCCGCTAATGCCGCTGTGCTGCTGTACGTCGCTCGCTACGCCAACAATTTCGCGGGCTGCGCGCGTGCTGAGTTGTACGTGATGACCGATGGCCTTAGCGGCGCTGCCGAAGGCTGCACGCGCAAAGGATTGGCTGACTATGACCACCGGGGCGCTTTCGGCGGTGTCCGATTCGCGCAGAGTGCGTCCTTCCAACATCGGGATGCCAAGCGTTTCGAAATAACCGGGCGTAACATAGATCGTCTCTGCCAATGCGGATTGGGGCGGCGCGCCGGAAAAACCGTCCAGTTGACGGTATCCGAAATTGAGCGGGCGTTCGTAAGGCAGACTGAGCGCAACTGCCGCCGATTTCACACCGGGGATTGAGCCGATACGCGCCAAGCCCTCCGAGTAGAGATGAACGACGGCGTCATAGCTGGAATAACGCGCATCAAGGAGCGAAGTTTCGGCCACGACAAGATTATGGGAATCGAAACCGGGTCGGAGACTGGAAAAGTGTTCGAGCGTGCGCAGCAGCAAGCCGGCAGAGACAAGTAGAACAAGGCTCAGCGCGACCTCGGAAGCGACCAGTGCGCTCCGCATGCGGTTGCGTCCGGTAGCGATGCCGCGGCCCGACTCCACCAAAACCGCGCGAATATTGATCCGGCTGACTTGAAGTGCGGGCAGCAAGCCGAAAACGAGGCTGGTGATGACCGCCAAAAGCGCCATGGCCGCCATCACGCGGCCATCGAGCTGGATGCGGTGCGCAACCTCGAAGTTCACGGCGCCTAATTGCCGGAGCCAATCGGCGGCATATGCGCCGCACAACAGACCAATCCCGCAGCCGGCGAGCGCCAGGATCAGGCTTTCCATGAGGAGCTGACGGACAATAGCGGCACGGCTGCTGCCGATGGCCATTCGAGTGGCAATTTCGCGAACCCGGGACGGAGCGCGGGCCATCAGCAGGCTGGCTATGTTGACGCAGCCGATGAGCAGCACCAGTAACACGGCCCCCCAAGTGAGCAGGAGCGATTGGCGGCTGTCGCGCGCCAAGGCCCCTTGCAGCGGGATAATGCGTTCTTCGAAAAATCGCGTTTCCCGCGGGAAATTGGGCATTTCCATCAGACCGCGGCTGAGCGCCTGGAGTTGACCGGTGACTTCCGGCCAGGAATAGCCGGGTTTTAGCCGCGCGATTACGCGATAGTTCGAACCGCCGCCCTCGCCGTCGGCAGTTGGGCGCAACGGTGTCCATACGTCGACAGGCGGACGGCTGACTTGGGACAGAGAGGAGCGTTCGGGGCTGCGGAAAGCTTCCGGCATCACGCCGATGACTCTATAAGGCTCGCCGCGTAGAGTGATATCGCGGCCAACAACGTCGCGATCGCTGTGCATGGTGTGCCGCCAGAAATCGTAACTGATTACGACCCGCGCGGGACCGTGCGGAACGTCGTCCTGACGGGTGAATTCACGGCCCATCCACGGGGCTACGCCGAGCACATGAAAATAGCCGGCGGAAACACGCTGCTCCTGAACCAGCGCAGGGCTGCCATTGTATAGAAAATTCACGCTGTTTTGGCCGGCATCGGCCGCGACATCGAGTCCAGGCGTGGCGCGGCGGACGGCCTCGAATAAGGCGCCGGTCTGCCGATCGTTCACATCGCCACTGTCGTGAGTGAGATTCGCGGTAACCAGGAGCGCCAGACGGTCCGGCTGCGGATACGGCAGCGGGCGTAGCAGAACCGCGTCCAGCACGCTGTAAATTGCGGTGTTAGCGCCGATGCAAAGTCCGAGCGTGAGTAGGACGACCGATGTGAATCCAGGATGACTGCGAAGCTGGCGCAACGCAAAGCGAAGATCCTTATCGAGGGTCATCAAACCTAAGCAAGCGCAAGCCCTTCGCGGGGTTGTATTTTCTTCGGGTTTGGCAGCAACGTTGCTTAGTTTGATGTCCGGTTACGGGATTTCAAGATCGTTCGCGGACAGCGCCGCGAGTACAAGTTCAGATACGCACCAAGGCATATACAGAGTATGCAGAGATACTATTTTCAGTGGTTAATTTCCGTTAAAATAAGAGCCGTAGAAACTAATCTACCCTTTTCAATTCGAGCAAAATCGCACCCGGTAGTGCACAGACCCGAACCATTAGAAAGTGCGGTGAGTCTATGAATGGTGAAATTAAACTGTCCGCCTTATTGGTGGGCGAATATAAAGGCGACCGGCTGCTGGTACATGATGTGTTCCAACGGCTCGGATGGAAATTGTTCGAAGCGCGCGATCGCCGTCGCGCAATGGAGTGCCTGGATCAGAACCCGGTTCATGTTGTAATTGCGGAAAGCGACGTTCCGAACTGGAATTGGCGGCGCGTGCTGACGGACATTCGAGATCGCGCGAAACCACCGCAGTTAGTGGTTACTTCGCGGCAAGCAGATGAGTCGTTGTGGTCGGAAGTATTAAATGTGGGCGGTTACGACGTGTTGGCTCAGCCGCTCGATTCGCATGAAATCGAGCGCGTGGTGTCATCCGCGCATCGTCACTTCGATTACAAGCCTTTAACAGCCGGCGCCTGAAGGCCCGGCTTTGATTTTAAACCGGGCGGCGGCTAATCAGTCGCCGCCCTTTACTTTTCTCTCCCTCCTGATTTCCCCTGATTCACCCGGGAAATTCCCCGTTAATCTTGGCGCATTATTCGCCAAAGCTCCTCAGAGTTTCCGGTAATTTCCCGAAGAGCTCGCGGTGACGTTTTTCACTGAAACTCGCTCCCCGTCCAAGTGGTTCTGTACGATACCGCCCGTGGCATTCGTAACCGTAAGACACCGCATATAGATAAAAATCTTGACGCCCTACTAGATATTGGGTGAACATTACGAAGTCACCCAGACACGAAGGAGAAGCCGCCCCGTGGGACAACTAGCCGCCGGAACTGCGAAAATAGAGGTAGTGGAACAGCAAATTAAGACTCAGGCAAAAACGGGGATTGCGTTTCCGCGCTATTTCACCGCCCGTCTCGAGGAGGGCAAAACACCCTATGACGAGGTGATATGGGAGACCAGAACCGCATCCATTGGGAATGACAAAGGGTCGGTGATTTTCGAGCAGCGCGACATGGAAGCGCCTGCCGATTGGTCGCAGACCGCCACCAATATTGTGGCGTCGAAATATTTTTACGGGAAGCTTGGCTCCCCGGAGCGTGAACACAGCGTGGCCCAGTTGATCGAACGCGTCGTGGATACGATTGCGGCCTGGGGCCGTAAAGACGGCTATTTCAAAACAGACGCGGACGCGGAAAATTTCCGTTTCGAACTGGCGCACCTGATGTTGACGCAGAAGGCGTGCTTCAACTCGCCGGTGTGGTTCAACGTGGGCGTAAAAGAGACGCGCGGTTACGGCTGGGTGTATGACAAGGACGCCGACGCGGTCACGAAACTGGAATCGGGCCAACTGCGGCCGCAATGCTCGGCATGCTTCATCGTATCGGTGAAGGACTCGCTCGAATCGATTCTGGATTTGGCCAAGACCGAGGGCATGCTCTTCAAGTGGGGCTCGGGAACGGGCACGAACCTGTCGGCGATTCGCGAAGAGGACGCCGTGTTGTCGGGCGGCGGACGCGCATCGGGGCCGTTGTCGTTTATGAAGGGCTTCGATGCGTTTGCGGGCGTGATCAAATCCGGCGGAAAGACGCGGCGGGCGGCGAAGATGGTGATCCTGAACTCGGATCACCCGGATGTCGAAAAGTTCATCTGGTGCAAGGCGAAGGAAGAGAAGAAGGCGTACACACTGGTGGAAGCGGGCTACGATGCATCGCTTGATGGCGACGCGTACAGTTCCATTTTCTTCCAGAACGCGAACAACTCGGTACGCGCGACCGATGAATTCATGGACGCGGTGGCGACCGATGGCGAATGGTGGACGAAGACTGTTGCCACCGGCGAAAAGCTGAAGCGCTACAAGGCCCGGGACCTCATGCGTCAGATCGCGGAGGCCACGCATCAGTGCGGCGACCCTGGCATGCAGTTCGATTCGACGGTGAACAAGTGGCATCCTTGCAAGAACACGTCGCGTATCAATGCGTCCAATCCATGCTCGGAATACATGTTCCTCGACGACTCGGCGTGCAATCTTTCGTCGTTGAACCTGATGAAGTATGTCGGACCGGACGGGCAGTTCGACGTGGAAGCGTTCCGCCGCGCAGTGGACACGCTGATCGTGGCGCAGGAGATTATCGTCGATAACGCCAGCTATCCGACGCAGAAGATCGGCCAGAATTCGCATAACTTCCGGCCGCTGGGCCTGGGCTTCGCGAATCTGGGAGCGTTGCTGATGTCGATGGGCGTGCCGTACGACAGTGACCAGGGCCGCGACATGGCGGGCGCGATCACAGCCGTGATGTGCGGACAGGCGTATTTGACGAGCGCGCGCATTGCGGGCAGCACAGGCGCGTTTCCGGGCTATGCGGATAACGAACAGCCGTTCCTGGAAGTAATTCGCATGCACCGGGATTCGGTGAACCGTATCAACAAGCGCAACGTTTCGACTGCGCTTTATGAAGGCGCGCAGCAGTGCTGGGACGACGCGTATGAATTGGGCCGGCACAACGGCTATCGCAACGGACAGGTGACGGTGATCGCGCCCACGGGCACCATCGGCTTCATGATGGATTGCGACACGACCGGCATCGAGCCTGATCTCGCGCTGATCAAGTACAAGAAACTGGTGGGCGGCGGCGTAATCAAGATCGTGAACAACACGGTGCCGCAGGCGCTGATCAAGCTGGGATACACGCCAGAGCAGGTGGAGCAGATCGTCAGCCACATCGATTCGACGGGAACTATCGAAGGCGCGCCGCACCTGAAGAACGAGCACCTGCCGGTGTTCGACTGCAGTTTCCGGCCGCAGAACGGCACGCGCTCGATTCACTATATGGGCCACGTGCGCATGATGGCGGCGGTGCAGCCGTTTATTTCGGGCGCAATTTCGAAGACGATCAACATGCCCGAAGAATCGACGGTGGAAGACGTCATGAGCGCCTACACCGAGAGTTGGAAGCTCGGGCTGAAGGCGGTGGCGATCTATCGCGACAATTCGAAGAAGGTGCAGCCGCTGAGCTCCGGCAAGGGCGAGAAGAAAGCGGCGGCGGCTCCCACGGGGGCGGCGAGCGCGGCGCCGGTGGAGAAGGTAACCGAGAAGGTGGTGTTCCGGCCGGTGCGGCGTAAGCTGCCGGATGAGCGGCGCTCGTTGACGCACAAGTTTTCGATCGGCGGACACGAGGGGTACATCACGGTGGGCATGTACGATGACGGCTCGCCGGGCGAAGTATTCATCACGATGTCGAAGGAAGGCTCGACGATTTCGGGATTGATGGACGCGTTCGCAACCGCAGTCAGCTTTAACCTGCAGTACGGCGTTCCACTGAAGTTCCTGGTGGACAAGTTCGCGCATGTTCGGTTTGAGCCGAGCGGGTGGACGGGCAATCCCCAAGTGCCGTATGCGAAATCGCTGATGGACTACATTTTCCGCTGGCTGGGAGCGAAGTTCCTCGGTGAAGAGTACGCGGTGACCGAAGCGGGCGCGACCGCGACGCTGCGGCCGACGGAGCCCGATCCGCAGCAGGCGCTGCCGTTCACGCAAAATGTGGTGATGGATGCGCCGCTGTGCGCCGAGTGCGGGTCGATGATGACGCGCAACGGAAGCTGCTACAAGTGCGGCAATTGCGGCGGTACCAGCGGCTGCAGCTAAACGGCTGCGGTTAAGCGATAACCTCCCTGCCATCGCGCCGGCGCTACTCGGGAGACGCCGGCGCGGTCGCAGGGTTAAGCCTGAATTCCGAAGTTAGATCATAGGTGCGGTTTCGCCGTCGACGAAGACTCCCCTTCGGCGGACCGGGGAAGCCGCTCCATCATCCACTCCGTCATCGGCTCAAAAATCGTTGCGCCTCTCCCATTCCGGACCGGAGAAACAGATTCCGCATCGTATCGTCGCTGGGGAAGCGGTCAATCCCCAACAGTGCATGCAGGGCTCGGTCGCCTCGCAGCCAACCGGTGTGTGCAAATCGCCGTGCGCCGATCGCTACCGAGATCAGGAAAGCGATGTAGGTTTGGACGGGCGGGATCGAGTTGGGAGAGCGATGCGTCACCGGCATGCATTCGCTCACCTTCTTTACCAGTCCGATCTTGTGGAGAAACTCCAGGAAAACCACGATGCCGCCGAACGGCGTCAGCGCCCGCTCCGTCTCCTGCAACAACACCTTCTGTCCACCGAATATTCGCGTGCTCTCAGCTTTCATCCGCCCAGTTTACGATGACCATCGACTTCAACTTCGGAATTCAGGTTTAAAGCCTACCGGCTTCGCCCTGCCGTAC
>DATAUH010000111.1:0-7731 GCA_036268375.1 Bryobacteraceae bacterium | reverse complement strand
GCTTCGCTCCGGATGCAGTCGATTTCTGGCGACGAAGCCGAACACTTACCGCACAATCGACTTGCCAGCGTCGCTAGGCTCCGATGGTGTTCGGGATAACCCCGAGTGCCGTTCGGCATCCCTCCGGAACTGGCGTTCAGCTTCGCCGGAATCCCCGCCGGTGAGTCGACAACTCTGTCAATACTGCGTTCGGCCATCCACCCAACAGCTAAAATGCTGGGGCCAACCGCCAAGACCAACACCACGATGCCGGTTTCAAAAGTGGATTTGAAGGGACGATAGTCAGTCCCCGCTCCAAAACCGGGCGGTATCGGCGCACCCATTCCCGGCATCGAGACATTGAGCTCTAGCGTTGCTTTTGCAAATCTGTCGCATGCGCGTCCGGCTTTCATTCAAATCGCAGTCTATGGAAGTTCGGCTGGACTTCTCGCTTTTCCCAGTATTTTGCGTGAATTCTTCGCCCGTAACCATTCCAGAGCCACCGCACCACGCCGCTTCCTGGTAGAACAGATGCATGGCATTTCACGCCCGCGTGGCTGCATCGCTCTGCCTCGCGGCAGCCTTTCTTCCGGGTCAGACGCAATCGCCGCCTGTGGCTCAAAACCCGCCGGCTCAAACTCCGCCCGCACAAGATAAGCCGGTTCCGGAACAGACCGTCACCGAAACGAAGGAAGACGCCACGATGTTTAAGACGCGCGTCAATCTGGTGATGGTGCCTGTCGTGGTGCGCGATTCGAAAGGGCGCCCCGTTCCCGGGCTTACCAAATCCGACTTCTTGTTGTTCGACAAGGGCAAGCCGCAGACGATTACCCGTTTTTCCATGGAAAAATCGGGCGCGCAGAATATCAAGTTTGCGGAGGATGCGGACGGCGTCGGCTCTTCCGCAACCAGCAAGGCGGCTCAGGAGACCGTGCCGCAGCGGTTTATCGCGTATCTGTTCGACGATGTACACGCCGCATTTGGCGATCTGGCGCTGGCGCGCAATGCGGCGATCGGGCAGATCAGGGGAGAGCTTGGGCCGACCGACCGGGCGGCCGTGTTTACTACTTCGGGGCAAGGCGTGGTGGATTTTACGGACGATCGCGCAAAGCTGATCGATGCCTTGAACCGGCTGCAACCGCGGCCGATTGCACGCACGACGGGCAATCAGTGCCCCAACATCGGCTTCTACATGGCCGATATGATCGCTAACAAGAACGATACGGGCGCACTGCAGGCGGCGACGGCGGATACGGTCGCGTGCATGCATTTGACCGGGGCGGCCGCTCAATCCGCCGGGCCACTGGCGCAATCGGCGGCGCAAATGATGTTCTCGCAAGGGCAGCAGGAGACGCACGTTACCTATGAAGTGCTGAAGGACCTGATTCGCCGCATGTCGGCGACGCCGGGGCAGCGCATTATTGTGGTTGCGTCGCCGGGATTCTGGACGGATGATACGGAGCGGAGCGAAGAGACCGATGTCATCGATCGCGCGATTCGCAATAACATTACGGTGAATGCGCTGGATATTCGCGGGCTGTATGTGACGGCCGGTTTTTCAGCCTCGCAGCAGGTGAACAGCCTGGGAGCGCAGCGGGTGATCGATCAGTATGCGCGCATCGAGCAGCAGGCCGATGGGGACACGCTGGCGGAGATCTCAAATGCCACCGGGGGAACGTTTTTTCAGAACAACAACAGTATGGAAGAGGGCTTCCGGCGCACTGCATCGGCGCCCGAAAGTTTCTACATACTCGGTTTTTCGCCACAGAATTTGCGCCTGGACGGCAGCTATCACGCGTTGAAAGTGACGCTGGCAAAGAGCGGTACACATTACGATTTGCAGGCCCGCGAAGGATACTATTCGCCGCGGCGGCTGGTGGATGCGGCCGAAACGGCGAAGGAAGAGATTCAGGAAGCGCTGTTTTCGCGTGAGGAATTGAAAGAGCTGCCCATCGATCTGCACACGCAGTTTTTCAAGGGCAACAACGGAATGGCGAGCGTGACCGTGCTGGCGCATATGGACGTGAGGCATTTCAAGTACCATAGAGCAAACGATCGGAACAACAATACGGTGACGATTGTCTCCAGCCTGTTCGACCGTAACGGAAATATAGTTTCCGCAATCACCAAGACGCTGGAAATGCATTTGAAGGACGACACGCTCGAGAAGAAGTTGGACAATGGCCTGAACGTGCGCACGGCTTTCACCGTGAAGCCCGGGACGTACGTAGTGCGACTGGTGGTGCGGGACAGTGAAGGCCAGCAGATATCGGCGCAGAACGGCGCCGTGGACATCCCGTAACGGAGGGATTTATAAAGATGCAACGCAAACATATTTGGCTGGCTATTGCGGCCGTATCGATGAGCGCGGCTCCGCTTTTTGCGCAAGACGCAGGTGCTAAGGAACAAGACAAATCGAAGGCTCCGGTGGAATCGGGGACGGTGATCAAGACCGAAACGCGGCTGGTGTTATTGGACGCCATCGTTACGGACAAGAAAGACAACTACGTCAAGGACCTGAACAAGAAAGACTTCAAGGTCTTTGAGGATGGCAAGGAACAGCAGATCACACAGTTTGCTTTCGAAGCCGACCCGGCCTCGCCGCTGAATGCACAAAAGCATTACCTGGTGCTGTTCTTCGACAACTCGACGATGAACCTGACGGACCAGCAGCGCGCGCGGCAGGCGGCGGAGAAGTTTATCGATAAGAACACCGGGCCGAACCGCCAGATGGCCGTGGTAAATTTCGGCGGGACGCTGGAGATCGCGCAGAATTTCACGGACGATGCGGACCGGCTGCGTGAGGTTGTGAAAGGAACCAAACTGCCGCTGATGGCGACGAATCAGAGCGGTGGTCCGCGCATTTCAGGACTGGCGGGGTACGGGGCGCGAAATATGATTTATGCCATGCAGACGATGGCGAAGGGTCTGCAGGACGTGCCGGGCCGAAAAATTCTAGTACTGTTGACGGCCGGATTGCCGCTCAACAACGACATACGATATTCGATTGAGGCGGCGGTGGCAGCGTGCAATAAAGCGAATGTGGCCGTCTATCCGATTGACGTGCGTGGACTGTTCAGCGATACCCCCGGACTCACGCCTGGCGTGGGTGGCCGCGGGCGCGGGCCGGGTCATGGAGAGTTGCGGGAGCCGGCGGGGGCGCAATCGGCGCAGATGGCGTTGGCGGCGGGTACGCAGCGCTCGCTCATTCACAATGTTTCGTACAGCAATTCGTTTGTAGAGCCGGATCAGGCGGGAGCATCGAAAGGCGGCGGCGGATCGGGCAGTTCGGGCGGCGGGGCTAGTAGCGGCGGGGCTAGTAGCGGCGGCTCCAGCGGCGGGCTCGGAGGCGGCGGCGGACGCGCTGGAGGCGGCGGTGGCGCGCCAAGCGGCGGCGGCAATCCCGGCGGAGGAGGCGTGCGCACAGGGGCGGGCGGCGTCCCGGGCGGAAATACGGGCGCGGGCCGTGGCGGTACGTTCGGTGGTGGCGGCGGCAACCCGGGGCGCGGCGTCAACAATACGGTGAATCCGCGCAATCCGTACGGTGCACGCATGGGCGCGCCCACGATTGTGCCTCCCTTCCCGCCATTCGCGGGCGCGGATCAGCAGGCGCTTTACATGCTAGCGGATGGGACGGGCGGCTTCGTGATCGTGAATAACAACGATCTGCTGGCTGGCATGGAGAAGATCGGCAATGAGCAGGATCAGTTCTATGTTTTGGGGTACGCACCGGCGGAGTCCACGGAGGGAAGCTGCCACACCCTGAAGGTGCAGGCTAAGAGCTACAAGATTCGCTCGCGCAGCGGTTATTGCAATGTGAAATCGGCCGATGCGCTGGCAGGAAAACCGACGGAGGCGCAGCTCGAAACCAAACTGGGCGGCACGCAACCGGGCGACCTGGTGTCGCCGACGCCGCAGGTGACGTATTTCTTCACGGGTCCGGACACGGCGCGGGTGGATTTGGCGATCGACATTCCGACGGATAAGGTGAAGTTTGAAAAAGTGAAGGGCAAGCTGCGGGCGGACGTGAACGTTTTGGGTCTGGCGTATAAGCCGGATGGATCCGTGGGCGCGCGCTTCAGCGATACGGTGAAGTTTGAGCTGGAGGACAAGAAAGAAGCGGAGAAGTTCGCGGAGAAGCCGTTGCACTACGAAAACCAGTTCGATGCGGCGTCTGGCGAATATCGCTTCAAGCTGGCGTATTCGACGAACGGCGGCGCCAATTTCGGCAAGATGGAAGTACCGCTGAAGATCGATCCCTTCACCGGTAAGGATTTCCAGTTGAGTAGCGTGATGTTGGGGTCCGACCTGCACCTGGTGCGGCCGGAGGATATGGGAGTGCAAGCCGATCTGGTAGATGGGCGCACGCCGTTCATCATTCAGGCGGGCCCGAACACTTACCAGTTGAATCCCGCACCCGATATGTCCTTCAAGAAGACCGACCAGGTGGCCTGTTACATGGAAATCTACGAGCCGCAATCCGGCTTCGACAAGCTGCAACTGGGCGCGCAGATGATCATGCGCGACAAAGACGGCGCGGTGAAGCTGGATTCGAAACTGGTGGAAGTGACGAACTACATGCGCAAGGGCAATCCGACGGTACCGGTGGCGCTGAAGGTGCCGGTGGATCAATTAACGCCCGGAACCTACCGGATGGAAGTGATCGCGGAGGATAACCTGGGCAAGAAGACGAGCCGTTTCACGGATCTGACGATCCAGTAATTACTAAAGACAACTGATTCCTTTGGCGGACGTAAATGACGCCGTTTGCTGGGATGCCGTTTGCTATGATGGCGATGGCCCGGTGAATTTGCGTCCGCTTGACCACCGCGCTGGATTTCTCGTCGATGCCGATGTCCACGGAAAGTCCAATCGAGGTACCTTTGTGCGTCGATCTGGATGGCACTTTGATTCGAACCGATACCCTGTGGGAATCGGTCATCATCTTACTGTCGCGCAATCCGCTGAACGCCTTGCTTCTTGTGTTTTGGTGCGTGAAGGGCCGATCGCATCTGAAGCGGCAACTGGCACAGCGGGTTAAGCTCGACCCGGAAGCACTCCCGTATAACCAGGAATTTCTAGCTTACTTGCGCGAACAGCGCGGGCAAGGCCGCACGCTGCTGCTGGTGACTGCGGCAGACCGTGACGTGGCCGACCGCATCGCGCTGCACACGCAAATCTTCTCCGAAGTAATCGCGAGCGATGGTCTGCGCAATCTGAAGGGCGAGCATAAGCGGCGCGCCCTCGAAGAACGTTTTGGCGTCGGGCGCTTCGATTACGCAGGCGATTCGCATGCGGATCTGGCGATTTGGAAAACCTGCAACCGCTCAATTCTGGTGAACGCAAGCCAGGGCGTATGTCGCGAGGCGGGGACGTGTAGCACCGTGGCGCGCAGTTTCGCCCGTCCGAAATTCCGCCTGAAGACGCTGGTGCGCGCGATTCGCAGCCATCAATGGGTGAAGAACGCGCTGGTGTTCCTGCCGGTGGTTACGTCGCACCGGGTATTCGACCCGGTGGTGATGGCGCAGGCTGCGCTGGCGGCGATAGCATTCAGTCTGTGCGCATCCAGCGTTTATGTGCTGAACGATTTAATCGATTTGGCGAGCGATCGCGCGCATGAGCGAAAGCGTAGACGACCATTTGCGGCCGGTGACCTGAGCATTCCATTTGGCTTGGCGCTGATGAGCGGCCTGCTGCTGGCGTGCATTGCGATGAGCATCTGGTTGTCGTTGGCATTTCAACTGACGATCGCAATTTATTACGGATGCACGCTGGCATACTCGCTGGCCTTGAAGCGCCGGCTGTTGATCGACGTCTTCATGCTGGCGGGGCTCTACACGATTCGCGTGCTCGCAGGCAGCGCGGCCACCGCGATTGAACCTTCCGCCTGGCTGCTGGCATTTTGTCTGTTCTTCTTCCTGAGCATGGCGCTGGTGAAGCGATTTACGGAGTTGCGCGCGTCTTCCAAACCGAGCCATCAACGGCTGGCTGGCAGAGGCTACTCAGGGGTAGATACGGACGCGATCGGGTCGTTGGGGTCGAGCGCCGGTTTCATGTGCGTGCTGGTGTTGGCACTCTATATCAATAGCCCGCAGGTTGCTCCGCTGTATCGCTCGCCGTGGGCGCTGTGGTTTCTGTGTCCGCTGCTGATGTATTGGATCAGCCGGGTGTGGATTATGGCGTATCGTGGATCGATGCACGACGATCCGATTCTTTTCGCGCTTCGCGACCGCGTCAGCTACATTACCGCGGGCTGCTGTGCCATCGTGATGGCCGCAGCCGCTCACGGAATCCGGTTGCCGGTGAAATGAACCGCGATCCGGCGGGGTCTCTCCCAAGTCGCTTGGCGCTGGCTGCGGGTTGGTTCGCATTTTTCTGCCTGACGGCGCTGCTCTACACTCCGTATCTCGAAGCGCCGTACTTTTCCGACGATTTTCTCTTCTTTTTCACGCCGCACCCGGCGCATCTATATCAATATTTCTGGATGCCTGGGGCCGCGAGCCACCTGTACCGGCCGGCGGAGGCAATTCTGCTGACGCTGATCCAGACGCATTACGGTTTCAACACGCTAGCGATTCATCTGATCTCGATGGCGGCGCAGGCGACATTGTGCTGCGCGGTTTGGTACGCGGCGGCGCGCCTGGGCTTCAGCCGGACGGCCACGATCATCGCGGTGCTTTTGATGTTTGCGACGCAGACAGCCGCGCCCGCAATGCTGGGCAACGATTGCATGTCGCAAGCAGTGAGCTCTGCACTGGGAGCACTGGCGGTTCTGTTCGCGGCGCTTGCTTACCTGAACGAGAGGGAGAAGAGCGGCAGGTCTTTGACGCTACTGATCGCGGCAAGTGTACTGGCGTTTTTCTGCGGGCTCTTCTTCAAAGAGACTGGACTCGGACTCGCAATCGCGATTGCGCTGCTGGCGTTTCTTCCGGCGTATCAACGCGGGGGCTGGAGCGCGGGAACCGTGAGCATGATCCGGCGCATGATTCCGTACGCGATCTTGACAGGCGTTTACGTGGCGCTGCGCATGAGCTCCGGACGGCAGCTTTCGGGACAGGGAAATTACCGCATTGGACTAGGCTTCAACGTAGTCAAGAACCTGGCGCAGTATGCGCTGGCGATCTTGACGCCGGCATCTTCGGTAACGGCGGCGGTTGCGTCGCAGGAGCGCGATTATGCAACCCTGCTTCTAATTGGCCTCGGGTTGTTGCTGGTCGCGGGCGTGGCGGCAATTGGAATTTGGCGAACGCCGCGAGGGCTGGCGACGCTGCTCCTGACGTGTATTGGCTGCGCGATGTTTCCTGCCGTGGTTTTGCAACACGCAAGCGAGCTTTACGTATACAACGCGGCGCCGTACGCGGCTTTGCTTTTAGGATACGCATTCGCGACCTTATGGGCGCGGGCCGGCGCGTGGCGGATCGCTGCGGTCATTTGCGTGGTGTTGTTAGCGGGAGCGCAACTGATCGCGGTAAGGCAGAAGGGTTCGCTGATGAACGGTAACGGAGAAAGGGCGCAGGCGTTGCTAGGTCCGTTGGTCCAGTACATTCATCAGGCGCCAGCCGGGGGCGATATCGTGTTGACTAAAGACCTGAACCCGCTGCCGGAATATTCGGTGTACCTTTTGAACGGTGTAAACGTGCTGGAATTCGGCTGCGAAAATCTGGGCGCGATCTTCGGAAGACCGGATGTTCGCGTGCACATCGAGCCCAAGGCTTCGCTCAGCAGCATTGCGCCGCATGAACCGCGAATGAT
>DATAUH010000110.1:0-7411 GCA_036268375.1 Bryobacteraceae bacterium | reverse complement strand
AATGCCTGATCGACCAGCGACCGCGCCTGGGCGAGCGTCGTCGCGCGTGCGGATTCGATTCCGAACGCGCGGGCGATTTGCGTGAAATCGGGCGGGCAGAAGTCCACGCCGGTAGGTTCAAACTTGCGGCGCTCGGCGGCGAGGCGGATCAGGCTGAGACTGGCATCGGTAAAAACCACGATCACGATGGGCAGGGCAAGTTCGCGGATCATGGCGAGGTCGTGCAGCATCATCAGCATGCCGCCATCGCCCACCATTGCCATTACTGCGCGCGCGGGGTGCACGAGTTGCGCCGCCATCGCCGCCGGGATGCCGAAGCCCATCGCGGAAAGTCCGTTGGCGACGAGATATGTTCCTGGTTCGTATGCGCGCCAGAACTGGCCCAGCGCTACCTTGTGAGATCCGACATCGGAACTCGCGATTCCGTCGCGCGGGAATACCGAGCGGAGTTCCTCGATCAAACGCAGCGGCGAGAGACCCGTGGTGGTCGCAAGATATCGGGCACGCATCGACTGGCGGCGCGATTGAAGCAGGTCATCAGGCCACGGTTTGGCACGGGAGATAGACGCGGTAAGCTGCGCGATCAATGTGGGTAGATCGCCCAGCGCTTCGAGCGGCCGGTAATCGCCGAGTCTCATCGAGACTACGTCCAGCGCGACTACATCTAGGGATGCGAACCACGACTTATCGCTCTCGACTGGATCGAAACCGATGGCAACGATCAGATCGGCCGCGCTGAGCGTGGCGACAACTTCGCGATCGAGCGCCATTCCCGATGCAACGCCGAGAAACAGAGGATGCTCCTCGCCAACGATGCCTTTTACTTTGGGCGTGACGACGAAGGGAGCCCGCAATTTCGCGAGAAAAGCTGCAATGGCAGGTGCGCACGCCGGTGAAGCGCCCAGCCCGATCAAGATCAGAGGGCGTTCTGACGCGGCGATACGCTCGGCAATCTCACTCAGCGGCCCCGACAATGCAGGCTCTGCGGACGCTTTGGGCGTACGCTCGCAGGAACCGCACTCCCGCACCGCAACATCGCTGGGAAGCGAGAGATAGACGGGGCCTGAGCGCGGCCGAACAGCAAGATCGACGGCGTTATTTATCAATTCTGCTGTGTCCCTGTCGCCGATTGTAAGTGCGGCCTTCGAGATCGGCGCGAACATGGCTGTAAGTTCAAGGCGCTGGTGCGTATAAGTGGGAATCTCGCGGTTCGGTGTTTGCGCAGTGATGGCAAGCATCGGCGCGCGTTCCAAAAATGCCGAAGCGACGCCGGTAACGAAGTTGGATGCGCCCGGACCGAGGGTGGCGGCGCATACGCCGGGGACTCCGGTAAGTTCTCCGGTGACGCCTGCCATCCATGCGGCGCTTGCCTCATGTCCAGTGAGCAGGAAACGCATACCGGCGCGGCGCGCAGCGTCGACAAAGGCCAGGATTTCGCCTCCAGGCAAGCCGAAGACTGTATCAATCCCGCGCGCAGCCAGGGTTTGAGCGACAACTTCCGCATGATTCATGCGGACTAGTGTTCCACGACCGTCAGGGTAACCTTCGACGCATATTGCGACGAGTGATGAATGGAATTATGCGCCACCACGCCCTTGGTCTCATCGTAGTTATTGCCGCCGGTGTTCATGTTGCGATCGAAGCGCGGGAAGTTACTGCTGCTTACCTCTACACGCACCTTGTGTCCCGCCGCAAAGTAATTGCTAGTGTTCATCGGCTGGAGCGCGATCTTATATACCTTCCCCTTTTCCATCCAGACCACGGAACGATCGTAGCCTTCGCGGTAACGCGCACGCTGGATCGTCTCGTCGAGGTTGTAAGCCGTGCCGTCCGGATAGACATCGATCAGCTTCACGGTGAAATCGGTATCCTTGGCATCGGATGAAACGTAAAGCGTCACGTCGATCGGCCCGCTGACTTCCGTGCCCTTTTGCAGCGGCTGCGTGGTGTAGACGAGGATATCGGGGCGCGCTTCCATCTTGCGTTGATCAAACGCGCCGCCCGTAACGGCTGTGCCGGTGCAGCAAACGTTGCCGCCGAATGACGTCACGGGGTCCATCGGATCATAAGCCAAGTTATCGGGGCTGTCGTTCGTGGGCGCGGAAGTAGCGAGCACGCCGTCGCCATTGAGCGAATTTGCCTTACCACCGCTACCGAGATAGTAAGTGACGGGCTTCGCTCCGACGGTCGGCCAGGTATCGGAAGTTTGCCACTTATTCAGCCCCATGGTGTAGTACTGAACTCGCGGCATCTTGTCCAGAATGTGATTGTCTTCGCCTTTTAGGAAATGATCGAACCAGGAGTAAGTCAGATCGTCGTAGTTCAGGCGCGCATCGCCCACGTGCCGTTCGCCGACGACGGTATCTTCGGTAGCGCGAGTGTAAGAGCAATGCAGCGTCGGAGCGATCACGGCGTACTGCTTATCGGCAACATCGGGCTTCGCAGTCTTACGTACGAAGTTGTAAGCAGCCAGATTCGGTCCGATCGAGACGTCGTACCAGGACATGAACCAGAAGCCCGGAATATTGATTTTCATGTCGTCGTGCCAAAGTCCGCCGCGATACCACGCGGGATCATTGGGTGCGCGCTTAATCATGGCGCCGCCGGTGGAGACCTCTTCGCGATCGGCGTAAATACCGTGGGGGCCGCCGACGGCTTCGATCAGGTTCTGCTCCGGCAGATGGCGCAGCGCCTTGGCCCAATCAACGGGCGGCATCTGGGGGGCGAGGTCGAACATTTTCGAGGCTTCGATGAGATCTTTCTGCGAGGTGTTGGGCGGGAACATGGGGCGGACGGTATTCTGTTCGCCGTAGATCCAGGTGGCGAACAACATTTGCACGGCGCCGCCGCGGTACCAGTTGCCCTGTTCGTAGTAGGGCGCGACGCGGCCGACGCCCGCGCCGAAGCCCTGCGGGATCATGGTGGTAAATCCTTTGGCGCCTTGCGCGGCAACTCCCAACTGCCACTCGGCGGTGGAGGAGCAGCCGATGGTCCCGGCTTTACCGTTCGACCAAGGCTGCGACGTCATCCAGTTGATCGCGTCGACGCCATCTGAAAGCGGGGCGCCCAGGATGTCGTAGAGGCCTTCGGAAAAGAAGTGGCCGCGCTCGTTCATTTCGACGTAGGCATAGCCGCGCTTAACCGCTTCGAGCTCCGTATTCATCGCGCGGTAAACACCGTTGCGAACGTCCCAGAAATTGAAGTTGTAGGGCGTGCGCACAAAGATCGTGGGGTACTTCTTCGAAGTGTCCTTGGGGCGGTAGATGTCGGTCGCCATACGCTTGCCATCGCGCATGGGAACCATCACTTTGCGATCGACAATGGCGATGGATTCAAGCTCGGCTTCGGTGGCGTCGCGCTGTTCGCGAGCTTGCGGCGTGAGTGCGCCGCCTCGCCCTTGCGCGGGGGCTTGATGGATGGTCAAGCCTGCGCCTGCGACCAGAAGGGCGGACACGCCAAGTTTCACGGTCAATGAACGTGCGGTCATCGTGTGAAACAGTTTAACGTGTTCGGAAGCAGACGGGGTTAAGGAGGAGTCCCGAGCGGCAGATGCGCTGGGGTGTCGAAAAAACGAACTGGGGAACGGCCAACGCGGGAAGTTGAAAAAACGAACTGGGAATGGCCAACTCGGGTAGAGACGGATTTACGGCGGCCCGGTAGAACCGCCGTACGTATCGTTGAAGGGGGAGGGCGCCGCAGGTTTTACAGCGCTTTCCCTGCCCTTCTGCAGGTTATTGCTGCATAGTGGCGAATGCGGCGTGTTGTTGAACGCCAGCGAACACGGATGCGGCCTCAAGTACGGGTCCGGAGCGTCCGCATTCGCAATGGTTATCGACAGGCGCGATGTTTTTGGGCTGAGTGTGAAATCCACTCTGGGCTTCGCATTCGAACGCCGCTATCCGGCCATCGGCGGACAACAGCATTGCGTAGATGGGAGTCTGAAACAGGTCCCACAAGCGATCTCGCTGGAGGCCCTTCAGCGGAGTATCCGCTTGCATCAGAACAAATACGACGCGTTTGGCGGAGACGCCGCGGGCGGCCGCCTCTTCCAATTCCACAAAGGAGCCGCATAGCGCGGCCACTCGTCCCTTTGCATCACGCGCGGGTGTGGGGGCCAATCCCGGAAAGAACGGATGCCGGATCCGGGGCCGGAACCAAAATATCATCTACAGGAATAGTGTGAGGGAACAGACAATTTCTCAAGGAAATCTGAGGAGGACTACGCTCTACCGCGCTTCGCCCCATGAACTTTGGAATCGCGCGCTCGAAACGCGCATGACGCAGCGTGACGATCTGAAAATCAGCCCGCATTATCAATGGCTTGCACGGATAGGGCATGCTTCCTGGCGATCGCCATATGTGTGCGCTCGCGCCCAGCAGAGTGGGTTCGCGTTCAATTTTTCGCATGGACGATAGCAGCGCTTCGTGATGCTCAGGTGTGGCGGGTTCGGAAATCATCCAAACCGGGCCTTCGATGGCGCACAATGCCGGGGATGCGAAACCGCCTTCGGCCAGTTCGAGCCGAAATTGGTCGGGGTGGTGGAAGAATGCGGTGGTGAAGTAATCGGGATTTGCGGTTGGATTGCGGTGCTGTCCGCTTTCGAGGTCCTGCGCCAAAATGCGTCTGAATTCGGGGTCGCGGAGTAATCCGCGTGAAATTCCGTCAATGGCCGACGCGAAACGCGAGATGGCGACGGCCATCAGGACGCCACCGGCCCGGAGAACGCGGCGGGCTTCGCGAATGGCCTGGAGGCGGTCACTCGCCTCGGTCAGGTGATAGAGCGGGCCGAAGAGCATGACCGCGTCCGCAGACTCGTCGGGGGCAGGAATGGCGCGCGCGTCGCCGAGTTGAATAGTGCGCGGGACCGGACGTCGATCATCTTCAGGGTTGGACACAGCCGCGGCTTGCTGCTTCGCCTGTTCGATGTGCAGGGGAACGGGGTCGATCAGATCGACCGCATAACCGCGCTCGGCGAGCGCAAAGGCATAAGCGCCGGCGCCCCCACCGACGTCAAGAATCGACGCTGGCGGCGGTGGCAGAAAGCGCGACAGGAGGTCGAAAGTGCGAAGCTTTTCCCAGGCAAAGAGCGGCGATTCGAGGCGGCCGGCTTCCAGGCCGTAATCGTAGAAGCGGAGAATCGCAGGATCGAGAGGGCGGCTTGGCGCGGGCATGCTTCCATTTTGCTCTGCAGGTTGGACCTGGCAGGCGCACACTGGGCGCTTTTTGGGAGCGCGTCCAACTACTGCGCGCGGTGAACATCCATGTAACAGAGGACGGTTTTGGGCGGGCGTTGCTGCGCCTCTGCTTCGGTCCAAAGAAGGTCTTGCGGGCTCAGGCCGGTTTCGAGACGCACGGCCGCTTCCGCTGTGATGCGCGCCAAAGGAAAACACTGCACCCAGACCGGCGCACCGGTTTCGCGGACGGCGTGGATGAGCTGTTCGGTGGGCTGGGCGCGGGCGAGAAACTGGGGGCGCTTGCGGTACCAGATGTAGCCGACGTTGTGCAGCAGGGCCGCGATGGCAAGGACGATAGCGGCGGAGCGGAATCCCCCGCCCTGTTCGTACAGATGCGATGCCATGAGACCGAATAGCAGCGCGAGGCCTGCGCTCGCCAGGTAGGTCTGGCGACTGGGAATTTGCGTGGAGTAGGTGAGGAAGCTGTAGGGCAGCAGCGCGACGGCAATCCAGATGATGGCGGCGAGCGCGGCTCCGTGAGTGAAGGCGGCGCGCGCGCGCCAGGCGAGAATGGCGGCGGCGATCCATCCCCAAATCCACATGAGCCGGAAGAAGCCGCGCGGGAGCGTGATCCAGAAGGGGGCGTGCCAGGAGAAGCTGCCGTCGGAGAAGCGGAATGAGTACGACTGCGTCATCACGACGGAGGCGACCGCGATGGCCGCGAAGATGGCGTACGGCAAGAGGCTCCAGCGCGGCAAGGTTTGCGGGCGGCCAAACCAGGCAAAAACGAAGAGCGCCACGAACACGACGGCGGACTCTTTCGAAATGAGGGCCAGCGCGAAGCAGAGGAGGCTGGGCGCGATCCAACGGCGTCCGCGCATCCAAAGAAGCAGGGCAAGGCCTCCGAAGAGGAACTGGAGCAGCTCGTTGATGGCCGAAAACCACATGACGGCTTCCTGGTGGCCTTCGTGAACAGCAAAGAATCCGGCTGCCCAGAGGGCGGCGGCGCGGGTCTGCCGCCATTGGCGCAGGGCGAAGTAGAGCAGCCAAGTGTTGAAAATGTGCAGAGCCAGGCTGAAGGAGTGATAGGCGTTGGGCGACATGTGGAAGGCGCCATAGAGCGACTTCATGGCCCAGTAACTGGTGGCGCGGGTGCGAAAGATGGGATTGAGAAGCGGTGCGACGGGTGAAGGAAAGTCGAGCGCCTGGGCGATGTTGGGATAATCGTCCTCGATCAGAGGGAGGTTGAGGGCGGGCGCATATGCTACCAGGCAAAGGGCGGCGAGCAGCAGTAACTTCTTCACTGGCAACAATTTTGCCATGCAATTGATAGCACCACCTAGAGGAGGTTGTCATGCTGAGTGGTTTCTGCTATTGTCGGATCAGGAGGGCGCGTATGCCGGAACCTGGATTGACCACGGGTCGTGCGCCGTTTATTGAGGAGGCGCGCAATCGCGGCGACCTCTACATCACACAGCCCTACGAACTTTACTCGGAAGAGAACCACGAAGCATGGCGGCGCTTGTTTGCGCGCATGCAGCCGCGCTGGGAGCGTTTTGCGAACGACCATTTCCGGCGCGGGATTGAAGCGCTGGCGCTGCCTTCGGATCGGGTGCCGCGATTGGACGATGTGAACCGGCGGCTGCAGCCACTGACCGGTTTTCAAGCCAAGCCGGTGAGCGGGTACGTGCCCGGTTTTCTGTTTTTCGATTGCCTGCGACGGCGGGAGTTTCCGACGACGATCACCATTCGCGATAAAGATCGCATGGATTACCTGCCGGAGCCGGATATTTTTCACGACATAGCCGGGCACGTGCCTATGCATACGGAGAAAGCGTTTGCGGATATTCTGGTGCGATTCGGCGATTGCGCCCACACTGCGGCAGAACTGACTTCAGAGATTCGCGATCAGCGCGAGCGCGCACGGCGGTTGACCAGCATCATGCGGGCGATGTCGCGATTCTTCTGGTTCACGGTGGAGTTCGGGTTGATGCGCGGAGGTCCACTGGGCACGTGTGCGTATGGTAGTGGGCTCTTAAGTTCTTACGGCGAACTGCAGCATGCAATTGAATCGGACGAAGTGCAGCGCTACCCGTTACAGATGGAATGGGTGATCAACCAGGGCGCCGAGATTGACCGCTACCAGCCGATACTGTTCGTTGTCGATTCGTTCGATCATCTGTTCGATCTCGTCGGGCGGTTCGAACAGTGGATGCGTGAGGGGAAACTGAACAAC
>DATAUH010000109.1:0-20603 GCA_036268375.1 Bryobacteraceae bacterium | reverse complement strand
GCCGACCAGCGTGTGCAACTCATCGATGAAGATGATGGCATTCTGATTTTCCATCAGCTCCTTCATGATGGTCTTGAGCCGCTCTTCGAACTGACCGCGATATTTCGTACCTGCGACGATCAGCGAAAGGTCCAGGGCCAGGATGCGCTTATCGGCGAGGAACGAAGGCACGTCGCCATCGGCGATGCGCTGTGCCAAGCCTTCGACAATGGCGGTTTTACCGACGCCGGGCTCGCCGATCAGCACCGGATTATTCTTGGTGCGGCGGCAGAGGATCTGCACCACGCGTTCCAATTCGTAATCGCGGCCGATCAGCGGATCCAGATTCGCGTCCATGGCCGCTTGGGTGAGGTCGCGGCTGAACTCCGTCAGGAGCGAGCTTTCCTTGGGACGCTGGGCGACTTTTTCGCTTTGGGAACGTACCAACTCTTCGCGAATTGTCGATAGCCGCAGTCCGCGCTCATGCAGAATTTCGGCGGCGAAACACTTTTCTTCGCGCAGCAGGCCCAACAGCAGGTGCTCGGTCCCGATGTGCTTGTGGTTCAGCCGTTCCGCCTCCTCCGCGCCATACGCGAGCACGCGCTTGCATTCGTGGCTCAAGGGCAGGTCGACGGACGTGGACACCTTTTCCCGAATGGTGGTGTGTCCTTCGATCTGCTTGCGGATCGATTCCACGGCAGCGTGGGATCGAAGGAAGCGGTTCGCCAAGGCCTTATCCTCGCGCAACAACCCGAGCAATAGATGTTCGGTTTCGATGTACGGGCTACCAAATTGGCTGGCCTCATATCGAGCGAAGAAGATCACTCTTCTCGCCTTCTCCGTATAACGCTCAAACATAATAGAAGTGACGCCCCCTATATAACTAAAGATACCCCGGCGCGCCTCCAGGTTGCGAAATCTCAGTACCTGGGCCGAATCCGCCACGTTCCAGATTCAGAATGCGCGAGCAACGGCGCGCGAACGACAGATTGTGCGTAACGAAAACGGACGTGAGATGGTGCGTACGGTGTAAGCCCTCGAGCAATTCGAAGATCATCTCGCCGGTCCGGAAGTCGAGGTTTCCGGTCGGCTCGTCGGCAAGCAATACCGAAGGCCTTCCCACCAGGGCACGCGCCAGCACGACCCGCTGCTGCTCGCCGCCCGACAGTTCTCCCGCGCGATGATGAGATCGCGCGCCCAAACCCACTTCATCCAACCTCGCCTGTGCCTCCGATGCCGCCTCTGCCCGAGGAAGCCCTCGAATCAGGAGCGGCATCGAGACATTTTCCAGCGCCGTAAATTCCGGCAGCAGGTAGTGAATCTGCCAGACGAACCCGATCTCTCGATTTCGAAAGTCCGCTCGCTCAGCATCACCGAGTCCCGAAAGTTCTTTACTACCGTAGTATATCGTACCCCCGGAAGGGGTGTCGAGACCGCCCAGCAGGTGCAACAGCGTGGACTTGCCAGCCCCCGATTCTCCGATCAGCGCCAGCATCTCGCCGCGCCTGACCTCCAGATCGAGGTTGGAGAAGACAGTGAGATCGGTTGCTCCCGAGCGGTAGATCTTCGAAAGCCCGCTTGCCCGGATGTAAGGTTCCGAGATTTCCAAGACCCACAATAACGCAGTTTGCGCCCGCGCCTAGTTCGCCGGAACCTGAGCGTTCGAGATCAGATCGCTCAATATTGATTGTAATTTACCTCACATTCGCGCATGAAATTACAGTAACGACTGCCTTTTGTCTGGACAGGCGATGCTCCTTGGCTTATGATCTTCCGTATAGTAGTCAGCTAAAAAGCCATTATTCAGGGTGTTTTACAAACTTAACAACTGCGGGGGATAAGTGCGTCCAAGCGTAGGCGATTTGAGCAGCCTGTCAAACGGCCTACTTCACTCTACGCCCCAGCTCTAGATACGGCGGTTTTTGGAGCTGTAGCTACGTACTTAAGTTTCTTACTGCGTAAAAAGGAGAAAGTATGTTCCAAGTTCGCGCATTACGTGTACCCTTGATTTGTGCAGCGTTCGCCGCGATTCTCATGGCCCAGTCGGACGTGGGTTCCATAGGCGGATTTGCCAGAGACCCATCCGGCGGAGTTGTACCTAAGGCCAAAGTTGTAGTCAAGAACGAAGGCACGGGAGAACAACACACCGCAGTTACGAGCGACTCCGGTTATTATACAGTTACTAACCTGCCACCTAACGTTTACACAGTGACAGTTGAGGCTTCTGGCTTTAAGAAATTTGAAAGCCGGAATAACAAGCTGGAGGCTAACTCAACCCTTTCCCTAGATGCAAATCTGAGCGTGGGGGCCGCGACAGAAACGGTCGAAGTAACTGCGACGGCGGCGGTCCTGCAAACCGAATCGGCGGTGGTTGCCCATGAAATTGGCGGCACGCAGGTCAATATGCAGGAACTGAATGGCCGCAACCCTCTCTACATGGCTCAACTGGTTCCCGGTATGCGCAGCGGCTCCACCATGGGTGATTTCAACTTCGCCGTAGGCGGCGGCGTGCCCTTCAACGTGAACGGGACGCGCGCCCAGGATACGGCGGTTACCATCGACGGCGCGCCCGCGGTGCGTACACGCGCCAACGGCGCCATCATCGGCGTTGCCAACGTCGATTCCACCGACGAAATTCAGGTTCTGACTACCGATTACGCGCCGGAATACGGACGCGCCTCGGGCGGCCAGATCCGCATGGTGAGCAAGTCCGGCACGCGTGACTTTCACGGCAGCCTTTATGAGTATCTTCGCAACTCGGACATGAACGCGAATACCTGGTCGCGCAATTTGAGCACGCTTACTCAGTCAGCGGCGCCTTTCCGCTATAACAATTTCGGCGGCACCGTCGGCGGACCCGCCTGGTTCCCGGGATTAAATCCAAAATTGCGCGAGAGATTGTTCTTCTTCGTAGCCGAGGACTGGATTCGCTACCGCTTTGTCGACAGCCAGCAGCAGGCCGTTCCCACCGCCGCAATGCGCGCCGGCGACTTCAGCCAACTGTTGACCACCAATCCGTGGTACAAGACGGGAACCGTAATCTATAACCCGACCAGTTGCCCGGTGCTCGGCGCATCCGGTTGTAGTCCATTCCCGAATAACATCATTCCCCAAAGCATGCTGAGTCACAACGGAACCGCAATCATGAGCGCTTATCCGCTGCCGACTCCAGGTTTCCAGAACGGCACTTCCAACTGGATTGCACAGGCTGCACACCCGATTAATCAGCGCAAGGGCACCCTTGATATAGACATTCTGCTGAATGCAAATAATAAGCTGTCCGGACGCCGCACAGAGGCTTCTTATTTCGAGTATCAACCCTTCGACCAGGGCTCCGGGCTGACGGGTAAGTACTTCAATCGTCCCAACCAAACCAACGTGGTGTCACTAACTTCGACGATCACGCCCACTTTGGTCAATGAAGCGCACGTCTCCTTGAGCATCGACGACGTCTACATTCCGGTCAATACTGCGCTTGCCGGCTTCAATCGGCAGCAGTTTGGCATCAACTTCCCGTACCTGCTTCCGAACGGCAAGGATATTCCCAACAAGATCCCGACCGTGAGTGTTCCCAACTTCTATGGACTGTCGGGCGGCCCGTATCCCTCGCACTCTTCCGGCCCCATCTGGACCGCAGGCGATACGATCACAAAGGTCTGGAACAATCACACGATCAAGATCGGCTACACCCTGGAGTATTCGGGTGAGAACGATAACGACCAGATCAATGTTTCCACCGTGCCCGGCGGAGCGAGCAACCAAAACGGCAACTTCACCTTCACCGACGCCCGCACCGGCCTAGGGGGCACCGCCGGGGTCGGCATGGCGAACCTGGCGCTCGGCTTGGCCGATAGCTATACCGAAATCGGGCCGCGCGCGTACACGATCTGGCGCAGCGCCATGTCCGAAGCCTTTGCCCAGGATTCCTGGAAAGTGAGCAGCAAGCTTCACGTGGAGTACGGCGTGCGCTGGAGCAATATGCAGGGCCTGCACGCGCAGTGGGGCAATTCCGATTACTTCGACGGGAACTTATATAACCCGTCCAACGCCGTGCAGGTGGACCGCACCACAGGTAACGTGATCCTGGGTACCGGCAACCCGTATAACGGCGTCGTAATTCCTGGCTTCAGCCAATTCCCGCAGTCCGCAGTGGGCCGCGTGCTGGCAGCAACTCCGGGCACCGCCAATCAATGCGATGGCGCGCCTTGCACCAGCCTGTTCGATCCCAATCTGGGCAAGGGCTACATCCAGACCAGAAATTACTGGCAGCCGCGCGTTGGCGTCGCCTATCAAATCAACGATAAAACAGTCATCCGCGCGGGCATTGGTAACTTTGTCAGCCACATGGTCGCGATCGACAATATCTTCCCTGGCGGTAACTCGCCGTTCCAGCCGTTCATTACAGTGAACAACGTTTCGGTAGACAATCCCGGCGCCGCACTAACGACGGGCACTGCCGCGGCATTGACCATCACCACGCTAAATCCGAAGCTTCAATCGCCCGAAGCTTGGAACTGGAACGTAACGGTGGAACGTCAACTGCCGTTACATTCCGTGTTGACGGCCGCCTATGTCGCACATCGCGGCACCCACGCATGGCAAGTGTATGACATCAACCAGCCAACCGTGGGCGCGCTGCTTGCAAATCCCGGCGTCAATGTAAATGCGCTGCGGCCCTACAAAGGCTTCGCGGCAATTCAAGAAGAAGAGAGCACGGTGAACTCCCATTACAATTCTTTGCAGTTATCGTGGGAGCGCCGGTTTACGAGTGGCTCCAGCTTCGGCGTAGCTTACACCTTGTCGAAGAGCATGGACAACGGATCTAACTACCGCGACATCGTTCCCGACACTTACAACACGAGTAACTTGTGGGGGCCCTCGGAATATGACGAGCGCCATGTGGTGATCATCAACTACATCTATGCGCTTCCCTTCCTGAAACAGAATCGCTGGATGGGTGGCTGGTCAATCGCAGGAACCGCCCAGTTCCAGACCGGAACACCGTGCGGCATCGGCGTTAACAACGACTATGCGGGCGTCGGCGAATATGGAAGCTTCGGCTGCGGTTCCGAAGGCCAATTCTGGGTACTGAATGGACCGGTGACCATTAATACCGGCGCGTTTGCGGGCCCAACCGGCAATGCAAACTCCGTGAAGTACTTCACGGTAAACGCAACGGCGCCGGCGACCGGCACGTTCAATCTGCAACCCGGCGTTCGCGGATCCGTCTACGGACCCGGCTTCCAGGATTGGAATCTCTCGCTCTTCAAGACCTTCGCGATCAACGAGCGTAGCGGCTTCCAGTTCCGTGCGGAAGCTTATGATTTCCCGAACCACCCGAACCTGAGCGGCCCTAACTTCACTCCGACTTCGGCGCAGTTCGGCGAAATCACCAGCAAGACGGGCCTGCAGCGTACACTCCAACTTTCGCTGCGGTTCTACTTCTAAGAAGGAACTTCAGCTCTCATCCCGCGAGTGCGGGCGAGCTTTACGAGCGCTGGAACAAGGACAAAGCGGGGCCGGATCGATTCCGGCTCCGCTTTTTTATTGCTGCGAGCCTTGGATGTGGACGCCGCTGTTTCTCCTGGTAAAAGGCAGGGATGTAATCACAGGGATCGGTTAGTCATGAGAGTTAGAGAGCGGGGCCAAACAACCCATAGACGTTGACGGCACGCTTTACGGGAACGTAGACGCGCCCGCCGGCAATTAGCGGGATCGTAAAGCGGCACGCGATTCCTGCGTGGTCGCGCGGGGAGTTTTGTTCGGAGCTGAAGAGCTCGCGGGCGACGTTGGCGGCGTCATAGGCGTGGAGGATGGCCGCGCGGTCGGCGCCATTCCAACTCTTGGTTTCAATCATCCACACGATTCCGTTCTTCGCTCCGTTGGCGGAGATGGCTGGCGTCGCCCCGGGATTGCCGAAACGGCCGCCTAGAGCGCGCGGCTTCTCGGCCAGTTTTCCATTGGTGAAAGGCAGATCGGAGAGGTAATCGCCGCCGGTCATGATGTAGACGTGACTATTCCAGTAAGCCGGCGCGGAGTAGATCCCGCCGCGGAAGCGTATTACCTGGCGGCCTTGGGCGTCGCTTCCAGGACGATACTTGCCGAGCCGGTCACGGTCAAGCACATATAGATTGCCGTCCTTGCCGCCGATCAGGACGAGCGGAGGAGAGCCCTGCTGCGGCGGTATTAAGATGGGGCCACCGGAGCCCAAGTCATCATCGCGCTGCTCCATCATCCGCTGATCCGCCGGGGTGAAATAATCGACGACGTTCAGACCTCCACGGTCAAGATGGAGTTTGAGGAGACTGTCGCCATAATCGCGCCCGCCGCCGGCGACAGTGAACTTGCCGTTGCCAGTCGCGACATAGACGTTGCCCTGCTCATCGGCGGCCGGACCGTTGTCGCTTTGCCAGATGCCGCTCAATCCGGCTTGCGGAGAGGTGTTGAAGGCGCCCGTCTGCATGAGCGTGCGCGCGTCATAAGCGATCACCCAGCCGTGGTACGGTCCAACATCGCAGGATGACCCCCAGGTGAGATAGATTTGGGCGCCGGCGAGAAGCAGCGCGGCGCGGGGGAGCTCGCGTTGTCCATCGAAGCCTTCCGCCTGGATGCGAACGGGGCCGCCGAATTTCTCCGCGCCGGTAGTGATGGCGAGCGCGTGCAAAGTGTGAAAGAACTGGCCCATTGTGAGGGCGCCGCCGCGCGTTTTGCTGCGGGCGAGAACGTAGAGCGTGCCGGTGGCGAGGTCGATAACGGGAGTGGGCGTAATGCCAATCTCGGGCTGAACGAATGGACACTGCACGTCGCGAGCGGAGACAGTGGTCTCGCCGGGCTTTACGAGGCTGACGCGCCACAGCGGCTCGGCGGGGACGCCAGCGGCATCGAAGGCGTAGACGCTGTCGTGTTCGGTGGCGACGAAGACAACGTCATGCCTGCCTTTGCCGGGAATCTCGACGCCGGGGACGTAGAGCGGCTGGGCGTAGACGTCACCGTCGACGGCGTACGAAAATGTTTTGCCGAAGTGAGCGGGGTTTACGTTGGCAGGCGTGAGCGTGGTCTCGGTAAGAGTGGCTCCGATGCGAGAATTGGCGTATTGCGCGGTGAGCACTTGAGCGGGAGCGGCGCCGGCAGCAATAAGAGCGGCAAACGCGAGGAAGAGATTGTGCATGCGGTGCAAGTTTCACATCCTGATTCAAGGGCCGTGAGTCGGTCTTCCCGCACGGCTCGCGGACAATTATCGACCCGTGATTCCTCCGTTTCGACGAAGGTTATGTTGCGTGTACTTCATATCCCAAGGCGCTTATCGCGCCCCGGCTAACTTGAACACGTAAGCCTGGCGCGCGGGCAGCGAAGCGGAAAGACGCTCGGGTACGGCAATGCGCAAATCCCCGCCAGTAATCCGGCAGTCCACCTGGCCGCCACCTTCGAGCAGCGTGCAATGCACGCCAGAAGGCGCCTTGGCGTTCTGAATGACGATTTCCCCAACCGGCCTGCGCGGCACAATGGCGTAAAGCGCATCGTCTTTGGCGGTCAGAAACGCTTCCACGCGCGCGTAGCCCGCGGGCGGCGCGTCTACCATCTTGGTAATGTCGTACGCGGCGCGAAATTCCTTTTCTTCCTGCTTCGGCACGTTGCCCGCGCTCCACTGGCGTGGATTGCGCCAGGCCTTTGTCGCGTAAATTGCCTCGCCGTTGGGCCGCAGCCAGTCGCCGATCTGCGTCAGACGCTCTTCCATGACGACGGGAATACGGCCGTCCGCCGTTGGCCCGATATCCAGCAGTAAGTTGCCGCCGCGGCTGACGATATCGATCAGCATCAGTAGTAACTCGCGATCCGTGTGATAGTCTTTCAGCGTCTCCATGCGGTTGTAGCCGTAGGATTCGCCCATGCCGCGGCTTTCCTCCCACGGGTGCGCGCCGCTCGACATGCCGCTGGTGTACTCGGTTGTGTAATAGCCGCCGTGTTTATGGCGCGTGTCCTTTCCCCAGCGATCGTCGATTACGACATCGCTCGCCACGGGCGATTGGTTGAATAACCACTCGAGTAACTCCGGCGTGCGCCATTCGGCGCTGGTAAGTTCCCACTCCCCATCTGAAAAGATGATGCTCGGCTGCGCATGAGTAACTACGTCTTTGAACTGCGGGAACATATGTTCGGTTACATAGCGCTTCTTGTCACTTAAGTACAGCGGGTTATACCATTCATAAAGCGAATAGTAGATACCCATCTTGAGGCCCTTGCGTCTTCCCGCCTGCATCAGGTCCAGCAGAACATCGCGTTTCGGCCCAATATCCACCGCATTCCAGGGCCGTTTCCAGGCGCGATTTGCCTCCGCGTTGCGCCACAGCGTGAACCCTTCGTGATGCTTGGAGGTTAATGCGACATATTTTGCGCCGGAGCGCGCGAACACGTCTGCCCAGTGGTCCGGATCGTAATTCTCGGCGCGAAACATGGGGGCGAAATCGAAGTAAGGAAAGTTCGCGCCATACACGCGCTTGTGGTATTCCCAGGTCATGCCGCCTTCATCGGTGGGTTTCGCGGCCTGCTTGCCTCTGGTGAGCGAATTCCAGTACCACTCGGCGTATGGATTCTGATTCTTCACGCCCACGGCGGCGTACGCGGGCACGGAGTAGACGCCCCAGTGGATGAAGATGCCGAATTTCGCGTCCGTGTACCAGCGCGGGGACGGCCGCTGGTCGAGCGACTCCCAATTGGCTTGATAGCGGGTGTCGGCGTGCAGTTTGCTGGCGAGCGGCGCAACCGCGCCGATTTGAAGCAGCTCACGGCGTGTCATTTGCGCTTTAGCTTACCTCAACAGGGCGGCGTCGCGTAATCGAAATGTTCGCCGGAACTTACCGCGCCCACTTACTACAAGATATAGCGGCTGAGGTCCTGATCCTTCACGATGTCCGCCAGTTGCTTGCGCACGTAAGCGGCATCGACGCGAAAGTTCTTCTTCTTCATGTCGGGACCTTCGAAGGAGATCTGCTCCAGCAGCTTCTCCATGATGGTGTGCAACCGCCGGGCGCCGATATTCTCTGACGATTCGTTTACCTGGGCCGCAAATCGCGCGACCTCTTCGAGTGCATCGTCCGTCAGCGTCAACTTGATGCCTTCGGTTTCGAGCAGCGCCACATACTGCTTCGCCAGCGCGTTTTTCGGCTCCTTCAGGATGCGGATGAAGTCTTCGACCGAGAGCGACTTCAGTTCCACGCGAATGGGGAAGCGCCCCTGTAACTCGGGGATCAAATCGCTCGGCTTCGAAACGTGGAAGGCGCCCGCGGCGATGAACAGGATGTGGTCGGTGCGTACGAACCCGTAGCGGGTGTTCACCGTCGTGCCTTCGACGATCGGCAAGATGTCGCGCTGGACGCCCTCACGGCTCACATCGGGTCCGTGGCCCGATTCGCGGCCGGCGATCTTATCGATCTCGTCGAGAAAGATGATCCCGCCCGATTCGACACGCTCCAGCGCCACGCGCGTCACCTGGTCCATATCGATGAGCTTCTGCTCTTCTTCCTGCACCAGGTAATCGACGGCCTCGGCGACGCGCATCTTGCGCTTGCGCGTCTTTTGTCCGAAGAGGTTGGGCAACATGTCTTTCAGGTTGATGCCCATTTCTTCGATGCCCGCGTTGGTGCTGATCTCAAACGTGGGGGCGCGGTCCTTTACTTCGATGTCGACCAGACGCTCGTCCAGCTTGCCTTCCCGCAGGCGCTCGCGCAGTTTTTCGCGCGTCCGATCCGCACTCTCGCTCGGCTCCGTCTGGGGGGGCATCAACAGATCCAGCAGGCGCTCTTCGGCGTTGGCCTCGGCGCGCTCGGCGACTTCATCCAGGCGCTCTTCCCGCACCATGTCGATGGCGATATCCACCAGATCGCGAATCATGGATTCCACATCGCGGCCGACGTAGCCCACTTCGGTGAACTTGCTTGCTTCGACTTTCATGAAGGGCGAGTTGGAAAGGCGCGCCAGACGCCGGGCCAACTCCGTCTTGCCGACGCCTGTGGGCCCGATCATCAGAATATTCTTGGGCATCACTTCCTCTGCCATTTCCGGAGGAAGCTTCTGGCGGCGGGTGCGGTTTCGCAGCGCAATCGCCACCGCGCGTTTGGCGTCGGCTTGCCCGACCACGTGTTTATCCAGCTCGCGCACAATCTCGCGCGGCGTCAGCTCATCGAGAAGCGGCTCTTCATCCACAGATTGGCTCGGGAGGTAGATGACCATAGCTATGTCAGCTCCTCGTATATCACGTTTTCATTCGTGTAGATACAGATTTTGCCCGCAATCTTCATCGCCTCTTCGACCACTCGCCGTGCGGAAAGCTTGGTGTTGCGCGCCAGGGCGAGCGCGGCCGACATGGCGAATGGACCGCCGGAGCCGATGGCGGCGATATCCTCATCGGGCTCAATTACGTCGCCGTTTCCGCTCACCAGATAAATGTATTTTGTGTCCGCCACCAAGAGCAGCGCTTCAAGATGCCGCAGAACGCGGTCGGTACGCCACTCTTTCGCCAGTTCCACCACGGAGCGCGGCAGGTTGCCATTGAACTGCTCCAGCTTCGTCTCAAAACGCGAAAACAGGGCGAATGCGTCGGCTGTGGATCCGGCAAATCCCGCCAGAACTTTGTCGTTGTACAGGCGCCGGAGTTTGCGAGCGGTACTTTTCAAAACTTCGTGGCCAAGAGTAACCTGGCCGTCGGCGGCCATCACTACTTTGCCATCGCGGCGCACGCAGAGCACGGTCGTCGACCGGATTTTGGTTCGCATTGTAATGGAGTTGTTTTCGTGCAAGCCCATTCTAGCTTACAGATGTGGGGCAGACAGGGAAGGCTCCACTGCGGCCCGCACAACGACGCGAGCAGGAAAAATGTCCGTGGACGGGCGCCGGATCTTGTCTTGCATGAACCGGGCCCGTCCAGTGGAGGAGAGAAGCAAAATCGGCCAACCTTAGCCGTTTAACGAAGTGACTCGGTCAATTCTTCCGTGTTCAAGGCGTGCTGCTTGTCGAATATTTCGCGAGCGCGCTTATCTTCATCGTGATCCAAGGTCTGGACCGTAAGCAGCGCGCCACCTTTACGGACGCCTTCGGCATAAAACTCTGCCTCTTCCTGCGACACGCCATGCTCTTTAAGAAGCCCGATGAGACCGCCCGCGGCGGTTCCGACACTCAGGCCGGCGATGGCGCCACCGAGGGGACCGGCCGCAATCAGTGGCCCGATTCCCGGAATAAAAACCGCAATCATCCCGACGGCGAGTCCGACAGCGCTGCCGATGAAGGCGTCCTTGCCCATTTCCGCTTCGCCTTCGACCTGCTTTAGCGGGCCTACCGCGGGCAACTCGTGGCCGCGCATGTCGCCGGCGACAAAGCTGATCCGTTCTCTTGGAAAGCCGGCGGAGAGCAGCGCCGCTTCAGCGGCTTCGCCTTCTCCGCGAGTGCGAAAGAATCCTGCAAGTGTGTTGGCCATAGCGACCCTGGTGGTGCACCCACTCCACCATTGAACGGGTTTTCACCGGCTACGATCGGATGTCTGCCTGAATCTCGGCGCCCTTTCAAACTCCACTTCCGCATATCGCACTTCTCCCAAAAACCGGATGTGAGTGAGCTGCGTGACTGGTAAGTAACACAAAAATAAAGTATTCTGATAATAGAAACGCGATTTAAAACGCGGCGCCTTACGTGCACTTCGGCGGATGGCGTATTGTCTCGCACGGCGGCTCCATGTTTCAGGAACTAAAGTTCCAGTTGTCTACAGCCATCCTCACAGTGATAACACTGGCTGCAGGTGTAGCCGCGTTTATTAATTTTGAAGCCTATCTGGGTTTTCGCCTGCCGGACGATGGCGTCATTTGGGCGAACCGCGGCGCCGGCGTTGAAGCGCTCTACGTTTCGTCTCGCGGCCCGGGCGCAAATGCAGGCGTACACGTCGGGGATGTTCTTGAAAGCATAGACGGTTCCGCCATCACGCGATCGACCGACGTCGCCATGTACCTTACGGGCATCGGATCCTGGAGAAACTCCACCTACGCCCTGAGCCGCCGCGGGACCGAAGTTTCCGTTCACCTGATGGTCGGGGAAGTCCCCCGCAACCAGTTAATCCTGTACGAATATGGGGTGGGTTGCGCCTACCTGCTGATCGGTCTGTTCGTGTATTTCCGGCGCGGCAGCGCTCATAAGGCGCTGCACTTCTACATACTCTGTCTTTCTTCCTTTATCTTTTTCTGTTCACACTACACCGGACAGCTTACGGGCTTCGACAAAGCCATTTACTACGCCAATATTGCCGCCGGACTACTCGCCGCCGCCGCCTTCCTACACTTCACGGTTACCTTCCCGGAACGCCTCCCCGGCTTTCACAAGAACGCTCCCGTCGCGCTTTTGTATCTTCCGGGGGCGCTGCTTTTCGCTACCTACTTCGGCTTCTCCACGGGCATGCTGCATTCGAGCGCGCCGTTGCTTCAAGTCAATTTCACGCTCGATCGTATCTGGCAAGCGCTGGTGATCGCGCCGTATCTGGCGGGCGCGGTGGCGCTTACCGTTGGGAATCGGATGGCGGAAGATCCCGTGGTGCGCCAACAGCTCAAGTGGCTGCGCAACGGCGTGATCTGCGGTATTGTGCCGTTCTCGCTGATTTACTGCATCCCGTATGCGTTCGGCGCGATTCCCAACGATTACCTGAAACTGGCGGTATTTTCCCTGGTCCTCTTGCCGCTGAGCTTGGCGTATGCGATTGTGCGCTACCGGTTGATGGATGTCGATATCCTGTTCCGCCGCGCCTATGCGTACACACTAGCTACGTTGTGCGTCCTGGCAGCCTTCTACAGCCTGGTCTTTTCGCTGGCCAGTCTGGTGCAGAAAAATTTCAAGGACCTCGGCAATACGGGCCTGATTACGGTGATGCTGATCGCCGCGTTCCTCTTCCAGCCCATCCGCGCCTGGATCCAGGAGCGGCTGGACCGTTACTTCTACGAGGACCGCTACGATTACCGCCGCACGCTGATTGAATTCGCGCGCGAGCTGAGTTCCGAGACCGATCTCGACGCGATGCTGGCTTCGATCGGGGAGCGCCTGCTCAAGACTCTGCAAATCAAGCACCTGGCCTTCTTCCTGGCGTCGGAAGGGGATGCCGGGCCCGAATTCCATCTGAAAAAGGCCATGGGCGCCAACCCGAGACTGGCTGCGATGAGTCCCTCACAGCTCGACCTGAGTTTTCTGGCGGAGAATTCCAACACCTCGTACCTGTTTTTCGAGCGGACGCGCCATCAACTGGACGCCGTCTCCCGCTCCTGGGCTCCGTCCGTGCGCTCGGCGATTGCCGATCTTGACCTGACCTACTACCTTCCCTGCACGGTGCGCGGCCGGCGCATCGCTTATCTCGGCGTCAGCCGCACCATGGACGGCGATTACCTCTCGACCGTAGACGTGGAACTGTTGCTGACGCTAGCCGGATACGTCGCGATCGCGATTGAAAACGCCGTACTCTACCGCTCTTTGCAACGCAAGGTCGACGAGTACGAGCGGCTCAAGGAATTCAGCGAAAACATCGTGGAATCGATCAACGTTGGAATTCTGGCGGCCGATCTGGAAGACCGGGTGGAGAGCTGGAACACGCAGCTCGAACAGCTCAGCGGGATTCCGCGCGAGCGCGCTGTCGGCAGGCGCCTTTCCGATCTCTTCCCCGCCGAGTTGGCTGCCCAGTTCGAAAAGGTTCGCGGTGAAACCGGCATCCACAACATTTACAAGTTCAAAGTGACGAACGCCGCCTGGCCGGGGGTTGCAGCTGCTGCGATCGCGGTCCACACGAATGGCAATGGCCACTCGAATGGCTTCAACGACGCTCCAGCGCGCGAGTTGACGCTGAATCTCGCGGTAGCGCCGCTGGTTTCGAAAGACCAACTTCAAATCGGCCGCCTGATCATCTTCGACGACGTCACTGACCGCGCCGAACTCGAACAGCGCCTGGTGCAGGCGGATAAGATGAGCAGCATTGGACTGCTGGCGGCGGGTGTTGCGCACGAAGTCAATACGCCGCTGGCCGTGATCTCTACATACGCGCAGATGCTCGCCAAGCAGGTGGCGGAAGATGCGGCGAAAGCGCAAATCCTCGACAAGATCGCTAAGCAGACGTTCCGCGCCAGCGAAATCGTCAACTCGCTATTGAATTTCTCGCGCACCAGTACCACGTCGTTCGGCCCTGTAAATCTGAACAAAGTGGTGCAGGAGACGCTTTCGCTGCTCGATCACCAACTGCAGAAAGCCGGCATTGTCATCCGAACCGAATTGGCGACGGAGCCGCCCGTGATCCTGGGGAGCGCCAACAAGCTGCAGCAGGTATTTCTCAATCTGTTTTTGAATGCTCGCGACGCTATGCCTTCGGGCGGCCGTCTGGAAGTACGCACGTCGCTCGAAGGCTCGCGGGCACAAGTCGAAGTCGCCGATTCCGGCAGCGGAATCGCGCCCGAACATCTGCATCGAATTTACGACCCGTTCTTCACCACCAAGGCCGCCCGCAAAGGCACCGGCCTGGGGCTTTCGGTGAGCTACGGTATCATTCAAGAGCACGACGGCTCGATCGAAGTTTCGAACCGGCCCGCCGGGGGCGCGCTTTTCCACATTGCGTTTCCACTCCACGTCTCCGTCACTGCGGCCCGGCCCGTGAGCGTCGTCTGAAGGGAAGCTGTCCCGCATGACCGCACCACAATCCGTCGCCTCCTCGAGCAAAGGGAGGGTACTCGTCATTGATGACGAGCCCGATATTCGTGAGAGCCTCGAGTTCCTGCTGACCGACGCCGGCTATCTGGTCGATCTCGCCACGGGCGGAAATGAGGGTCTGCATCGTCTCGAAAGCCACGGCTACGATATCGTGCTGCTCGATCTGATGATGCCGGATAAATCGGGCATGGAAGTTCTGCAGGAGTTCCGGCTGCGCGATCGCGAGACTCCCGTCTTCATGATTACCGCCTACGGCTCGGTCGATGTGGCCGTGCAGGCATTGAAACTGGGCGCGACGGACTACTTTTCGAAACCCTGGGGCGATAACGACAAGTTCCTGCTCGAAATCGCGGGCGCTATCGAGCGGCGGCGCCTGGAAGACGAAAATACTCAGCTCAAGCGCGCCCTCAAGCAGCGTTACAGCTTCCCCAACATCATCGGCAAGAGCGAGCGCATGGTGCGCATGCTCGATCTGGTGGCACAGGTTGCGCCCAGCCGCTCTACGATCCTGATCACGGGCGAGACCGGCACCGGCAAGGAACTGGTCGCTAAAGCCATTCACGCCAATTCGCCGCGCGCGGACCACGTCTTCGTTGCCGTAAACAGCGGCTCGCTGCCTCCGGAACTGCTCGAATCGACGCTGTTCGGACACGTGAAAGGCGCCTTTACCAGCGCCATTCAAACCAAGAAAGGCTACTTCGAAGTCGCGGACCGGGGCACCATCTTCTTCGACGAGATCGGCACCATTGGCGCGGAAACACAGATCAAACTGCTGCGTGTAATTCAGGAAAAAGAGTTCACGCCGCTCGGCGCCACGGAGCCAATCAAAGTCGACGTGCGCATTCTCGCGGCCACTAACGCCGACTTGTTGCAGTTGCTGAAGGAAGGCAAGTTCCGCGAAGATCTGTATTACCGCCTCAACGTCATCAACGTAGCGCTGCCGCCGCTGCGTGAGCGCAAGGAAGACATTCCGGCGCTGGCCGATCACTTCTTTACCTATTACTGCCGCGAAAACAGCAAGTTTCTTGATTCGAGCGGCCGTTCCGTGCTGCATTTCCAGCCCGAAGCCCTGCAGGTACTGATGGAGCACTCGTGGCCCGGCAACGTGCGTGAACTGGAAAACGTCATCGAGCGCGCGGTGGTGCTGGCGACCGCGCCCGAGGTTCCCCTCGAAGTACTGCCCGACGCGCTGCTGCAGGCCAACGGCATCCGCCTGCATCGCGGGGAAGGCGCGCCGCTGCCGCCCAATGCGTCGCTTTTCGAAATCGTTAACGATTTCGAACGGCGCGTCATCATCGAGCGCCTGGAACAGTGCGCCTGGAGCCAGACCGAAGCCGCCGAAAATCTAAGCGTGCCGCTCTCCACGCTGAATCAGAAGATCAAGCGCCTCGACATCAAGATCCGTAAACGCGGCGAATAGCCACTTCGCATCGGCCGCCGCGCGACGGGCAATAGGCGTGAATCGCCCCACACGCACGTACACTGAGACTAATGGACCCACTAGCGTACTTACACGATCAGATCGAACAATGGAAGGCCGATGGCGTTTACCAGCGCCTGCGGATTCTGGAGTCGGAAAGCGCGCACGAGTCGCGCTTCGATGGCAAAGAGGTCATCAACCTGGCGTCGAACAACTATCTGGGGCTGACCACGCATCCGAAATTGTGCGAAGCCGCGATTGAGGCGGTGAAGAAATATGGCGCGGGTTCCGGAGCCGTGCGCACCATCTCCGGCACCATGACCTTGCACATGCAACTCGAGGAACGCATTGCGGCGTTCAAAAATGTCGAGGCCTGCGTCGTATTCCAATCCGGCTTTGCGGCCAATGCAGGAACGGTTTCCGCTATCTTGGGCCCGGAAGACCACATCATTTCCGACGAACTGAACCACGCCAGCATCATCGACGGCTGCCGCCTCTCACGCGCCAAGATCCACGTATTCCCACACAAAGACACGGCGGCCGCGGAGAAGATCCTCGCGGAACTGGAAGGCGTCCCTGGAAGAAAGCTGCTCATCTCTGATGGCGTATTCTCCATGGATGGGGATATTGGTCCGCTGCCCGGCCTGGTCGAAGCGGCGGAGCGTCACGGCGCCATCATGATGGTGGATGACGCGCACTCTTCGGGCGTTCTCGGACGGCAGGGGCGCGGCACCATCGATCATTTCGGCCTCGACGGACGGGTTCATATTCAGGTTGGGACATTGTCGAAGGCCATCGGCGTACTGGGCGGCTATGTCTGCGGCAGCCGCGATCTGATCGAATTTCTCTACCATCGCGCACGCCCGTTTCTCTTTTCGACTTCGCATCCGCCGGCCGTCGCAGCCGCGTGCATAGCAGCCTTTGACGTGCTAGAGCAGGAGCCCGAGCGCATGCAGAACCTCTGGGATAACACGCGCTATTTCAAAAAAGGCCTCGCCGCCGGCGGATTCAACACAGGGATCAGCGAAACACCCATCACGCCGGTGATTGTTGGCGAAGCCAAGCTGGCGCATGAACTGTCCCGCGAGTTGTTCCAGGAAGGCGTCCTCGCCACCGGCATCGGGTTTCCCACGGTTGCCAAAGGCAAAGCGCGCGTGCGCACTATTGTTAGCGCCACCCACACTCGCGAGGAATTGGACCGCGCGCTCGAAATCTTCCAACGCGTCGGAAAACGTCTCGGAATCGTTCAATAAGCGGCTTTGCCGCCGCGAATCGCTGGTTTCGAAAGCCCCTTTGGCGGTAGGAGCCGCTTGAAACGCTCGTCCTCTTCCGTCAGCGCGCGGCGCTCTTCAGCTGCTTCGTGGACCACGCGGATCTGGTGTTTCAAAGACGCGAATTCGAACGGTTTCCAGAGTATGCCGCAAGCTCCGTGCGCCAACACGTCGCTTACGAAGGCGCGATCGGCGGGCTCCGCCACCACCAGCATGGTCACCAGCGGGTGCGCCCGCCGCAACAGCTCGGACGCGCCCTGCCAATACCCGCCGTCAAAGATCACGTCCGACAACAGCACTGTGCTTCCGGTGACGGTGAGCAGGAAATCCGCCTCTTCAAGCGACTCGGCATGATGAACGCGCATACCCGCCGTCCACAGAACGTTCCGCAAAAACGAGTATTCCGCTTCGAACGAAGTCACCAGGACGCAGTGTATAAGAATGCCTGAATCCGCTTTTCCAAGCGGCTGAATCGCCATGGAGTTCCCCCAATGCGCTACCGTCTTAAGCTTATTCCCTCACAGGCCACGAAAACATACTACAAGCAACATAATATGCATGAATTGGAACAGTAGCGGCGTAAGAAAATCGCGAGAACTGTGTGCGAAAGATCCTCGCCGCAGTCGCTGCCTCATCGCGCCGGCGCAGGCGCAGCGGGCAACATGTTACGAATGGCGGCAATCTTCCAACCGGCGGCGGTTTTCACGGCGGTAATTGAAGTCCACATATGGCGCGTTTCCCCGCCGGCCAAGCCCGTTAAATCGTAATGCCCGTCGGCTATCGCGACGCCCGGAGCGAGCAGGCGCACCGATTCCACGGTGATGGTCCGCTTGCCGCCGGTCGACTGCGAACTGGCCATCGTCCCCTTCACAAGGTCCGCGCGGCCTTTGCGCCATTCGCCCGAAGAGACCAACTGATCCGCGTCGGCGGTGAACAGGGCTTCGATGGCGCGCGGATCCTGACGGTCGCGCGCATCCATATAGCGCTGCACCAGGCTCCGCACCTGCGCCTCCTCTGGATGAGATTGCGCGAATAGGGATAGAGCGAGCGTCAGGCACGCGAGCCAGCGGAAAATTCTCATGCCCGATTATCGCGCCGCAGGCGCGTTTGATTATAGGGCCGCAGGGGCGTTCGATTATAGGGCCGCAGGCGCGTTCAATTCTGGCCCCGCGCTGCCGGTCACGGATGGAGGATAATTTTTCCGAACTGCCGCTTGTCCTCGAGGCGCCGGTGGGCGTCCTGAATTTCGGCCAGTGGATAGACGCAATCGATGACGGGCCGCACCTGCTTGCGAAAAACGAACTTCAGCGCCGTGTGCAGTTCGCCCAGCGTGCCCATGAACGATCCCAGCACGCTGTACTGTTTGGTGAAGAGGTATCGCAGATCGATAGCTGCGTCGTAGCCGGTGGTCGCGCCGCAGGTCACGAGCCGGCCGTTGGGCGCAAGCGCCCCCATACTGTGCTTCCAGGTGGCGACGCCCACGTGTTCCACCACCACATCCACACCGCGCTTGCCTGTGATCTTCTTGACCTCGGCCGCAATGTCCTGCTGGTAATGATCGATGACGTGATCCGCGCCTAGGTCTCGCGCCCGCGCCAGCTTCTCTTCGCCGCCGGCGGTCGCGATCACGCGGCACTGGAACATTTTGGCGATCTGGATCGCGCAGGAGCCTACGCCGCTCGACGCCGCCAGCACCAGCACATCCTCTCCGGGCTGCAGCCTGGCGCGCGTGAAGAGCATGTGCCAGGCGGTCAGAGTGACCAGCGGCGCGGCCGCGGCCTCGTCGAATCCACAATCGTCGGGAATCCGCACCACGCTGTACTCCGGGGCGGCGACAAACTCGGCGTTGCCGCCATCGATCGCATAGCCGAAGACCGAATAGCGCCGGCACATGTTGTCCATGCCGGAAAAGCAGGCCTCGCACTGGCGGCAACTCAATCCGGGTGCAAGCAGCACGCGCCAGCCGCGCTCAACGCGCTGGCAAAGCTCGCCCACCGCGACCACTTCGCCCGCGATGTCGCTGCCCAACACTCGCGGCATGCCGATCTTGACGCCCGGCATGCCCGCGCGCACAAAAAGATCCAGGTGATTCAGCGCGCATGCTCGCACGCGCACCAAGACCTGATCCGGCCGGATCTGCGGATCGGCCGCCTCTTCGTACACGAGCGCTTCCGGACCGCCATGGCGGTGTATGCGGGCCAGTTTCATGCGCGTCGGGGAACGCTAATGGATTACCGTAATCTTCACGTCGACCTTGCGGTCCGGCAAATCCTTCGCGGTCACCGTAATGTCCTTGGCGCGCAGTTTGCGTTTCAACATCAACTGCGCCAGCAGTCGCCGCGCTTCATCGCCATCATCCGGATTATACGGGCGCCCTACGCGAAGACGCGCATTCGCCGTCTCGAACATTTTTCGGATCTCGCGTTCGGAAAGAGGTTTGGTGTCCACAAACTCAATCGACGCAACTAATGGCTTGGCCAACCCCTCTTTGGCCAGCTTGGCGTAAGCGCTGCTCGGATAGTCCTTCAGAATGGTTTCGAAAGACTTGCGCGCATCCTCACCCTTTCCATCGTCCAGCAATTTCACGCCTTTGTTGTAAAGCGACATCGCCTCTGGCGAGTCCTGCGCAAAGACAGGGGCCACAAGCAATGTGAGTAACAGCAAAAATCTCATTTCGACAATACCCTTATGCATTCATTATGCCGCGCGCCGTTTGGCGGCCGCATTACGCCGCCTGTTGAAATAGTGCGGCCGTTTCGCGGTTTCGTTCTTCTGCAATGCCTGCTCTGTGGCACTGTGTGGCGGCGATTTCCCACTTGCCGGCGGCGCACGCCGCGAGCAGCTTGCGAAACTTCAGCAAGCCGCCCACACCGAGATTGTAGGCCATATCGAATAACGCCTGTTGCACCGGCTCCGGAAAACTGCTCCAGGCTGACATTTGAGCCGAAAGATTCTTCTCAAAGGCTGCGATGTCCGCGTCCAGCAGCGTTGCAATTGCCCCCTCGCTCAACCTGCACTTCGTCAACGCTTGATAGTGGGCAGCGGGTCTTCCCTTCTCCGCTGTGGCCACGCGCGCATAATCGGAGTGAATCAACAATGGCGAGGGCGACCCGTCCCACGGAAGCTGTAACGCATGTCCAGGATCGAAAATAGCGTGACCCACGCCTACGGTCACCGCGCCGCCGGTGCAGAGATACATATAGGAGGTTGAACCTTCGAAT
>DATAUH010000108.1:0-7857 GCA_036268375.1 Bryobacteraceae bacterium | reverse complement strand
CCCGACCTGGCCCCAGGCGAGCGCCCTACCCTTTGGCAACAGGCGGGTCTGCGGGCGCCACTGCGCGCACCTGCCGCAATAGGTCGTCCATCGTGAATTCGCCCTTCGCCAACACCTTCTGCACCGACCCTGTAAGCATCTGCCGGTCCTCGGCCGTCAACTCCTTCGCCGTGATCACCACCACCGGAATCTCGCGCGTATTCTGATTCTGCCGCAAGTGCGTCAAAAATTCGAAGCCGTCCATCTGCGGCATCATCAGGTCCAACAGAATCAGGTTTGCGCCGCAAGTGTTTACCCGGTCAAGTCCCTCTTGGCCGTTCGAAGCCTCGGTCACCGACCAACCGTCGCGCTCCAGCATCGCCCGCATCATTCCGCGCGTCGTCTCATCGTCCTCCACCAGCAGAATCGGGCAGGGCGGATACGGGCAGCGATACTTGTGCAGCACTTGCGACAGCGTTTCGCGATCCACAGGTTTATTCAAGTAGTCGTCGGCGCCGAGCGTGTAGCCCAGGTTTTTGTCGTCGACAATCGTCACCATGATGACCGGAATCGAGTGCAGTTGCGGATCTTTTTTGAGCTCCTGCAGCACCGCCCAACCGTCCATCTTCGGCATCATCACGTCCAGCGTAATCACGTCTGGACGAATCTTGCGCGCCAGTTCCAATCCCTGTTCGCCGCTTTCGGCAAGTACGGGTTGATAGCCTTCGCGCGTCAGATGGCGCTGCATCAAGTCACGCGCTGCCGGGTCGTCGTCGATGATCAACACCTTTCCGAAACGCGCGCCGCCGATGGGCTTTGCAGGCGCCGGCGTCTCCGCGGGGCTTTCGGCTGGCGCCTGCACGCGCGCCGGCAGCAGGATGCAAAAGGTGGAGCCTCGCCCCAACTCGCTTTCCACCAGAATGTCGCCGCCCATCAAACGCACGAAGCGGCGCGTGATCGCAAGCCCCAACCCTGTGCCGCCAAATCTACGCGTCGTGGAGCGGTCCGCCTGCGTGAACGGCTCAAACAACTTCGCCGACTGTTCCGGCGTCATGCCTATTCCGGTGTCTGTGACGCGCATCTCCACGCCCGGCGCGCCGTTCACGTCGCGCTTCGAAACAGACAGCTCAATCTTGCCATGCTCCGTGAACTTCGCCGAATTCGACAGCAGATTGAAGAGGCTCTGCCGCACCTTCGTCAGATCCGCGTGCATCTCCGGCAGGTCGTTCGCCACCTTGGCTTCGAATGCGTTGCCCTTCTTCGCAATCAGCGGCTCAATCGTTGCGCTCACTTCACGCACCATGCGCTCCACGTCGAACGACTCCAGATACAGATCCATCTTTCCGGCTTCAATCTTCGAAAGATCGAGGATGTCGTTGATCAGCGCCAGCAGATGCTTGCCCGCGCTGTGAATCTTCGCCAGGTCGGGCGTGAGTGCGCTTGCCTCCAACTCCTCCGCCTGCTCCTGCAGCATCTCGCTGTAACCGATGATCGCGTTCAGCGGCGTACGCAGCTCATGGCTCATGTTCGCCAGAAACTGGCTCTTGGCGCGGCTCGCAACCTCGGCGCCCTCCTTCGCCGCGATCAACTCCTCTTCGGCATGTTTCCGCTCGGTTACGTCATTCTGCACGCCGATAAAGTGCGTCACCTTGCCATCGTCATCGCGCACCGGCGCAATCGTCAGGTCGTTCCAGAAGGGCGTACCGTCTTTTTTGTAATTCAGCAGAATCTCATTCGCCTCTTTGCCCGCTTCGATGGCTTCCCGAATCCGCTGGACCGCCTCGCGATCCGTATCCGGCCCTTGTAAAAACCGGCAGTTCCGGCTCAGCGCTTCGTCGATCGTGTAGCCGGTCAGCCGCTCAAACGCGGGATTCGCATAAATCACCGGGTTGTCCGGCAGAGACGTGTCCGAAATTAAAATGCCGTTGATGCTCGATTGCAGCGCCCGGTCCCGCGTACGCAACTCCTCTTCGCCGCGCGTCCGTTCCACAAATTCGCCCAGTTGATTGCCCAAAATCGTCAACGTGCGCTGCATCTCCTCGTCCGGGCTGCGCGCGTCCTGCGAAAAAAATTCCGCCACCCCGGCGATTTTGCGTCCGCTGCGCAGGGGAAACGCCACCATGCTGTGCAATTTACCCAAGGCCTTGAATCGCATCGGCGACAAGCTGGTGTCCTCCGCAACATCCCCTATCCACAGCGGCCGCCCTTCCTGCCAAACCCGCCCCGGCGACCCGGACCCGCGCCCCAGCGACATCTCCCGCGTCACACTCTCAAATTCGCTCCCCTCCTGTGACCCGCGCCAGATCGCCGCCGCCCGCAGCAAAGAACGCCGCTTGTCGATCAGCCACACCGATCCGATCTCCCATTTGAATCCCTGTCCGATTGCCGCTAGAAAACCGTCGAGACCCTGCGTCACCGACGCCGCTTCCATCAGCGCGCGTACCACTTCGTATTGCACCTGAAGCCGCAGCTCCTGCTGCTTGCGCTTGCTAATGTCCGTGAATGTGATGACTGCGCCGCGCAGTTCGCCGTCCACCAAAACCGGCGAGGAAGAAAAATCCACCGGGAAGCTGTTGCCGTCCTTGCGCCAGTAGATCTCGTTGTCCACACGCGTGGCTTCACCCGAACTCTTGGCGCGATAAATGGGGCAGTCCGCTTCGGCATATGGCTGCCCGTCCTCGTGGGAGTGATGGATCAGCCGGTGCATGTTCCGCCCCAGCACTTCGTAGCGCGTATAGCCCAGCATCTCCGAACCGGCGCGGTTCAGAAATGTACATAAACCCTCGCTATTTATGCCGTAGACGCCTTCGGTTGTCGAATTGAGGAGGGTTTCAAACGGGACCAGGTCTGCCGTGGTGTTCGCCATAGTCGTGGGTGTGAGGATTACTCCTACACGCGCAGCGCCATAACGCGCGACTACTGCGGGTAAACGTACCTCAGAAAGCCTTCACCGTTTGGCGGCGAACTCTTCTGATTACTAAGTTCCAAATTCCGAAAGGTCTTAAGTCCGGAGCCCGTCTGCGCTCTTGCCGCTCAAAAGGGCCTCGATCTTCGTTACCAGCCGCGGAAACTCCACCGGCTTGGTATCGTACTCGTCGCATCCCGCTTCGAGCGCGCGCTCGCGGTCGCCACTCATCGCGTGCGCCGTCAGCGCCACGATCGGAATTCCCCTGGTCTCCGGCGCGCTTTTCAAGCGCTTCGTCGCTTCCCATCCATCCATTACCGGCAGACTCATGTCCATCAGGATCAAATTGGGTTGATCGCGTCTTGCAACGTCCAAACCCTGCTCTCCGTCTACGGCAGTGAGCGTTGCGTAGCCCCGCCGCTCCAGGCGCCTCGTGAGCATGTCCCGGTTCAATTCGTTGTCTTCCACGATTAAGATCGTCGGCATAACTGGCAACCGACATGCAGCAATCGAAGGGCCGCGCCTTGTAAAGGCGTTTCCGCGAGCAGAAAGTACCTTGTGAGTTCTTCAAACTTGGGCGTCGAAAACCGTGAATCCAAACCGCTGCAACACGCCGACCTGGCTGAGTTACGTCATAATCTCCGCACGCCGCTCAATCACATGATCGGCTATTCGGAGCTGCTGATCGAGGACGCCTCCACCGGCCGCAACGCCGCCTCGCTCGACCCATTGCGCCACATACACTCGGCCGCCAAAGCCTCGCTCGCCGATATCAACCAATCGCTTTCCAATAAAGTTTCCGTCGAGCGCGCGGAACTCGACTCTCTTTGTGAGAAGGTGCTCCCCCGCCTGAAGCGCATCAAAGGACTGATTACGGATATGCAGGAATCGGAAAAACTCGGCATTCCTTTCGGTTGGCGGGAAGATCTGGACCGCATTACGTACGCCGCCAACAACATGCTCGGGCTGTTGTGCGGCGCTGAAGAAGCGCCTGCCGCCGAACCCGGCCGCACCGCCGCCGCAGCCAATCAGTCTGCTGCGGCGCGCATTCTGGTCGTTGACGATAGCGCCGCCAACCGCAACATGCTCGTGCGCCGCCTGCAGCGCCAAGGCTACGCAGCCGAGGAAGCGCGCGGCGGCTCTGAGGCGCTCGACCGCATCGCCGCCGAAAATTTCGATCTCGTTCTGCTCGATCTCATGATGCCCGTGATGGATGGCTTCGAAGTTCTCTCCCGCATGAAGCAGGATCGCCGCATGCGCACCGTTCCCGTTGTCATGATCTCCGCTCTCGATGAGATCGACAGCGTCGTGCGCGCCATCGAAATGGGCGCCGAAGACTATCTGCTGAAGCCATTCGACCCGGTTCTTCTGCGCGCCCGCATCGGCGCGCTGCTCGAAAAGAAGCGCCTGCGCGACGAACTCACCGTGCAGGAAAAGATGGCGTCGCTCGGCTCGCTCACCGCCGGCATCGCGCACGAAATCAAGAACCCGCTGAACTTCGTACTGAATTTCGCCGAGCTTTCCGAAGAACTGATATCCGAACTGCGCTCTGGTCTTGATGGGCGCCAAGAGCTCACGGCCATTGCCGCCGACCTGGAACAAAACATCCACAAAATTCGCGAGCACGGCGCCCGCGCCGACAGCATCATCCGTTCCATGCTCGATCACTCGCGCGGCCAGCCCGGCGAGCGCCGCCCCACCGACCTCAATGGTCTGGTGCGCGAGTTCGTCAACCTCGCGTTCCACGGCATTCGTGCGCAGGACAACACCTTTCAGTGCGCCATCGAATTCGAATTTGATGAGCACGTGGGCTCCGTGCCCCTTGTCCCACAGGATTTGAGCCGCGTGTTCCTCAACATCGCCGGCAACGCCTTCTTCGCCCTGCGCAAACAGTCGGAAAAGAAGACTCCCGGCTATCGCCCCACTTTGCGCGCCACCACCCGCGATCTCGGCGATCGGGTCGAAATTCGCGTCCGCGACAACGGCTCCGGTATCCCCAAAGATTTCCTGGGCCGCGTCTTCGATCCGTTTTTCACCACCAAACCCGCCGGCGAAGGCACTGGCCTGGGTCTTTCCATTAGCTACGAAATCGTCGTCAACGAGCATCGCGGCGAAATTCGCGTCGACTCCATCGAAGGCGAATTCACCGAATTTACTATCCTCATTCCTCGATCGCTGAAGCCATGAACACCGAATCGCCATCCAAAGCGCGCGTCCTTATCGTCGACGATGAGCCCGACATCGAAACTCTCATCCGCCAGCGTTTCAAGCGCCGCAACGGCAACTTCGGCTTCGAATTCGCCTTCGCGCGCAACGGAGCCGAAGCCCTGCGCCAGGTCGAGGCCGACCCCGACCTTGACTTGGTCATCACCGATATCAACATGCCCGTGATGGACGGCCTGGAGCTCATCTCTCGCCTCGGCCATCTTGATGGACGCGTCGTGAAATCCGTCATCTTGTCTGCCTATGGCGACATGGGTAACATCCGGACCGCCATGAACCGCGGCGCCTTCGACTTCCTCACCAAGCCCATCGATTTTACCGATTTCGAAACCACCCTGCGCCGCACCCGCGATGCCCTCGAAATCGAACGTCTGGGCGTCGAGACGCGCCAGCGCCTGAGCGCGCTCGAACAGGAGATCGAAATCGCCGCGCAAATTCAGGTTTCGATGCTGCCGCGCGAGTTTCCCACCGGAGAGCTCTTCGATATCTATGCGCAAATAGCGCCCGCGCGGCGCGTGGGCGGTGATTTCTTCGATTTCTTCCCCATCAACAGCGATTCCGTCGGCTTTCTGATCGGCGACGTCTCCGGCAAAGGCGTCCCTGCCGCGCTCTTCATGGCCGTCAGCCGCACCATTCTGCGCGCCACCGCGCTGCAGGGCCTCGATCCCGCGGAATGCCTCGCCTACGTCAACAAGGTGCTCGGTACCCAGCGCGAGGGCGCGGTCTTCGTCACCGTTTTTTACGCCATTCTGCATACCGACACGGGCGACGTGGAGTTCTGCATCGGCGGACACAATCCACCCTATCGCATCGCATCCACTGGCGAAATTGTTCCCGTCGATGAGCCCGGCGGCATCGTTATCGGCTTGCTGCCGCCGGAAGAGGTCTCTTACGAAACCGGCCGCTTCCACTTGAAAGCGGGCGATTCGCTCTTCCTCTTCACCGACGGCGTCACGGAAGCCATGAACGCCGACGGCGGCTTCTTCGGCGAACGCCGTCTTCGCCACGCGCTCGCCGAGTGCGCCGGTTGTAGTTCAAAGGAGATCGCTCAGCGTGTCCTGGCCGAGGTCGCGCAGTTTACCGAAGGCGCCGTACAGTCCGACGACATCACCGCGATGGCGGTGAAGTGGACTCCGCGTTAAAGTGCAGCATCGGCGCCACCAGCGCCGCCACAGTGTCCGCCATTGCATCCGCCGGACCGTGGCTTTCCGTCTGCACCCACTCCTTCGCCGACCCGTAGAGCGCCCAACTCACCGCCGCCGCCACGATTTCCGGCGCAACGCCTCCTGTCGGCGGGTGCTGTTTTAGTCCATCCAAAAACGTGCGCCGAACGACCGCAATAATCGCCGCTTCCATGTGGGGCTGCAGCGCTCTTCTGCATTGCGGCGTCTGCATGCGCGCCAGATAGTCGCAAACCGCCAGGAAAATCGCCTTCAGCGCCGACCCGCACGTCGCGTCGAACTGCACCTCCCGCTGCACCAGCAGTTCCTGAAACTCCGAACCCACCATGCACTCGAGCAGCGCAAACTTATCGTTATAGTGGTCGTAAAACGTAGCCCGGTTGACAGTCGCCGCTTCCGCGATATCCTGCACCGAAACCGCGTCGAACTCTTTTCGTTGCAGTAGCTTCTGAAGCGCCTGTTGCAACAGCAACCGGGTGCGCCGGATGCGCGGATCCACCGTTTCCGACTCTTTCAGCATCGCCGCCTCCAGCTTAACTGATGCGCGCCAGAACGGCTAAGCAACATTTGTCGTCTTTACATGAATCGACAAACGTTGTCTAAGCATCAATTGTTGTGTAAGGAGAACCGATGCCCACTCTACTTCGAATCGATTCCAGTGCCCTCGGCGGCGAGGCTTCCATCAGCCGTCAACTCACCGATGAATACGTGCATCAATGGCTGCAGGCGCACCCCGCCGGTCACATCACTACCCGAGACTTGGCCGCTTCTCATTTGCCGGTCGTGACGGCGGAATGGATCGGCGCTGCCTACACGCCGGCCGATAGCCACACGCCTGCGCAGCGCGATACGCTCGCTCACTCCGATCAGTACATCTCGGAACTGCACACGGCGGATGAATACGTCATCGGCGTACCCATGTACAACTTCTCGATCCCCGCCAGTCTAAAGCTGTGGATCGATCAGATCGCGCGCGTGGGCAAGACTTTTTCGTACGGCGCCGGTGGCGCTGAAGGCCTGTTGAAAGGGAAAAAGGCGACGTTCCTGCTGGCCTCAGGCGGCATCTACGATCAAGGCACGCCCGGAGCCGGCATGAACTTTGTCGAACCCTATCTGCGCGCGTTTTTCGCCTTCGTCGGCGTTACTGACGTCAACTTCATTACCGCCGGCGGCGTGGCGCAACTGCGCTCCGGGCTGGACCGCGCCACTTTCCTGCGTCCCGCAATCGAATCGATTCAGAAGAGGTTTTCAGCGGCTGCATAACTCGCGTGGGCGCCCGGTATCTAGCCCGGATCTCTCACACTGTTTCGTAGCGAGGCGCATGAGAAGACTGTGGCCACGAGGCGCGCGCGGTCAGCGCGCGGAGGCGTACACGAACAGTACTTCGAGCACGGTGACCAAGCGCAACGAAGTAGACGCGGGCTTACGCGTTGCGATAGAAACGGCGTGAGGGATTCTGGCTAGGCTGGGCTAGCCTGGGTTAGGTGGAGCCCCGCTCCGCCTTACTCGAGCGGCGGCACATTCATCCAGGCGCGCCTTTGCCACGACTCTATGCCCAACTCCGCCAAC
>DATAUH010000107.1:0-18765 GCA_036268375.1 Bryobacteraceae bacterium | reverse complement strand
CGCATTATTTGGGCAGATGCCTAACGAGGAGTCTGTCCGAGAATTCGTTTTTACCCCTAAGCCTAGCCCGCAAATCTCACAGACTATTGGCAAAAGGCCGTCCTTCGTGGCATAACTGAGTTTCCAGACAACAGTTAGCGCCAAAGAGAGAACGGCCTTCGCTATGACAGAGTGTAACCAATCCAGCTTTGGATATGCAGCGGTGGGAAGGATCAGTTCCGATGGTGGTGCCTTCCTGCTGCGCCAAACCGACCAGCGCCTGAATCTGCTGCCACGCCTGGCGGAATGCTTTCTCGACGGCCGGAATCAGAATCAGGTCGAGCATTCGATTCAGGAAATGGTATCGCAGAGAATCTACGGTCTGGCGTTAGGTTATGAAGACGTCAACGACCACGAGCAACTGCGCCAGGATCCAGTCTTCGGCATCCTGGCGGGCCGTGAGGATCTGGCGCAACCGCTGGCCAGCAAGAGCACGTTGAACCGATTCGAACTGGGAGCCGGCGAAAACGATCGCTACAAGAAAATCACGTTCTGGAAAGAGGCGGTCGACAGTTTGTTGGTGAAGGTGTTCGTCGAGGCGCACGATCCAGCGCCCGAGCAGATCATCCTCGATGTCGACACCACCGATCTGCCGCTGCACGGCAAGCAGGAAGGCCGCTTCTTCCACGGCTACTATGACAACTACTGCTACCTGCCGCTGTACATCTTTGGCGGAGACCACGTGCTGTGCGCGCGATTGCGGGAAGCCAATCACGACGCTGCTTTCGGCAGTCTGGTGGAGATCCAACGGATCGTAGAGCAGATCCGAACCGCATGGCCGGAAGTGAAAATCATCCTGCGCGGGGATTCCGGTTTTTGCCGCAACGAACTGATGAGTTGGTGTGAGAACCATCAGGTGGACTTCGTATTTGGAATGGCCCGCAATCAGCGGCTGCGCAAGATCATTGGAGCCGAGATGCACGCCGCCACCCAGCAGTGGAACCAGACCGGCAAACCGGCTCGGGTATTCACTGAGTTTGGCTATCGGACGAAGAAAACGAAGAAGGGCGGCTGGGATCGCGAGCGGCGCGTGGCGGCCAAAGCCGAGCATATCGACGGCAAGGAAAATCCGCGCTTCGTGGTCACCTCACTGACGAGGGAAGAATGGAAGGCACAGGAGTTATACGAAGAGCTCTACTGCGCGCGCGGCGACATGGAGAATCGGATCAAGGAACAGTTCAGCTTGTTCGCCGACCGGGTAAGCGCGGAAACGATGCGGGCGAATCAGATGCGGCTGTATCTGTCGGCGATGGCGTATGTGCTGGTGAGCGGACTGCGCCGGCTGGGTTTGAAGGCAACGGAACTGGCGCAAGCGCAGGTTTCCACGATCCGCACGAAGCTGTTGAAGATCGGCGCGCAGATCCGCATGACGGTGCGCAAGGTCTGGGTGTCGATGGCGTCCAGTTATCCTTGGCAGGGACTTTATCAGCAGATTTGGGCGAACCTGCGCTGCTAGAATCCCGCCGGTCAACCTCAGGCGATACTTAAAATGAAAACCGCGGCGGAAGGGCTTGCGGAGCCGCATTTGAAATCGAAAACGGAACGACCGGGAAAAGCCATTTCGGCCCCTTACACCTCGTTCGAGGCCTGTGCGCCCCCATTGCTTCAGGACAAAAACCGATGGCTGGACAAATGGCTCCCCAAAAGACTACTCGCGCTGCTCTCTTGGTTCAGTTGCTCAAGATCTGTGAGATATGCGGGTTAGGTTCAATACGGGCAGATTCGCTTTAGGGTCAACCGGGATGCGCGCGACACGCAGCTTTACCTCGATGTCGCGAACTACGTCGTCGTAAATAGTCTTGGTGGATAAATCGTCCGAGCACGCTCCCATTGTCAAGGCAATATGGAATGGCTTGACGCCGCGGAGCGAATCTGCTCCCCAACTGTCCCCGGCACAAAGGCTGTAGGAGCACGACAACATCCCAAGAATGAGGATAGGTGGCCGCATCGCTAAACAATCCTATCACCATCCTAACGCGATGTTTACTCTCGCAAGGATGATTGCCGGGAGGCCAGAATACGCTGTACCGCGAGGAAGACATCGAACGGGATCAGTTGGACCGGCTACTATGGTTTTCAGACTTCTTCTTCAAAACGCCGGGAGTGTTTGTGGGAGCGGAATACGAGAAGAAGTTAATGATTCAGAGCGCAGTATTGCCCGGCGGAGTCACAAACGATGGATTTCGAACCCCGATTCCGTCCAGTATTCTCATCGGGTTGCAGGAATTGAAATCCGACGAATATGATTTGGCGTCCCCAGGGGGATTCGAACCCCCGTTACCGCCGTGAAAGGGCGATGTCCTGGGCCTCTAGACGATGGGGACTTAACGGGCCGCAGCGCAGGCGAACACGACTACTGTAACTTCTTGCAGACTCAGCGTCAACCTTTCGGAACCTTCTTGTACAATCGAGTGATGAAGTCTATGCTGCGCTGCTTCGCGCTGGCTGCTCTGGCGGCGTTTTCCGCCATCGTTTTATTTGCAGCCGATCCCGGCGGGGATTGGAAAGGGTCGTTCGATTTTAACGGGACCGCAGTGCCCCTCACCTTCCACCTGAAAACGGCGGATAACGCTTTGACTGGCTCCGTCGAGGGTCTGCCCACCACCCCAGTGCAGATCAAGGACGGCAAAATTGACGGGGATAACGTCACGTTTGCCGCCAACACGGATTATCAGGGCAGCGATGTCCACCTGATATACAAGGCCAAAATCGATGGCGACGAAATGAAAGTCACCATGGGTACCGACGACGGCAGCTTTTCCGTCGATTTTGTCTTGAAGCGGGTTACCAACTAAGGCGCCTCGAAACCGCCGTAGCGCCGGAAGTACGCAACAAGGCCTCCTTCGTCGATAATCTTCCGCATTACTTCCGGCAGCGGTTCGCAGGCGATCCGGCTGCCCGTATTCTCGTTCCACACTCTGTCTGCCTCCAGCCGCAGACGGTCGCCTTCGGTGATTCCTGTCGTATCGCAAATCACCGGGAGCAGGCCATTGTTCACCGCGTTTCGGTAATATGTTCGGGCGAAACCGCGCGCGAGCACCACGTGGATGCCCGCGCCTAATACGGCCGTCACCGCAACTTCCATAGCGGACCCGCAGCCGAAATTCTTGCCTGCCACAATCACATCGCCCGGTTCCACCGATGCGGCGAATTCGGGCGCGATTTCTTCAAACAGGTACCGTCGAAGCACCGCCGGGTCCAGGCTGTCGCGCTTGCGGCGTGACGCTATGATGTAATCCGTGTTGATATCGTCGCCAAACACGCGCGCGCGGTAAATCACCCGGTGATCTCCCGGGGATCGGTAATTACGCCGCGCACTGCCGATGCCGCACACGTGGCAGGCGACGCCAGATAGATCGACGCGGCGCCATTTCCCATCCGCCCTTTAAAATTGCGGTTCGCGGTCGAGATCACATTCACGCCATCGCCCGGAATGGCGCCGCACGTTCCGCAGCAGGAGCCGCAACCCGGCGTCTGAATGACCGCGCCCATCGCGATCAATTCCGCGAGCGATCCGTCACGCGTCAACGTTTCGAGCACCTGCCGCGACGCTGGCGTCACCACCAACTGCACGCCCGGCGCGACGCCTCCGCCCGCGCGTAGCACCCCAAGCGCCTGATGATAATCACGCACGCGGCCGCCGGTGCATGTTCCCAAATACACCATCTGCGCTGCGATGCCTGGGGCCTGCGCGACATCCATACCGCGGTCTGGCGTATGGGGCAGTGCGACCATTGGCGTCAGACGGTCGAGATCGATTCGAATTTCGCGGGAGTAACTCGCGCCGGCATCCGCTTCTACGGGCTCGTCTTTGCGGCCTCCGAGATATGCGAATGTCTTTTCATCCGCCGGAAAGATGCCGTTCTTCGCGCCCATTTCGATGGCGAAGTTCGCAATCACCAACCGGTCTTCGAGATCGAGCGTGCATACGCCAGCGCCTGCGAATTCGAGCGCCTGATAATTCGCGCCGTCCGCGCCCAACTCCTTCGCCAACGCGAGCGCAACGTCCTTCGGGTAAACGCCCGGCGCTAATGTGCCGTTCAGTGTGATGCGAATCGATTGCGGGACGCGCAGCCAAATCTCGCCCGAGATCAAAATCGCCGCGAGATCGGAAGAGCCGATGCCCGTGGCAAAGGTATTCAGCGCGCCGTATGTGACTGCATGACTGTCGGCGCCTACGGCCAAGCCACCGGGCAGTGCGCGCCCCCGTTCCACCATCAGCTGGTGCCCGATGCCTTCACCGACGTCCCACACTTCAATGTCGTGCTGCGATGCGAACGCACGCATGCGTTGATGCAGCAGCGCCGTCTGGCGGCTGGGCGGCGGCGCATAGTGATCGAGCGCGAACACGACACGCTGCGGGTCGCGCACGCGCTCGCCGCCCATCTGCTCGAAGTAATCGAGCGCCATGGGCGTCGATCCATCCGTACCCAAAGCGCAATCCACGCGGCTGATGACAACGTCGCCTGCGCGCGCGTCGCGCCCCGATTTTGCCGAGAGGATCTTCTCGCTAATTGTTTTACCGGCCACGTCGCGCCAGCTGCTTTACCAATCGAGGGCCAGCCGCACCAGGGTGCGAACGGCGACGCCCGTCGGTCCCTTGGCCATATACGGCTTCGCGTCGTCCAGCCATGCGGTGCCGGCGATATCCAAGTGTACCCAGGGCGTGTCCTCGGCAAACTCTTTCAGAAACGCGGCGGCTGTGATCGCACCGCCCCAGCGCCCGCCGATGTTCCCCAGGTCCGCAAATGCGCTCTTCAAATAATCTTTGTAATCGTCGTCGAGCGGCATCGCCCACATGCGCTCGCCTTCCGCTTTCGCGGCGTTCAGAACCCGGTCGCGCATGTCATCATTGTTCGAAAATAGACCGACGTGAATGTGCGCCAGCGCGACCACAATTGCGCCGGTTAACGTGGCGGCGTCCACCATATGCGTCACGCCCTGTTTGCGCGCATATGCCATCGCGTCCGCCAGAATCAAGCGGCCTTCTGCGTCGGTGTTCAACACCTCGATGGTTTTGCCCGACATTGCCGTGACGATGTCGCCTGGCCGTTGCGCGCGGCTGCCTGGCATGTTTTCGACGCACGGGATGAACGCGCTCACTGTCACCGCGGGCTTCAGTTGCGCGATCGCGCGCATCGCCGCCATCATATCGGCGCCGCCGCACATGTCATACTTCATCTTTTCCATGCCGTCGGACGGTTTAATCGAGATGCCGCCGGTGTCGAAGGTCACCCCCTTACCGACCAGCGCCAGGTGATCCTTCGATTTCGCCGAAGCGGGCTTATAGCGGATCACGATCAGCGCCGGCGGCTCTGCGCTGCCCTGCGCCACACCCAGCAGTGCGCCCATTCCCAGCTTTTTCATCTGGTCCTGTTCCAGCACCTCGCACTCCAGCACGCCTTTGATGCCGCTCTCTTCGCACATCGCGCGTGCGGCCTCGGCCATTTTCATCGGCGTCAGCAGATTGGCGGGCTCATTCGCCAGATTGCGCGCAAAATTCTGCGCCTCTGCGAGAATTCGTCCACGCTCCACGGCCTTTTCATCGCCGCCCACGATTGCGACCGACTCCAACGCCTTCTTCTCGCCGCCCTTGTAGCGGTCGGGCTCAAAATCGCCCAGGATTGCGCCTTCCACCGCCGCCGCCGTGAAATCCGCTCCCGCGAAGGAACCTTCGAGAACCACTGCGACCCGCTTCACGCCTTTCGGCTTCAACATACGCACCGCCGCACTCACCAGCCTGCGCATCTCGGCGGCATCGAATTTCTCCGATTTGCCACCGCCGGCCAGTACCACGCGCTTCGCGGCCACGCCGTGTGGATGATGGATCAGCGTCAGTTCCAGCGGCTTGCCCGCCACCTCACCCGATTCGCAAAGGTCGGCGGCGCCGAAGCGTTTCTCCTTTGCGCCCTCTATAACCGGCACGATCAGCGCATCGGCCTCAATCTGTTCCAGCGGTTTGCGTTCGACAGTAGTTTGCATTAGTTCGATTGTCCCGAACCGCGCGGATTCCCGCAATCCGGCGGGCGCTTGCGGCGTAGCGTGTCAGCGAATCAACCGCTTGCGCACCGCGTAGAGGATCAGTTCGGCCTGTCCGTGCAGATTCAGCTTCTCCAGAATCTTGCCGCGATGCGTTTCCACCGTGTGCGGGCTCATTTCCAGCAGTGCGGCCGCCTCCTTGTTGCTCTTGCCCTGCGCCAGCAGTTGCAGCACTTCACGTTCGCGCGTCGTCAGCAGGTCGAAGGTGTCTTCCACGCCGCGCTCCTGCATCTGGCGGACGTAGTCTTCCACCAAAAGCTTGCTGATGGCTGGGCTGAAGAACGCTTTGCCTTCATTGACTGCCTTTACGGCCTGAATCAGGTCCGTTTCGGCCGAATCCTTCAGCAAATAGGCCTTTGCGCCTGCCTTCAAGGCGCGCAGCACATAACTTTCATCGCCATGCATGCTCAGGAAGACGATCGAAATGGACGGCTGCTTGGATGTGATCTGCCGCGCCGCCTCGATTCCGTTCAACACGGGCATCGCCACGTCCATCACCACCACGTCCGGGCGATGCTGTTCCGCCAGTTGCACTGCATCGCGGCCCGTAGCCGCGTCCGCCACCACTTGAAAATCCGTCACGCTCTCCAGCAGCAGCCGCAGGCCTTTGCGTACCACCGTGTGGTCGTCCGCCAGCACAATTCGCACGCCCTTCCCCGCAAGGCTCATTTGGACTCCAGCGGCAGGCTTACGCGCAGCACCGCCCCTCGGCCCGGCGAAGATTCTACGTTGAAAGTGCCTCCCAAATGGCTCACGCGCTCGTCTATTCCCAGCAGCCCCATCCCCTTGGTGCGCGCCGCGTCGAAACCGCGTCCATCATCTTCAATGGCAACGTTGAGCCGCGCCGCTTCCTGCTTGACGCTCACCAGAATCTGGTGCGCTTCGGCGTGCCGCACAGCGTTGTGCAGTGCTTCCTGCACAATCCGATAGACGCTGGTCTTGTGCTCATCCGGCAACGTTTCCGAAACCCCCGCCGCATCCACTTTCACCCACACGCCGCTGCGCCTCGACACTTCGCGCGCCTGCCACTCGAGCGCCGGCACCAAACCTAGATCGTCCAACATCGACGGGCGCAGCAGCAGAGCCATATCGCGCACGGCGCCGATCGAGCCTTCTACCAGTTTCTTTATTTCGCTCGCTTTGGCCTCCACGGCCGTTAGATCGCGCGCGCGGATCAGCGTAGAAAGGTTCGCCATTTCGACCAGCACGCCCGTGAGCGACTGCCCCACTTCGTCATGCAACTCGCGCGCTATGGAGCGGCGCTCTTCCTCCTGCGCCGCCACCAGCCGCGTCGAAAGCTGCTGCACTTCCCGGAATTGGCGCGCGGCTTCCGCCTCCAGCCCCAGAATTCGCCAGATGCTGAATGCCGCCAGCATCAGCCCAAGGCCAATCGTCAGGCCGATGATAATACGCAAACGCTGGCGAAACGCGTGGAAGGTCTCCTCCACGCGCAATTTGCCTTCATTCAACTGCGCTTCGTTCAACGCGCGGATCTGGTCGGCAATGCCGAGCATCGCAGTCCGGCGTGGAAACACTTCATCGCGCAAAAAGGCGAAGCCGCTTTGCTGCCGCGTCGACGCGTTCCAGGAAAGGACGGGGTTCAGCGTCTTCCAATACTCCGCCAAGGCTGAAAGCAACTCCTGAAACGGCGCCCGCTCACGGTCGTAGATTAGCGACCGGTATTGCGCCAGAGCCTGGTCCATATCGTCGCGGGTTTCGAGAAGGCTGTGTTGTCTTCCCTCTGCCTGGCTGGGTTCCGGCTCCAGTAAATAGTCACGCACATACGTGCCCGAGATGTACACATCATCGCGGATGCGCTCCAGGACGCGCGTGCGCAAAAGGAATTGCTGGCGAATCTCGTCGTTGGCGCGCTCGATGCCTTGCAGGGCGCGTACGCCGTCGATTTCCGCAAAGGCCATCATCGCGAGCAAGCCGCCGAAACCGGCAATCAGCGCAAGAAGATTACTCCCGCCCGCTTTCGGGCTGGGTGAAGGCATGCTCTCATTATGGAACTGCGGGAGCCTGCATTTTTCGCACGGCTCCATCGCGAGGCGCGTGAGCAGGCCGTCAATACGAGGCGCGCGGAGCTCAGCGCGTGGAGAGCCGCAGCGGCTCGAGCACCCGGAACGACGCAGCGAAGTAGGCACGGTCTTGCGCGGTGCGGCTGAAGCTGTGTGAAAAATGAGGCTATTCTTCCGAAGCTTCGCCAGTATCCTCGGCGCGGTTCTCGAATTTCGTCTGCGCGTGCAGATACACCAGGTTCACCGTGCCGATGGGGCCGTTGCGCTGCTTGGCCACGATCAATTCAGCCAGGCCGCGAAGGTCTTCGCGATCGCGATGGTACACTTCTTCGCGAAAGATGAAACCTACCAGATCGGCGTCTTGCTCGATGGAACCGGATTCGCGTAGATCGCTCAACTGCGGCCGGTGATCGCCCTGACGCGTTTCCACTGCGCGGCTCAACTGCGAGAGCACCATCATGGGCACTTCCATTTCCTTGCCCAAAAGCTTCATGCCGCGCGAAAGCGCGCTCACTTCCTGGTTGCGATTTTCGAAACGGCCGCGCCCGCTCATCAACTGCAGATAGTCCACAATCACCAGCCCGATTTCGCCGCGCTCCGCTTTCAACCGGCGCAACTTCGCGTGCATGTCCATCAAATGAATGCCGGCCGTGTCGTCGATGTAGAGCGGCGATTCCACAATTTCATGCAAGGCGCCGTTCAGTTTGCGGCGTTCTTCTTGCGTCAGGTAGCCGGCCCGAAAGCGCTGACTGTCGACGCGGGCCGCGGCGCACAACATACGCGTGAGCAGCGATTCCTTCGACATTTCAAGCGAAAATATCGCTACCGTTTTCTTGAGCCGCAACGCCACATGCTGCGCGATATTCAGCGCCAGAGCCGTTTTTCCCATCGAAGGACGCGCCGCCACAATGAACAGATCGCCGCTGTGCATGCCGCCAGTCATCTCATCCAGCTTGGCGAAACCTGTGCTGACGCCTTTGACGCGTTTGCTGGGGTCCAGGAAGGCATTGATGCCGCCTTCGTAGCTCTCCAGAATCTGATGCGCGTCTACCAGTCCGGACTTGACGCGCGCCTCGCCCAGTTTCAGCAGCGTCTCTTCCGCGCCCGCGATGATCTCGTCCGGCTGCTCTTCGCCCATCAGGGCGCGGTCCATCATGTTCTGCGAAGCGTGCACGATGCTGCGCAGAACGGACTTCTCCTTTACGATGCGAACATAAGCATCGATGTTGGGAATCTGCGGCAGTCCGTCATCCAATGAGACCAGGTAGCCCAGCCCGTCGCACGATTCCAGTTCGTTGTACTTGATCAGCTCGTTTGCCAGCGTGATGCGGTCGATCTTTTCCCCGCGATCCTGCAGTTCGCCCATCCGCTGAAAGATGCGGCGATGCTTTTCCAGGCTGAAATCGGCGGCTTCCAGTTCACCGGCCGCTTGAATATAGAAGCTGTCGTCCAGCAGGATGGAACCAAGTACGAACCGTTCCGCGTCGGTGTTGGTAGGGAGACCCTTGGAAGAAACGTTGATCGCTGACATGGCGCGAGTCCTAAGTTATCCGCTGGCGCCGCGTTGGCCTAGCAATTTTTTTCGCGCCAGTTTTGAAGCATTTAGCCTCTGCATAAAACAGCCGGGATTCGGGACGCGCGGCCCCGGTAGCAAGCCGTGCGCAATCAACAACGTGAATCGCGTTTCTGACAGTCGTCCGAAACATATCCACAGGTTCTTAAAGCGTGACTCGCCCGGCACGCTCACTAAACATTTCGACCTCCTTATGTTGTAACCGAAAATCCGGCTCTACGCCAACCGGATCGGCCATAATTTCGGTGGAGACTTCAGAGATGACGGACTGGTTGGTTTCACGTACGATGTGGCACGATATCTTCGCGCTGGGCTCGCCCCTCTTGGAAAAGATGATCAGGCCGGTGGTGGTCTACATCTTCCTGGTGCTGTGTTTGCGCGTGTTCGGCAAACGCGAACTGGCGCAGCTAAACCCCTTCGACCTGGTGGTGCTACTCTCGCTTTCGAACACCGTCCAGAACGCGATCATCGGTAACGATAATTCGCTTTCGGGGGGCGTGCTGGGCGCTTTCACGCTGCTGGCCATGAATTATCTGGTAATTCGCTTCCTGTTCCAACACCGCCGCCTCGATCAGATCTTCGAAGGCAAGCCGACGCTCCTGATTGAGGACGGCAGAGTACTCAAGCGGGCGTTAGCGCGCGAGCTTTTGACGAACGCGGAACTGATGACCGTACTGCATCGCCAGGGTTTCGACACCATCGAAGAGGTGCATCGCTGCATTCTCGAGCCCGGCGGGACATTCTATATCCAGCGCAAACTTCCAGGCGCCGACAGCTTGCAGCACAAAGAGGTGATGGAGCAACTTCAAGAACTTAACAGCAAGTTGAATTCGCTTTTGGCGAAGCAGGGCTCGCAGTAACGTGACCGCCGTTATTTGCGCTTGGCTGCACCTGCGCCAAGGTGAATTTATCTTCTGTCAGCTTGGTCATGCCGTGCCGATTCACAATCAGCAGGATAATATCGGTGTCCGACGCGCCGAACCCGGAAACCGCTGCCTCCGCCTTCAATGCACATCACCGTCGGAGCGCCCATCCGCGGCCAAATTCCGCGCCCACAATAAACGCCGCGGTTTCAACCCAAGGATGCGGATGGTGACAACACATTGGGCCTTGGCCAACAGGTCCTGCGGAATGCTCTTATCCGGCTGCATAATTTCAGTGAAATCGCGCGTTGCCTCTCCAGGTGTTCAGTCGCTCTATCCACGTGGAAGCCATCGACGCCGAAAGTATCGATGGTCAAAAGCAGCGCAACCAGAACAGCGTTTCATGTGCACCCTTGGTTGAATTCGAACGTTCACCGAAATCGGCTACGATAAAAGGCGGAGGAATGGGTGAGTGGTTGAAACCGGCGGTCTTGAAAACCGTTTGCGGGGCGACTCGCACGGGGGTTCGAATCCCTCTTCCTCCGCCATATATCAAATTTTTTATCAATAGCTTAAGAAAAATAAGAGCACCTGTGCCCAGTTTGTGCCCGATTTTCAGAAGTGCTTCGACGAAAGCAACCGATTCGCGGTGACGGAGCCACGGCACAGTACACCTTTCGTGGCTCTGGGATCGGGGGCGGTCCGGAGCCTCCAATTCCTTGCGCACATGGAGATCCGCGCGATACTTGGAAATTACAAAGACGCTCCGATTCCACAATAACGGATCATCGTGGCTGATCGGAAAAATCCTGCTTTCGACCGGGTGATCGCGTTTGGGCCATTCGTCCTCATACCCTCTCAACAAATGCTCCTCAACACCGATCAGCCGGTCCAGATCGGCGCTCGCGCGTTTGAGATTTTGACGTGCCTGGTCGAACGTGCCGGCGAGATTGTTAGCAAGGAAGACCTTATTGCGCGAGTATGGCCAAATGTTTTCGTTCAGGAAGGAAATCTCAAAGTCCACGTGGCCACACTTCGGCAGGTGCTGGGTGACGGTCGGGGCGGCAATCGGTACATCGTCAACGTCCCGGGTCGGGGCTATCGTTTTGTCGCCGAGGTCTCGTACCGAACCTTGCCGTTGAGGCCAGAGGCGCCGACGGTCGCGGCCACCGGTTCTCACAATCTGCCAGCTTCCCTAACTCGAATACTCGGCCGTGCCGAACTCATCCCGGCGATCGCGAACCAGATCTCCGATCGCCGTTTCGTCAGCATCGTGGGGCCCGGCGGGATCGGGAAGACCACGATCGCTCTGGCGATCGCCAACACACTGACCTCCTCATACAGAGACGGCTGTCGATTCCTTGATCTGGCGCCGCTTAGCGACCCCAGGCTTGTCCCCAGCGCGCTTGCAGTGCTGCTTAGCGTTGGGGCGCATTCCGACGACCCGGTCCCCAGCCTGGTCGCGTTCCTCCAAGACAAGCGGATGCTGATTGTACTGGATAGCTGTGAGCATATTATCGAAGCCACTGCTGTGTTCTCCGAGCAACTGCTGCGGGGCGCTTCAGGTGTCCACGTCCTCGCGACCAGCCGCGAACCCTTACGCGCGGCTGGTGAAGTAATCATCCGACTGCCCCCGCTTGAGACTCCTCCCCTGCTGGACACCCTCACAGCTGCTCAGGCTCTTAAGTACTCCGCGGTAGAGCTATTTGTCGAGTGCGCTGCTGCCAGGATCAATGGTTTTGCGCTGACGGATGATGACGCGCAGTTGGTCGCGGACATCTGCCACCGGCTCGATGGAAACGCACTCGGGATTGAACTGGCGGCAGGCCGCGTAGATGCCTTCGGGGTCAGCGGCGTGGCCGCGCGTCTGGTGGATCGTTTTCAGCTGCTGACAGGGGGCCGCCGGTCGGCTCTGCCGCGCCATCAGACCCTCGTCGCCACCCTCGACTGGAGCTACGACCTCCTTCCGGGCGTCGAGCAGACCGTTCTCCGCCGGCTGTCGGTGCTCGCCGGCGACTTCAGTCTGGAAGCAGCAGCGGCGGTTGCCTCAGATGAGTCGATCACTGAATCGGACGTTGTCGCCGCTGTTGCGAATCTAGCCGCAAAATCTCTGATCTCTGCTGATATCGCTAGTAAGATCGCCCGCTATCGTCTTCTCGATACAACCTCCGCGTACGCGCGACGAAAGCTGAACGAGGTCGGCGATTTCGAAGCGGCAGCGTTTCGCCATGCGGATTATTTCAAAACCCTGTTCGATCGCGCAGAAATCGGGACAGACAGCAAAAGCGCGACCGACTGGCGAACGAAGTATGCAGGCCAAATCGACAACGTGCGCGCTGCGCTTGATTGGGCGTTTTCGCCGGACGGAAATGTGGCGAGCGGGATCGCCTTGACGATCTCGACGGTCTCGCTGTGGCTGAACCTTTCATTGATGGATGAATGCCGGCAGCGTGTCAAACGAGCCATTTCGCACCTAGGATCTGGCGCCACTACGACTCCTCGCCAGGAGATGCAACTGTTCACGGCCCTTGGTGTGGCTCTGTACTCGATAGGGCCCGGCCCCGAATCCAGAACGGCATGGATCCAGGTGATCCGGATCGCGGAAAGCCTGAAAGACACTGATTATCAACTACGTGCCCGTTGGGGATTGTGGACCGTATGCGTGACGGGCGGCAATCAAAGGAATGGCTTGGCGCAGGCCAAAGAGTTCGTCATTCTCACCGAGAACGGCCGCGATCCGGAGGGCCTGCTGGTGGGCGAACGTCTGGTCGGGACCTCGCGTCATTTTCTGGGCGAGCAAACCGTCGCGCGCCAGCACCTTGAGCGCATGCTGGATCGCGCGCCTCTCGGCAACCCCGCGGACATTCTGCGTTTTCAATTCGACCAATCCGTAGCAGCGCGCGCGTTCTTGGGTAGGGTTCTCTGGCTTAAAGGACTTCCTGATGCGGCCACAGAGGCGGTGAACCGGAGCGTACCCGATGCACAGTCGATCGGCCATTCGTTGTCACTGTGTTACGCATTGGGTCAGGGCGCCTGCCCCATTGCGCTCTTTGTCGGCGATCTGGCCGTGGCTGAGCAATATGTTGCCTTGCTGCTCGATCACTCCGCGCGGCATGGATTGGCGTTATGGTCGACTATGGGTCGATGTTTTCAAGGCATGGTCGCCATGAGGCGCGGGCAAGAGAACGCAGGACTGAGCCTACTTCAAGCGGCGGCTAACGACCTTCGCGATGCCGGCTACGCGCTATATCTCAGCGCCTGCCTCGCGGAACTCGCGGACGCTCTCGGCCGCACCGGGCAACCAGGCAAGGGGCTGACGCTGATCGACGAGGCTCTGGCGCAGGCCACCCGAAACGACGAGCGCTGGTGCATGGCCGAACTGCTGCGCGTTAAAGCCGAACTTCTGTTGCTTCAAGCCTCCCCCGCCACTGACATTCTGGCCGAGGAGCACCTTCAGAAGGCGCTCGATTGGGCTCGCCAGTGCGGCTCCTTAGCATGGGAACTCCGCACCGCGACAAGTCTGTGTCGCTTGCGTTACAAACAAAATAAGGTGGCCCAGGGTCGTGATTTACTCGGGCCGATCTATGCCCAATTCGCCGAGGGCTTTCACACTGCGGATCTGACAACCGCCAAGCTCTTGTTGGCTCGCTGACCGCCGCAAGACGGACCGCAGAATTTACCGGGATTAACCTCACTTGACTGGCGTGCATCGCATGATGATGCCATGCTTCCCAGAGGACAGCACAAGATGCTGTCAAACCGCACAAAACGAAAAGGAGTTACGCATGGCAATCTTCACTACGACAGATGGCACTGAGATCTTCTACAAGGATTGGGGCACGGGTCAGCCGCTGTTCTTTCATCACGGCTGGCCATTGAGCGCTGACGACTGGGACAGTCAGATGATGTTCTTTCTGGAACATGGCTTTCGAGTGATCGCCCACGACCGCCGTGGACACGGACGCTCGACACAGACGTTCCTCGGACACGACATGGACACCTATGCAGCCGATGTCGCAGAACTTGTTGAGGCGCTGGATCTCAAAAACTCCATTCACATCGGGCACTCGACCGGCGGTGGTGAGGTCACGCGCTACGTAGCGCGTCACGGAGCAGGCCGCGTCGTAAAAGCTGTTCTCATCAGCGCAATTCCTCCCACGTTCATGCAGTCAGCCAGGAACCCCGACGGAGTCCCGAAAGAGGTGGTCGACCAGATCCGCGCGGGAACGGCGTACCACCGCTCGCAGTTTTATAAAGACATCACGATGCCGTTCTACGGCTTCAATCGTCCCGGCGCGGTCGTTTCCGAAGGGATTCGAGAAAACTGGTGGCGGCAAGGGATGATGGGCGCCGTCACGGCCCACTATCAGTGCGTCAAGGTCCTCTCCGAAACCGAGTTCTATGACGATCTTGCACTCATCGATATTCCAGTCCTGGTGATGCACGGCGAAGACGATCAGATTTGCCCGTTCCCAACGACCGGGGCGAGGTCGGTCAAGCTCCTCAAGCACGGCACACTAAAATCCTATCCCGGTTTCCCGCACGGGATGCCGACCACGCATGCGGAACAGATCAATGCCGACCTGCTGTCTTTCATCCGCGGATGAAGGTCTTTAATTTGAACGAGTGGTGACGTGGCACGTGGGTAGCTCTATTCGCGTGCCTACCCCACTGTTCGATCGTGCCATTCCGATCGATTCGCCAATTCCTGAGTCAGATTCGTTTTCGGTCTCCGCACCGCCGGACGAATGAAGCGGCTCACGACGCTAGGGCTCCGGATCGGCCGCGGTGATTCCTGTTCCTGCCGGAGGTTTCTTCGAATCCCTCTTCCTGCGCCACATCTTCAATAAAGTTGCGCGATTCCTGATTCCCGAGCACGACGCATCCTTGCGTTGTTAGACCGTTATCGCCGCCGTTCCGCCACAATCGTGATCTGCTTATTGCGGGCCTGCCGTACCACCTGCTGCACCAGCGTCTCTTCGAAGGGCTTGTACCAGGGCAGCGGAGCCGATCGTCCCATGAAAATCTGTGTCACGTCCTCCTTGCCCGCAAACTCCGTGATCGATGCGCCGATATCGCGCGCCTTCACAACGTGTGTTTGGATTCGCAGATTGCGCGCGAAGCTCATGTGTCGCTTCACGCGTTCATCGACATCGCCGGACGTCTCCGTGCAAACATACAGCGCCAGACACCCGGCCTGCAGATAGTCCGCCACCCGCCGGGCGCGCCGGATCAGCAAAGCCGCTGTCGGCCGCCCCGTCAGACAGACCAGAATACGCTCTTGATGCCCCCCGACCGGTGCATTTGCGCTGAGAGCCGGTTCCAGCTTTTCCTCCAGCTCATGCGCCGCATGCCGCATCGCAATTTCACGCAGCGCGGAAAGGTTGGATTCGGTGAAGAAGTTCTCCATCGCCTTCTGCGCTTTGTCGGGCGCGTACACCACGCCGCGTTCCAACCGGTTGCGTAGCGCGCGCGGCGTCAAGTCGACGAAAACCACCTCGGCCGCCGTATCAATCACCCAATCGGGAACCGTCTCGCGCACGCGCACTCCCGTGATGTCGTACACCTGGTCATTCAGGCTCTCCAGGTGCTGCACGTTCACCGTCGTCAGCACGTCGATTCCCGCATCCAGCAGCGCATCCACATCCTGCCACCGTTTCGCGCGCTCACATCCCGGCACGTTCGTATGCGCGAACTCATCCACCACCGCCACTTGCGGTTTGCGCCGCAAAATCGCGTCCGTGTCCATCTCTTCAAACGAAGTATTCGCGTACCCTACGGGCCGTCGCGGTACAACCTCCAGCCCTTCAATCTTCGCGATCGTTTCCTTGCGCCCGTGCGGCTCAAAGTATCCGATCACCACGTCCACGCCCTTCTGCCGCAGCGTCTGCGCTTCATCGAGCATCCGGTAAGTCTTGCCCACTCCCGCTGCGTAGCCGAGATAAACCTTCAGTTTGCCCTTCATTCGCACTCCCGGTGCGGAAAGATGCGCACGTCGAACTCGTCCGCCGCGTCGATCAGCCGGTCTATCGGCCCCCGCCACGGTATTTTTCGCCCGTAGCGCATGCTGTGTCCAATGAAGAGTTGCGTAATGCGCTGCTCGCGCCCGAATTCCAAAATCGCCTGCACGAAGTCTGACGCGTGCAAGCAGTGAACCTCCGCGCCCATCTCGCGCGCCAGCGCCAGATTACTGTCCAGGCGCGCGCGGTCAGCGCTGTTCAATTCGCCCTGCTCCACATATGCCGCCAGCAGGGCGCCGTGAAAGCGCGTAGCATTGCGCCGTCCGCTGTGCAGCATCTCCACCGCGCTGCTGCGCGGCGTCAGGCCCACCAGGATGCGTTCCTGCGCGCCCCACCGCGCCACCACACCGTGCTCATCGAGATACTCCTGCAGTTGCCGGTCGATGATGTCGGCCGCCAGCAGCAGCGCCAGTTCGCGCAGTTCCAGCAGTTGCCGCGCGCTCGGCATATTCACAACTTCCGCGCCTTCGAGTAGCGCTTCCGCCGGTGCGTCTACCACCTCGATCTCGTCCGCCTCGTGCAAAAAATCGCGTGGAACACTGTGAGCGGCGCGCTTCCCGGTTATCCGCTCCACTTCGTCCTGCTGCTCGCGTATGTGTTGAATGTTCAGCGCGGTAATCACGCCGATCCCGTGGTCCAGCAGATCACGCACGTCCTGCCACCGCTGCGGATTGCAGCTGCCCGGCGGATTGCTCTGCGCCAGGCCGTCAATCAGGCACACCGAAGGATGCCGTTTGAAAAGCGCTATCAGGTCGATCGCCCCGCCCTCTGCTTGCGGCGTAATTTCCAGCCGTTCCAGCACCGATTGAATCTCAGGCGAAACGGGCCCCTGTACCGCGCCCACTACTACATCCTGCCCGCGAACCTTGCGCCGCCGGCCCTCATCGAACATCCGCAGCGATTTGCCCACGCGCGGCGCATAGCCCAGGAACACCTTCAGCCGCCCGCGCAATTCACGCCGTTCTGCAGCCTGCACCCTGCGCAGTAACTCGCTCGGATCCGGCCGGCGGTCGTTGACCCTCGCCATGTCACGTTCTTAGTGCGGAAGTCCGTCCAGACGTCGGCCCAAGCTCGTCCAAAAGCCGTAATGCTTCGTGTTCTTGCCGAGCGTGAGGTCGACGTGCGCAACTTGCCCGGCCTTCAATTCGAGCGGCGAGTCGGATTCCGTCTTGAGTTCGCGTTTCGCTTGATCGGCGCTCAGTTGATAATGCCCCGGCGCCAAATCCCGGGCATCATAGGAACCATCGGCTTTCGTGGTGACCTTGTCGTCCTTCCCGCCTTCCGCGTGCAGCGTCACCTTCACATCGGCCATCGGACGCCCTTCCGCATCCCAAGCGTAACCGCGAATCTCTCCGTTCGACTGCGCGGATAGTCCCGCTGCTGCCGCCAGAATCAATGCCAAGGCCTTCATACGCCTAGTGTACTTCGACGCGGGCCAGCGGCTGTTTCTAGCGGTGATGGAGCAACTCTAAGGTATGAAAACCGAAACCGGTTCAGCGGTGATCGTAGGAAAAAGTATTCCGGTCCTCCCGCAGTCGCACCGCTCGCCATAGATGCCCCACAACTTCCCCCGCAGGCGCCTCCGGGCAAAGGTCCCCCACTGCTACCCGAAGCTCCTTGAGTTCCCGCTCTGCCGCCCGCCACATTCACCGTGCCTGCAGTGATGGATGGAGCCAGCAGGTGGACAATTCCACCGCCGCCGCCCTGCGCGTACCACTTGAGTTGATCGACCATTACCGCCGGGGGCGCGCAGCGTACCACGATCATAATCGAACTCCTCGATCCTAAATAACTGCCCCACCTCCCGCGGCGTCGAGCGACTAAGATCGTGCACGACCTGTATCGGAAGCGTGGAACAGTGGAGGAATCAACTGACATGACGGCAACTCACTGTGTTACCTATCCGCTTCGTCATCTCCTGCCTCGCCGAATTCTTCTCATCGAGTTCGGCGAATCGATTGTTATCAACGCGTCGCTATAAGCCAAGGCGAGAGTAGCCAGGAGTCCCTACAAACAGACAAACGTTATCTGTTCATTGCGGATTGTTCGTCAGACCGGCTCGCCCGTCTTCCGTTGGCGTCCGGGCATTTCTACTGGACGGAGACGGCGATCACCTCTTACCAATCATGACCACACCACATCTGCTCGCCAGGGACGGTTCAAGTGTGGCTCTCGCCATCGCCAGAATCAAAGAGCTGCTCTCCTCCGGC
>DATAUH010000106.1:0-5154 GCA_036268375.1 Bryobacteraceae bacterium | reverse complement strand
AGCCCGCGCCACGCCCGCAGATTATCAGGCGCATACGCAGGTGGGCCAAGTGACGTTGGCGGCCGAATTCACCAGCCACTCGGTACCGACCCAAAAGTCCACGCTTTCGAACGAGAACTACATCGTGGTTGAGCTGGCGCTGTTTGGAGCCACGCCGGACGCGCACACGATAATTTCGACCGACGATTTTTCGTTACGTATTAACGACAACAAAAAGGCGCTGCCGTCGCAGCCATATGCGATGAGTTTTGAGCAGTTGAAGGACCCGGAGTGGGAGCCGCCCGTACCGGTGGAATCTAAGTCGAAGACCGGTATCAATGCCGGCGGAAATGACAGCGGTTCGACTCCCGCCCCGGTGCATCCGCCGTTCGCTTTGAAGCGTGGGTGGGAGCAGAGCGTTCAGAAAGCCGCATTGCCCGAAGGCGACCGCCAACTGCCGGTGGCTGGGCTGCTCTTTTTCCGCTACGGCGGCAAGGACAAGGGCATTTATTCCGTGGAACTGGTCTATTCGGGTTCCGCGGGAAAGACGACTCTGGCTCTGCACCCGTAAGGATCCGGCGTTTGGCTGTCAGGATCCAGGCGGGATCGGCAAAAATCGAAATCACGGCGCGCCCGAAAGTGAATCCGCCGGCGGTATTGGGCCGCTTGATGGCTTACTCGGCCAGCCCGATCCAAGCGACGGGCGAGGTAATGCTGTTGGGAGAGGCGGGCGACTCCGTGGCCGGTTGGTCGCTGGGCTTTGTGCAGGTGCAGTGGATTGAAACCAACTGGGCGCTGTATCGCGGCGAAACCATTCGGGATGGCAGCATTTTCGTGCAGCGAGCGCGGCCGCCTGCACGCCCGAATCAGGCGTGTTGCGATTGCGTAGATGGAAGCCCGCCCGAACTGCTGTTTTACAGCGCCAACCCGTCCGATGGCGAGAGCGTAATCGCGCCTGTGGATGCGCCATTTCCGCTGAAGCTGACGGTTTCGCATTATGACGAGCCATCGGACTTACTAAACCTGGTGGAGGCAAATGAAGGTCCGGCGTCGGGAAAGCCGAAGCCCAACTTTCTTGCCGAATCGCAGATGGAATTTCACTTCTGCACGATCCTGAGCCTGCGGGAGCCCAGCGGCGTGTTTCACCATCTGCAGTTCTTCTACTGGAACGTACACTGGCAGGCGCAATTCCGGCCGGCCAGTTTCAACGATCCGCCCGACAAATTCAAAATCGATGTGATACCAGCGGGCAGCAGCGCGTCTGTTGGCCCTGTGTACGATGGTGCGCCGGGCGACGCCAGGTTTGCCGGGATTTTGACGGCCCCGCCTTCAGTGAGTTGCAATCAGATGGCGACGACTGAAATCAACGCGCCGAACCGTCACGTCGCGCCGGTTTGGCAGAATTTTGATGTGAGATTGCCTTGAGCAACGTTGCCGCGGCTGTCAATTCCAGTAGTTGCGGTCGAGGCTGCGATATTGCACTGCTTCGGCCAGATGTTTGGAGGAGACGGTCTCGGATTGAGAGAGATCGGCGATGGTTCGCGCGACTTTGAGTACGCGGTCGTGGGCGCGCGCAGAGAGTCCCATGCGGCGGACCGCCATTTCGAGCGTGCGCTCACCGGATTCATCCAGCGCGCACTGCTTGCGAATCAGGCGCGAGGGCATGCGCGAATTGTAGAAGCCTCTGGCGTGTTGAATGGCGCGAGCATTCTCTACGCGGGCACGCATATCGGCGGAAGATTCGGTGGGCGCGTCGCCGCGAAGCTCTTTATACGGCACAGCAGGCACTTCGACGTGGATGTCGATGCGGTCAAGCAGCGGGCCGGAAATCTTCCCGAGGTATTGCTGGATTTGCGCCGGCGTACAGCGGCATTCGCGCGTGGCGTCGCCGTAGAAACCGCATCGGCAAGGATTCATTGCCGCCACCAACATAAAGCTGGAGGGGAAGCACAGAGACATGGTGCTGCGCGAGATGGTGACGGAGCCATCTTCGAGAGGTTGGCGCAAGATCTCCAGCACATCGCGCGGGAATTCAGGAAATTCGTCGAGAAACAGCACTCCGTGGTGCGCGAAACTCACTTCGCCCGGCCTTGGCGCTCCCATGCCGCCTCCGGCCAGTCCCGCGTCGGAAATGGTGTGATGCGGGGAACGGAAAGGACGTTCGCGAAGCAACCCGGCGCCGTTGCGCAGAAGGCCCGCGATACTGTGAATTTTGGTGGTCTCAATTGCCTCAGGAAATGTAAGTGGAGGCAGGATGCCGGCCAGACGTTTGGCGAGCATCGTTTTGCCGGAGCCGGGCGGACCAATTAAAAGTACATTGTGAGCGCCGGCAGCAGCCACTTCGAGCGCGCGGCGAGCCGTCGTTTGACCACGCACATCGCGAAAGTCTGGCGCGATGGAGGGATCTTCACTTGAAGCGCTCGTCTGGACACGCGCGCGTGAAAACTCTTCTGGACGCGACAATAGCGCGACTACTTCGGCGAGAGACTGCACTCCGTATACGTTCACTTCTTCAACGACCGCCGCTTCGGCCGCATTTTCGGCGGGCACGATCAGGTTAGGAATGGCCCGGTCACGCGCGCAAACGGCCACGGAGAGCGCGCCGCGCACCGGACGAATGGCGCCATCGAGCGAAAGTTCGCCCATCAGCAGGTGTTGATCGAGATTTCTCACGGCGCCCATTGCGCCGAGAAGTCCCATGGCGATGGGCAGGTCGAAGCCGGCGCCTTCTTTGCGGATATTAGCGGGCGCGAGATTGATGGTCGCGCCTTTACGTGGGTAAGCAAAGCCGGAATTCACTAATGCGGACTTGATGCGTTGCCGGCTTTCGCGGACGGCGAGATCGGGCATGCCGACCATGGCGAAATCCCGCGCGGAACTGGACGGGAACATGTCGACTTCGACATCGATCAGATGCGCATCAATCCCATAAACCGCCGCGCTTCGGGTCCTAAAAAGAGCCATCGAGTAAGTTATTTCCTGGAACCGTCTCTTAATTGAAGTGCTGCTTGAGCCCCGTTCTTCTCGGATTTATTTGGGGCCTAACGTTACAGACTGAGTGCGCGACCTGCGACGCGCACCTCTCGAACGCTCTCCGGACCGGCTTGCGTGATGAGAGCAGCGAGCATGCGCTCCGGACTTTCCGCGCGAGCCAGAGCATGCGCGAGAGGCGCGTCTTGCGGCGGCTGAAAGCGGACCAGATCAGCCGATTTGCCCGAAGAGAAATCACCGCACTCATCACCGAGGCCCAGCGCCAAAGCTCCGGCGCGTGTGGCGAGGTAGAGCAAATGCGCCGGCGAAAGCGCCGCGCCGCCCGGCATCGATTGCTGGGTCAGATAGCTGTGCAGAGCTTCCTTGAGCACGCCGAATCCAATTCCGGCGCCGACGTCCGTTCCCAAAGCAAACTTCACGCCGGCGGTTAAATGCCGGCGCATTGGGAACATGCCACTTCCCAGCATGGCGTTGCTGCACGGACAGTGAGCGACGGAAGAGTCTGTGGCTGCGAGCCGCGAAAGCTCTGCGGCAGTGGGGTGGACATTGTGCGCGAATGTAGATTGCGGCCCCAACAGAGAGAAGCGGTCATAGACGGCTGTGTAGGTATCGGCCCAACGGAAGGCGCGGCGCACGGCGGCGATCTCTTCGAAGTTCTCGTTGACATGGGTTTGGAAGAGTACGCCGGGATGTTCGCGCATCAGCGTTGCACAAACTTCGAGCATCTCCTCTGAAGTCGACAGTGCAAAGCGGGGCGTGACGGCGTAGCGGGCGTGGTTCCTACCGTGAAATTGCGCGATCAACCGGTTCGCGGCATGGTAAGCATCTTCCGGCTTCCGCAGCAGGCCGGCCGGCAGTTCTCGATCTGAGAAGACGAGTCCAGTAGCGATGCGGATTCCACGCGCCGCCGCGGCTTCGAATAGCGCTTGCGTCGCGCTCTCAAAATGTGCGCCGAACACCAGAGCCGTAGTTGTGCCATGGCGGGCCAACTCGCGTGTGAACTGTTGTGCGACTGCGCGCGCATAGTCTACATCCCCCATGCGCAACTCTTCAGGCAGGGCATAAGAGCGAAGCCAATCGAGCAGCCGCAGTCCCAACCCGCCGATGATCCGCGTTTGGGGAAAATGTGTGTGCGCGTCTATCAGACCCGGAAGAACGATGGAGCCACGCCAGTCGTGAACCTGCGCATCGGGATGTTGTGCGCGAACGGCTGCGTAATCTCCGAGTTGGACAACGCGTTCCGCGGAAATCGCGAGGCAACCATCGGCGAATGCTTCTAAAGCATGGTCAGTCGCGAACGGATTTCGCGGCGTGTGGAAGATGGCGGCTCGTATCAGTTCGATCGGCGGGGTCATCTAACAGCGGCTTTCGGCGGTTTCACGGGATGCGGTTAATTCGGAGCAAAAACAGCTAGAGTAAAACGCAGGAGCTTGCATGCGCACTATCTCCATTGTCGCTTTATTCGTCTTGACGGTTGCGGCCGCCGCGGACGCTCCGGTGTTGGAGCCGAAGGATTTCGCGGCGCAGTTGGCGAAGGGTTCGGAGGTCGCCGTATTTCAAGTGGGCTTCGGCTATCAGTATCGCGCGAACCACATTCCGGGCGCGGTGTACGCGGGGCCGGCGTCGCGGCCGGATGGAATAGAGTTGCTGAAAACGGCGGCTGCGAAGTTGTCGCGCGATCGCGAGATCGTCCTCTATTGTGGGTGCTGCCCGTGGGAGAAGTGCCCGAACATCAAACCGGCAATCGAGGCGCTGAAGGGGATGGGATTTACGCGTGTAACGGCCGTTCACATTCCCACAACGTTTAAAGCGGACTGGATCGACAAGGGCTATCCGGTGGAATCGGGAGAGAAGAAGTAAGGCGCCCGTGGCGAATGTTGCGACGTCGCTTCGAGGCATTCTGACGAGAATTCCAGATCGGCGCTGCTGCGCGCACGCGCCGATGTGGGTTACACTCGAAAGAGCCAGAACCTTGCTGGAGTGGCGGAACTGGCAGACGCACGGGACTCAAAATCCCGCGCTCTTCACTGAGCGTGTGGGTTCGACCCCCACCTCCAGCACCATATCAAGCGGCTCCTCCTATAACGCCGCCTCTTTCGCATTCGCGAGTTCAATTGCATTGAAGAGGAATTTGAAGGTCCCGTGAGACTGTGCGCGGAAGGTGATTTCGGGAGCGAAGAGGTA
>DATAUH010000105.1:0-4245 GCA_036268375.1 Bryobacteraceae bacterium | reverse complement strand
TTTGCGACTTGGCGGTCAGCTTCCCAAAAATCGCCGTCATGGCCAGACTCCTTACCGTAAGGAGGTAAGGAACCGGCGGGTGGAAGGCAAGTCCAGTTCGCCCTATATTCCGCCTATGGCGCATAACAACGGGATGATGCCGCGCGCGAAGGGGGCGCGGGGCAACGGCAAGGGTTCACGCGGGTTTTCCGACAACGCGGCGAAGTTCCGCGCTGCCGCCGATGCGGTGCCGATCGAGCCCGCGGGCACGGCGTACGATCCCGGTCCGCCCGATCTCGACCAGGTCAATGCCAACATCGTGCAGGGTGGCATCGGCAATCTGCCGCTGCACGGCGCCACCGGCGCGGAGATCGCGGGTTTCGTGCCGCACCGTCCGGCGCGGCCGGAGAAATCGGAAGGCGGCAAGCGCTTCCAGCTGGTCAGTGAATATGAACCGGCCGGAGACCAGCCCACGGCAATCCAAGAACTCGTCGCAGGCATTCGAGGGTTGAGCGCTGCGCGCCCGGAAGAAACAAACACCGCCACGCCGCACGGCACCGTGTCGCAAGGCGAGCGCGACCAGGTGCTGCTGGGCGTTACCGGCTCCGGCAAGACCTTTACCATGGCCAAGGTGATCGAGGCGGTGCAGCGGCCTGCCCTCATCCTCGCGCCCAACAAGACGCTCGCGGCACAGCTCTACTCCGAATTCAAAGGCTTCTTCCCGGAGAACGCGGTGGAGTACTTCGTCTCCTATTACGACTACTACCAGCCGGAAGCCTACATCCCGCGCACCGACACCTACATCGAGAAAGACTCCTCCATCAACGAGGAGATCGACCGCATGCGCCACGCGGCCACCCGCGCCATCCTGGAGCGTGACGACGTCATCATCGTGGCGAGCGTGTCGTGCATCTACGGCATCGGCTCGGTGGAAACCTATTCCGGCATGGCGATCACCATCGCGCGCAAGCAGCGCTGGGACCGCATGGATCTGATGCGCCAGCTCTCCGCCCTGCAGTACCGCCGCAACGACGCCAATTTCGTGCGCGGGGCCTTCCGCGTGCGCGGCGACACCATCGATCTCTTCCCGGCGCACTACGAAGATCGCGCCTGGCGCATCGAATTGTTCGGCGACGAAGTGGAGAGCATCAGCGAATTCGATCCGCTCACCGGCAAATCCGCCGGCGCGCTCGACAACATCAAAGTGTACGCGAATTCGCACTACGTGACGCCGCGGCCCACGCTGGCACAGGCCATGAAGGGCATCAAGCACGAGCTGATCGAGCGCCTGAAATGGCTGCGCGACAACGGCAAGCTCTTGGAAGCGCAGCGGCTGGAGCAGCGTACGCAGTTCGATCTGGAGATGATCGAAGCCACGGGCTCCTGCGCCGGCATCGAGAATTACAGCCGCTGGCTCACGGGCCGCAAACCCGGCGAGCCGCCGCCTACCCTGTTCGAATACCTGCCGGATGAAGCGCTGGTGTTCTGCGACGAAAGCCACGTCACCGTGCCGCAGATCGGCGGCATGTATCGCGGCGACTATCGACGCAAATCCACGCTCGCGGAATATGGCTTCCGCCTGCCCAGCTGCATCGACAACCGCCCGCTGAAGTTCGAGGAGTGGGATGCGATGCGCCCGCAAACCGTCTACGTCTCCGCCACGCCCGGCCCGTGGGAGCTGGAGCGCACCGGCGGCGTATTCGCCGAGCAGGTGATCCGCCCCACCGGCCTCATCGATCCGCCGGTGGAAGTGCGCCCGGTGGAAACGCAGGTGGACGACCTCATCTTCGAATGCCACGCCATCGCCAAGCGCGGCTACCGCGCGCTCGTCACCACCCTCACCAAGAAGATGGCGGAGGACCTCACCGAATACATGCACGAGCAGGGCATCCGCGTGCGCTACATGCATTCCGATGTGGAGACCTTGGAGCGCATCGAGATCATCCGCGATTTGCGGCTGGGCGCCTTCGACGTGCTGGTGGGCATCAACCTGTTGCGCGAGGGGCTCGACATTCCGGAATGCGCGCTGGTGGCCATTCTGGATGCCGACAAGGAAGGCTTCCTGCGCAGCGAAACCTCGCTGATCCAGACCATCGGGCGGGCCGCGCGCAATGTGGACAGCAACGTTATCCTCTATGCGGACCACATCACCGGCTCGATGGAGCGGGCGATGGCGGAAACCACCCGCAGGCGGGAGAAGCAGCACGCCTACAATCTGGCGCACGGCATCACGCCGCTCTCCATCAAGAAGAACATCGCCGACATCATGGGCAGCATGTACGAACGCGACCATGTGATGGTGGGCGTGGGCGACGGCTTTGCGGAGGACGGCAAGGAATTCATCGGCCACAACATCCGCGCGCATATCGCGGCGCTGGAGAAGCAGATGAAGGAGGCGGCGAGCGATCTCGAATTCGAAACCGCGGCGCGGCTGCGCGACGAGATCAAGCGGCTGACCGCGGTGGAGCTCACCATCGCCGACGACCCCTTCGCCCGGCAATCGGCGGTGGACGATGCGGTGGATCAGGCCTTCCTCACCGCCGTCCGCGACGGCAACACCGACTCCCCTCCCCCAACGCGGGGAGGTCGAAGCGCTAAAGGCGCTTCGGGTGGGGGGCGAACGAAGATAAAGCGCGCCGGCCGTCCCAACGTGCCAAAAACCTTCGGCAGTCGTACAAAATGAAAGAATCAACGTTGCCCGCGCGAACGCAGGTTCTCTTCATCGATACGAATGCGTTCTTACAACTTCGCGATTTGCAGGACATCCCATGGCGCGATTTGTTTCCAGCAGTTAAAGAAATTGACCTAATGATAGCTCCTCGGGTTATCGAGGAACTCGATAAGTTCAAAGTGAGCACGAACGAGCGACTGAGGATCAGGGCGCGCAAGGCGCTCAAGCAAATCGAAGCTGCAGCGAAGGAACCTGATCTAGGCCTAACAATTCGAACCGATCCGCTGCTCATCCGGATCGTGATCTTCCCGGGATCACGTTTCGACTGGAGCCGCGCGCCGATGCTCGATCCAGCTAAGCCCGACGATCAACTGGTGGCGGAGGCAATTGCCTTTGGTAACGATGCTGTAGTCTTCTCTCATGATACTGGCCCGCGAATTCGCGCATTGATCGCGAAAATTCCGGCGTATTCGCCACACACTGATTGGCTCCTACCGGTTCAAAAAACGGACGATCAACGAAAAATTTCTGATCTCGAACGTGCCTTGCAACAGGCGTTGGCGACTAAACCAGAAATAGCCGTAACGTTGGAAGGTTTGTCGGATGGGTGCTCCGAACTCACTTTGATTGCGCCACTTCTGCCGCCACTCGAGAACGAGATGGTCGACGTTCTGACCAAGCGGTACCTAGAATTACATCCGCGAGCTTCGCTACGAGTGGAACGCAATCGTCTTGCCTTTCAACTTGGCGGCATTTCTGAGGGCACTGCGGACTCCTATTACGAGAGCTATTCGAATTTTACGCATAAAGCGCGTCTGTTTTTTGAGCGTCTTCATGAAAAGATCAACAATTTCAATTTAGTTGTTAGCGCCCCCTACTCCGTTCGCAATGATAGCGGCGTCGTGGCGGACGGGTTACGCGTGGAATTTTACCTAACAGGCAACGCGTCCCGCCGCCACGCCTGAACGCGCTTAAGCACGCTTTTTCAGCTGCGCTTCGCGCTCGGCGTCTGAAGGTTCGAACCACATGTTGCAGCGCTGCCCGCGCTCATCCATGTCAGGCAAATCTTCGTCGGCGCCGTCGTAATCGCAAATCCGGATCGGAAACGGATTGCCGAGCGTCCATTGCACCAGCCCGCCATGCACACCGACGGTGATGTCCGGATACGGCGCCGCGCCGGCGATCTTGCGCGACAGCGCCACCGCCTCCGCGTGATCGCCTTCCCGTGCGTAGGACGCGAGCACCTTCCGCAACAGATTTCGCTCGTCCGCGCTCAGCGGCAGCCAGACTTCCGACGCCATTTTTCCCCCGCTGCGGTTGACAAGTTCCTGCTCTGTTCGTACGCTGTCCGTTCTGGAAATTCAACGCGAAAAGCAGCGCTCAGCGGGATGGAACGGACTCTTGAAATCGCCGCGGACGGAAAGGAGAGGGGGACCCCTCCCCCCACTTTTTTTGGGAACTATCCGGTTGACGTACCAAAAAGAGGGGATTATGGAAAACGAGACAGGCCGACGATCTACTTACGAGGTAACGCCCGAGATGATCGCCGCCGCCCGCGCGGTGCTTTCGCCTTGGGTTGATCCAGATATGACAAG
>DATAUH010000104.1:0-31654 GCA_036268375.1 Bryobacteraceae bacterium | reverse complement strand
AGCCAGTTTGCCCGCGCTTAATCGAGCGTCCTTCAACGCGATCTTCAGAGCCTGCGCTGTCCGGCGAATCGTGTCGTCAACGCGATTCCCCAGAACTGCACTGACCGCCCCGCGTCCCAAAAGGTTTCCTTCCAGATCCGTGACGACAGCCGTGATCCGGTCGCGATCCATCTCGATGCCGCCCACATAGGCGAGCTTCGGATTGATCCCTAATAAGGTGGGCCGCCGTCCGCGTGGACCGGCGGGCGCGGATGTTTCGACAACCAAATTCGTCGCAAGCAGCGCGCTAACGGCACGGGAAATCGTCGCCGCGCTCACGTGCAAAAGCTGCGCCAATTCTCTGCGGACGGCTTCCCGGCGATAAAAGATCTCCCAAAACAGCGATTCTGCCAGGCTTCGCATTGTGCGCGGACGTCAATTGGATTCTACCGGTACAACGGCCGTCATGCTACTTCGGCACAGCCCTGGGCAGTCCGCGTACGCCAGTTGGTTTCGGACATAAAGAGTCAGAACCGTCTCATTGACCCCATCGGGTTCCCATCGCAACGAAAGCGTACGCCCTAGGCGTAGAAGAGCCGCCGCACCCCAGAAGTCCAATCGCTTTGCTCTTTGTTTAGAGCGTGCGGGGCGGTTCAGCGCAAAAGGCCTTAGTGTGCTTTGCGGATTTTTGCCTTAGTATTCTCTCTCTTAGCCCGCGTAGTTTCCACACCCCTACCGGCGCTCTGAGCGGTTAAAGAGTTCGGCCGTGCGCTCCGATATGAAAATAGGACTGGAGTGGGGAGATTGAGTTTCCTAACCTTAGAGAAATATTTGAGCGGTCCTAAAAAGCCGGCTATCGGGTCTGCGCGCCCAGGTTTTCAAGAGAACCACGATATTGACGCGAATTATTTCCAGCTTGCGGGATCGGTTATGTCGAGCGTCTCCAATTCGATGCTGGCGGGCGAAGCCTTGGTTGATCTCGCGGCGGAACTGGATGCGCTCCGGGATCGCCTGGCGCCCGAAACGGATTCCGGAACATTGGCGGCAGCCGCCGCTCGGTTCGATCGTCTGCTCTTCGCGTTCCGATCCCGGTTGCAGGAGGCCGACAAGGAGCGCGCAGAGGATTTCCGCAATGTGCTTACGACGCTGAACGATGCCTTTGTCTATTTCTCGCAGACCGGTGAACGGCAAAACTCCAAGTGGAAGGAGCTTCAATCATCCCTGCGGGTGGCCACGCGTTCGGATGACTTCACGGCGGTCAAGCGGCAACTCTCGCAAGTCATCGGGAATATGGATCGCGAGTTGAAAGAAGAGCAACAGCAAACAGCCGAAGCGCTGAGCCTCATCGGCGGCGAGATACAAGCGGCTGAAGAGACGGCGCCAAAGCCCGTGCCCGGCAAAGGGGACAAAGCCGAGGCGATCGAGCGGCTGAAGGCGGAAAACCTCCCGGATTTACCACTCAAAGTCTATGCTGTGATGTTCCTCGTCGGTACGCTTCCGGCGCTGCAGGACCGGCACGGGACGCGCTTTGCCGAGGGTTTGATGGAAGAGTTGGCTCGAAAACGCGTTCGAAAACTTTTGCCGCGTTGCGAGGTATTTCGATGGTCCCCAAAATCAATTGTCGCCAGATGGGAAAGCCCGCAAGACCTGCCTGTTGTCACGGGTATGGTGGCGAATGCGTCCAAACAGCCATTAAGCTACCGCGCCTTTGTCGGTACGCGTATGGCTGCCTTCAACGTGGCGTATCACACCCTGGTAGCAGGTTTGAATCCTGGCACTGTTATCGTCGACACTTTGAATCGATTTGCGGGGTCAATGTAGGATGCTGCTTGAACAGGCGCTTCCCGGCCCGGAGGTCGGGAGCGCAACCGTCTACGACGGACCGTTCTTTCATACCTTGCAGGGAATCGTGCGGATGGCCGCAAGGTTGCGTCCGCAGACCAGAAGTGCGCTTTTGTTAATGGAAGATCAAGGCCAATCGCTCGTCGCCGGCCACAATTTGGATCCCGCAGACGTTCCCTTATTGGAGGATCTCCGCGAAAAAGATGCCCCCTCTCTTCTCACCCAATGGGGAGATCTGCACGCGGCGGACGTCCGCCCTTTGCTAACTCAATTAGGCGAGTTACTCGGCGCCCTTGTTCTGTTTCGTGTCTCCAATCAGCCCGCGGACGAAACGTTTGAGCGCGACCTGGATGATTTGTGCTGGGTGGCTACCCAGGCAATCGAGCAGAAACACCTCTCCGACGATCTCGTCTATCACGCCCATCGCGACTCGGTGACAAATCTCTGGAATCGCCCTCGGATAGAGCGGGAACTCGACCGCGTCCTGTCTCAAAAACGAGGCTGCATCGGGCTGGCGATTCTTGGGCTTGATCGCTTTCGCGTGATCAATGACGTTCTCGGTCACCACGTCGGAGATGAGTTGTTGCGCCAATCCGCGGAACGGCTGACTGGAGTTTTGGAATCAAGCTGTTCCATCGCCCGCTCTGGCGGCGACGAATTTGTCGTTCTCATGCCGAACCTGCCCGGAATTGAACAGGCCTCGGCGCGCGCCAGAACGTTAATCGAATGCTTTCGCGAATCGTTCACAATCGGAGACCACGAGTTGGCCGTTCGCGCCACGGCAGGCGTAAGCTCAGGAGCGGCCGAGGCTTCCAATACAGCCGAGTTATATAGCCAGGCGTCCATCGCGCTGCGCTATGCGAAAGCGCGGTCGCGAGGTCATCTGGCCACTTTCGAACGCTTCATGGTGCAGATACCGCCCGAACGGTTGGTAATGGAGCAGCATCTGCGGTTCGCGCTGGAAAAGCGGGAATTTCAAATCTACTATCAGCCGCAGGTGGAACTTTATTCGGGATCGTTAAAAGGCGTTGAGGCTTTAGTTCGCTGGAACCATCCTTCGCTCGGCTTTATCTCTCCCGAAGTCTTCATCCCGCTGGCGGAAGAGATCGGTTTGATCGGCGACCTCGGCGACTGGGTCCTGGAAGAGGCTCTGGACCAACTGAAACGCTGGTCCCGGCAGGGGCTGGCAGACATTCGAGTGGCCGTCAATATCTCGGCCTTGCAATTTGGACGCGCCAACTTTGCTGCATCGGTCGCCCAACGGTTGCGTCGCGTAGACATCGATGGGAGCTATCTCGAGCTCGAGCTAACTGAAAGCGCAATCATGACCAATGTCGAGCACGCCTTACGTCAAATGCGTCTGCTACGCAGTCTCAGAGTCGATTTGGCCATCGACGACTTCGGCACGGGACACTCTTCGCTTGCCTACCTTCGGACGTTGCCCTTGAATCGTCTGAAGGTGGATCGCGTCTTCGTTCGCGACATCGTAACCGCTGAGGATCGGCCGCCCCTCCTCGAGACCATCATTCAGATGGGGCGTGCGGTGAAACTCTCGGTGATCGCCGAAGGCGTGGAAACGGCGGCGCAGTTAGCCGCGCTGCGCGCTCTGCGATGCGACGAAGTACAGGGTTACTGGATTTCGAGGCCTATTCCTGGTGACGACTTACTTCGCTGGGCCAAAGCGCGCTCGAACTCGCAATACTGACGCGATGTCTCACGCGCGACGGCGTTCACAACAACATAATCCATTGCGCCTCGCGCCGCACCTACTGTCTCGACAGTGACGTGCCTATTCGCTTGCCTGCCACTTTTGCAGACTTCCTGCTAACGGTCACCATTCTCCGCACGTCTCGAACTCCGAGGCGATATATTTGTGACTAGAGAAACAAATGCAATCTGATTGCTAGTTGAAGTGACATCGACGATGGCCAAGCGGCAATCCCATCTTCTGGAAGTCGGCGGGCGCGAACTGCCTCTATCCAATCTGGAAAAGCCAATGTTTCCGTCGGGTTTCACCAAGGGTCAGGCCATCGATTTCTACATCAAAATCTCAGACTATCTTCTGCCCCACTTGAAAAACCGCCCGGTTACGCTGAAGCGCTACCCGGACGGCGTCACTGCCAAATACTTTTACGAAAAGGATGCGCCCAAGTACACGCCGAAATGGGTGACGCGATTCCCTGTGCCGCGGCGTAGCGGCGCCTCCGATATCTGCTACGTCTTGATCAACAATCTCGCCACGCTCATCTGGTCAGTCAATCTCGCGAACCTGGAAATGCATCCGTTTCTGCATCGCGTACCCAAGCTCGAAACGCCGACCGCCATCGTATTCGATCTCGATCCGGGTCAGCCGGCCGGCATTCTCGAAAGTGCGGAGGTGGCTCTGCTGCTGAAAAAAGCGCTTTCGGCTGCCGGTTTGAAATCTTTCGCCAAAGTGTCCGGCTCTAAGGGAATCCAGATGTACGTTCCGTTGAATCGCGCGGTCCACTACAACCAAACCCAGCCCTACGCGCGCGGTCTCGCGGAAATGTTGGAGCGCGAACATCCGGACCTCGTCGTGTCTGAGATGGCGAAAGAGAAGCGCCACAACAAGGTCTTCATCGATTGGAGCCAGAATTCCGATTTCAAAACGACCGTAGCGCCATACTCGCTTCGCGCCAGGCAGGAGCAGCCGTTTGTCTCGCTGCCAGTTTCCTGGGAGGAACTGGCTCGCGCGGTCAAGCGGGGCAAAGCGGACAGTCTCTACTTCGCCCCCGAACAGGCGCTCGCCCGTCTACGCAAAACCGGCGACCTGTTTGCTCCGCTCTTGTCCCTCCACCAGACATTTGCGCCCAAAGCTAAACATGCTTGATGCGATGCCGCGCGCGTGTGCGCGCTTCGCTGGCGTCAGTCGCCCATGCAGCGCCCGCCCGACTACGCCGCACTACGCGAGTTCCTGCAACGCGCCGCCAACCCGGCGGTTTGACGCTCCGTGCAAGACGCTGCGCGATCGGGAATTCCGCAATAATGGAGGCGACGCCGATGGCCGATTTAACCAAACTTCCAAACCAGCTTGATGCGAAAAAGAGGACCGTCCGGGCTATCATCGAAACGCCCAAAGGCTCGCGTAATAAGTTTGACTATGATCCGGAATCGAATCTCTTCATGCTCGGTGGCCTCCTGCCGGAAGGCATGATGTTCCCGTTTGATTTCGGCTTTATTCCGTCTACCGTCGGAGATGATGGCGATCCGCTAGACATTTTGGTGCTTATGGACGCCCCTGCGCATGTCGGCTGCCTCATCGACGTGAGACTGATCGGCGCTATTGCCGCGCAGCAAACGCAAGACGGCAAAAAAGAGACGAACGACCGCTTACTCGGCGTCGCAAGCCATTCGTACGATCACGAGCACCTGAAAACTGTGGATGAAGTCAGCAAGACGCTACTGTCTCAGGTCGAAGAGTTCTTCGTCTCTTATAACAAGCAACGCGGGAGAAAATTCAAGATAATCAGTATTGGTGGCCCTCCAACAGCAATTAAGCTGCTGAAAACTGGCATGAAGCGTCACAAGCGCAAAACGGGCCGCTGAACATCGCGCGCCACTCGCGCGGCCGGTTTTCGATAGCTCGATAGCCCGCGGTGATTGCCAACGAACTCGCCGGTCTTGATCACGAATCGAATGCGCTCGGGCATGCTAACACCGCCGATCGGCTCCCCTGGAACGTTACTTATGTCCGCTAGCTTGCCGGTTTCATCAAACCACGCGCCCGCTAAGTCCGTGATGCCGAATATTACTAAAGTCATGACGGGCCGTCAAGTTCATCCCTTATTCGTTCGGCAAGCCGACAAGCCATGCCCATCGCCTCGTTACTTACTAAGCCGATGAGCAAGCGAACATTTATCTTGGCGTAAGATCAAACCATGGTGGTCAAGCAAAGACCGTTCTTCGGCGTTCTGGCGGCCATCAGCGTCTGCCACGCCCTGAACGATCTAAATCCCTCGGTTTTGCAAGCCTCCTATCCTGTTGTAAAAGCCACTTATCATCTGGATTTCTCTCAAATCGGGTTAATCACGCTGATTTATCAGATTACGGCCTCGCTTTTGCAACCACTGGTTGGAATGTATACGGACCGGCGTCCCACTCCGTGGTCGTTGCCCGTCGGAATGGCGTTTATGAGCGGCGGAATGCTCCTGCTTTCACAGGCAGCGACTTACCCTATCGTATTAATGAGCTCTGCCCTGATTGGCTTGGGCTCGTCTATCTTTCATCCCGAGTCCTCCCGGCTGGCGCGATTGGCTTCCGGTGGCCAGCACGGCCTCGCGCAATCGCTCTTTCAACTGGGGGGCAACAGCGGCGTCGCCCTTGGGCCTGTGATGGCCGCGCTCCTGATTGCGCCGCGCGGTCCGTCGAGCTTCGCATGGTTCTGTGTAGCCGGTCTGTGCGGTATTGCCATTTCCTCCCGCGTCGGCAGGTGGTATCGCGTCCATGTCAAACCCCGCATCTCCTCCACTTCGGAGTTAGTAGTGGCCGATGACGATGGCCTCTCGCGACGCCGCGTAGCATTCGCCATTTGCATTCTGATCGCGCTGATCTTCTCGAAATATTTCTATCTCGCCAGCATTTCAACCTTCTTCACTTTTTACCTGGTGAGCCGCTTCCATATCGCGCTCCGCTCCGCGCAGATGTGCCTGTTTGCCTTCATGGGCGCAACCGCGCTCGGGACGCTGATCGGCGGCCCCGTTGGAGATCGTATCGGCCGCAAGGCAGTAATTTGGGGTTCTATCCTGGGAGTTCTCCCATTTACGCTCGCGCTTCCTTATGTAAGTCTCGCCTGGACGATTGCGCTCGCCGTAGCAATAGGTCTGGTCTTATCGTCGGCCTTCTCTGCGATTCTGGTCTACGCGCAAGAGTTAGTGCCCGGCCGCATCGGGATGATCTCCGGTCTGTTCTTCGGCCTCGCGTTCGGCATGGCGGGCATTGGCGCCGCTGTGTTAGGAAGGGTCGCGGATGCCACTAGCGTATTCTTCGTCTACCGGATGTGCGCGTTCTTGCCCGCCATCGGGCTCTTGGCCGCGTTTCTCCCTGAATCGTAAGTCGAGATTGTTGCCACTGCGCACTTAGTCGAATTCCCACGGTCGCATCCGGTGTTGATGCTCCGCCATGTCGACGCGCTTACCGTGAAACCGTACGCCCTCCATTTCGAGTCGCGTGCGTTGCTCCAGCGCGGCTTCGTACCGAAGTTTGATCTGCCCGCCCGCGCCCACTACACGATGCCAGGGTAGAGACCCCAACGGCGCGGACCGCAGTAACCGCGCCACTTGCCTGTGATACAGCGGGTAACCCGCGGCCGCCGCCACTTGACCATAAGTCGCCACTTTGCCGCGCGGGATCTGCCGGATCGTCTTGCGAAACGCCGCATCACGCGGATCGCTTTTGGGCGCGCGTAGTAACTTGTGCTCTAAGGTTCGTCTATTCTGAACAGGGCGCGGCATTCAGCAGTTCCTTGTCTACAGTAAGTAAGTAACAGCCCGGTTGCTTCAAGCTTTCGATAGCAAGCCCGTTCCAGTATAGTTGCGCCGGAGCCCATTCCTGTGGAAGGTTCACGCGCAGCTCCGTCACGGAACGGCTTACAATCCGCACCGATTTATCCGCCGCGTCGTACCTGCCCTGCACCCTCGCCGTCACCAAAGCGTCTGGCCGTGGCAGCACCACTCGCGTATCCAGCCGGATCCGTTCTTTGCCGCGCTGAAACATCACCGACACGGTCTTCTCGTTGTAGATCCCATTCAGCCGCGCATCGAAATCGCGCCCGTCCGCTACTTGCTTACCGTCGAGCTCCACCAAACGGTCGCCAGTCTTCAACGGCCCCATGTAGTCCTTGGGCAGAAACGAAATCAACACGCCCGGACCCGGATCTGTCAATTTATAGCCGAAGGCTCCCAGATCGAGCGATGCTCCCGATCCGTCCAGCAAACGCGAGCTGGGCAGCGTGTCGTTGCGCTCCGACGCGTCGAACTTCGAAGCTTCCATCCAATAGCAACTCCCAAATTTCGCCGTGTTCGTCTCGCAATCGGCAAGCACGGGGAAGTTCGAGTGCGTGTGTTTGTGCAATTCGTCGAAGGTCTGTCCAATGGTGATGCCCTTGCCTTCGCGCCACTCGATATTCAGCCCTGCCGTTTTCAAGCGCGCCGCCAGTTCGTCGTCTCCCGCGCCATCGCTTACCCAAAGCACCGGCGTATCTGTAAAATTTGCTCTGAACAAGCGCCCCGCATTCAGCGCGGGTTTGGGCGATCCACCTAACGCCAGGGCGGCGGCCCAGACGTCGGGAACGCGCGACACGATGTAAAACACCAGCGCCGTCTCCTCACCTCGCCCCGCCAGATACACGTGCGCCGGATCTACCGTCCCATTCTTAACCGCCGTGTGAACGGCTTCCGCAAGTTGCCTCGAGCGAGTGTCGGCGTCTATTTTGGCATCGATTTCGGGCGCGAGCAATTGCCAGCCAAGCTCGGCCGCCCACTTCTGCCACTGCGACGCATCAGCCGGATCCGGCAGCACGATCGCCGGTTTCGGCGCGGTTTGCGCCATGGCCGCGGCCGCGCCGAGCAGGCTAATTGTGACGCATGCGGCCGCGGATTTTTTTGGCCAGCTTTTCAATGTCGTCGGTCTTCTTCATCGTCGACAGCGAGAACACAAAGGCGCCATTCTTCTCGATGTCTTGTTGCAGTTGTTGCGCCAGATCGGCCAATTCGGCGGCGTCTTTCAAATTCTGGTCGCGCTCGGCTTTCAGAATCTCATCGCGTTGTGACTTTCCGTTAGGAAGTTTGGGATCCTCCTGCCGGGGCGGAAATGGACTGATTTGCGCGCCGCCTGATCGCTCTCCGGTTGACGTTTGATGCGCTACTGCGCTGGATGCAGCAGCCAAAAGCGCGATCAGCGTGGCCCTGCGGTGCGGAGCTTCCATTGCGATACCTGTCTTCATAATAGACGCTCGGCTTCCTGCGTCGTTGGGCACGAAAATTTATATCCGCCAAAATTCCCCGAAATGGCCCGCGAACCTTCCGGCAACTCGCGGCACTTGGCCTACAATGTGGGTATGGTTCGGGAGGAAAAGCTCCTCGTTAGCTCGAGCTGGAACTCAGAATTTCGGGTTCGCGGCCTTGTGTTTCGCCGCCCTGCGGAAGACAGTGGATTCCAGATGGAAAACGAATCCCTGGACCGCTCTGCTGCGTCACACGTCCTGGAGGGCCTCTCCGAACCGTTAGAACTGAAACGGCTGTTGCGCCCGATGGAGCGCAAGTTCACGCGCCGCGCCTCAGATGTTAGTGAGCTTCCGGTTAACGAATTCGCCATGTTTATGGCACACCGGGAGTCGATGCGCCAGGACGGGGAATACCGCGCAATCACTGCAAGATTGGGCTTGCAAATACGCCGGAAATTCAGCTATCAGTAAATTCTGGGAGGAAATTGAAATGCCGGTAGATGATCAGATCAAGTGCCCGGTTTGCGACGCCGTGATCGACATTGACGAGGACGATATCGACGAAGGTGATTCGATTAGTTGCGACGAATGCGGGGCAGATCTGAAAGTGCTGAGCACAGATCCCCTCGAGTTGGAGTCCGCCGCAGCGACTGAGGAGGATGAAGAGGAGGACGATGACGACGAGGATTTTGTTGAAGAAGAGGAAGAGGAGTCCGAGGAGGAGTGGCATTAATAGCCGTTTCCAGCTTGTACGTGGCCGCGCCTTAGCGATCTGTCTGGCGCTGATGCTTCCTGCGATGCTTTCCGTCGGGATCCTCAATGCGCAAAAGAAAAAGGGCGATGACCAGACCCGTTCGGTTCAAGGAACGGTGACCACCGAGGACGGCGCCCCGGCCGCGGGCGCCGAAGTGCAGCTCAAGAACACCAAAAACCTCCAGATTCGTTCGTATGTCACGCAGAAAGAAGGCGTTTATTTCTTCCATGGCCTCAGCCCCGATGTCGAATACGAGCTAAAGGCTCAATACAACGGCGTCTGGAGCTCGGCCAAGGTAGTCAGTCCGTTCGACTCCAAGAAGGAAGTCACGCTCGATCTGAAAATCAAGAAGTAGGCCGCCGCAGCCGCCGTAATTCTTCCAGCCGTTCCGCAATTCGCTTTTCCATTCCGCGTTCGGTTGGAAAGTAATACTGGCGTCCGGCAAGCGAAGGCGGCAGGCATTCCATATCCACCACCGCATCTTCGAAATTGTGCGCGTGTTGATACCCTTCGCCGTACCCCCACTGTTTCATGTATCCCGTCGACGCGTTGCGCAGATTCATCGGAACCGGTTCCGCGCTGGTGCGTTCCACATCCGCGCGCACTTGCCCCATCGCCCTGTACGCCGCGTCCGATTTTGGCGCCGCGCACAGATAAATCGCCGCCTGCGCCAACGCCAGGTCGCCTTCCGGGATTCCGAGGAAGTGCACGGCCTGCATGGCAGCGATCGTTTGCTCCAACGCGCGCGGGTCCGCCAGGCCGATATCTTCGCTTGCCATGCGAATCAGCCGCCGCGCAATGTACAGCCTGTCTTCTCCCGCCTCCAGCATCCGCGTCAGCCAGTAGAGCGCCGCGTCCGCATCGCTCGAGCGCACCGATTTGTGCAACGCGGAGATCAGGTTGTAGTGCTCTTCGCCCTTTTTGTCATACAGCAGCACCTTGCGCTGCATCGCGTCCTGCACCGCCGCGGCCGTCAACTCGCCATCTGCTGAAGCCGCCGCAGCAGCCTCCAGCGTGTTGTACGCCTGGCGCGCGTCTCCGTTGACATAAATCGCAATCTGCTCCAGCAAATCCTCGGAGGCTGCGAGTCCAATCACCGGCAGCGCGCGTTTCAGTAGTTCGATCAGTTCCGGCACGGTCAATCCGCGCAGCGCATACACGCGCGACCGCGAAAGCAGCGCCGATATCACCTCAAACGATGGATTCTCCGTCGTCGCGCCAATCAGTATGATGTCGCCGCGTTCCACATAGGGCAGAAACGCGTCCTGCTGCGCCTTATTGAAGCGGTGAATCTCGTCGATGAAGAGGATCGTGCGTTTGCCCAAGCGCCGCAAGCGCTCCGCATCCGCCATCACCGCTTTGATTTCCTTAATGCCGCTCATCACCGCGCTGAACGGAATGAATTCGCAGCGGGTCACGCGTGCAACCAATCGCGCCAGCGTTGTTTTGCCCACGCCAGGCGGTCCCCATAGAATAATCGAGGTCAACTGGTCGAGTTCAATCTGGCGCCGCAACGGTTTCCCGGGACCCAAAATGTGTTCTTGTCCGACGTAGTCTTCCAGGCGCTCCGGACGCATGCGCTCTGCCAGCGGGCGCTTCGCGTTTCCGCGATCCAACGGCTCAGCCAGCGGCGTATTGTCGAATAGGCTCATGCTACGAGCGACCTCTGTCTTCGCGCTTCGTATAACAGAATGCTCGCTGCCATCGCGGCATTCAGCGACTCCACGCCCGCAGTCGGAATCGATATCTCGCGCGCCGCCGACCGCATCTCCGCGCTCAACCCGCGCGCCTCATTGCCGATTGCCAGCGCGCAGCTTTCCGTCAAATCCACCTTCGTCAATGCCGACGATGCATCGTTCCGGTATGGCGCCGCCGCGTAAATTCGCGCCTTACTTGCGCGCAAAACTTCGTTCACGACCGACGCATCCATCCCATTCAACAGCGGCACGCGAAAGATTGAGCCCGCGGATGCGCGCAACGTTTTCGGATTATACGGACTCACCGCGCCTTTCAGAAAAATCGCTCCGCTTGCGCCAAACGCTTCCGCTGCTCGTAACATCGTGCCCGCATTTCCGGGATCCTGCACGCCGTCCAATATCAAAAGCAGAGCACGCTGCGATAGCAGTTGCTCCCACTCCCATTGCGGCGGCGCCAGCAGCGCCATCACGCCTTGGGCGTTCTCCGTCGCGGAGATGCTCTGAAAAAGCGCATCCGGCACTGCCACCGTGCGCACGCGCGCGTTGCGAGCCTCCAGCGCGTCAAGCGCTGATTGCGCCGCAACAATCGCTTCCACCGCCCGTCCGCTACGCAGCGCTTCGTCCAGCAGATGGAACGATTCGGCGATGCACCACCCCTGCCGTGTCAATCCGCCCTGCGACACGGCCCGGCGAATCTCCTTCAACAACGGGTTAGCGGCGCTGGTGACAAACTCCACCATACAATTAGAATAAAGCGTGGAATAGGGTGAGACGAACAATTTCGAACGTGGTGGTGGCGGCGCTGGCGGCGGTAACGTTCTACGTCGTGTATCTTTCCGTTCGCATCGAACGCCAATCCAACCTCGACGAAGCGCAGCCCGCGGGCGTAATTTTAGTCTTAGGCGCAGCGGAATATCACGGACGTCCTTCGCCGGTGCTGCGGGCGCGGCTCGACCACGCTTTGGAACTTTATCAACAGAAACTCGCCCCTCGCATCCTCACCACAGGGGGCGCCGGTGGCGATGCCGTGTTCACGGAAGGCGGCGTCGGCCGCTCGTATCTGATCTCGCGCGGCGTACCCTCGGAAGCCATTTCGGTCGAAACCGAAGGCGAAAGCACGGTCGAATCCATCGCCCTCGCTGGAGAAATCATGCGGCGCATGGGATTGCATTCCGTCATCGTTGTCAGCGACGGCTATCACATCTTCCGCGTTAAAGAGATGCTTGAATCCTACGGCCTCACCGTCTATGGATCGCCCCGGCGTGAGCTTGCGCAGCACCCGTTGCGCGAACAGTGGAACTACGTCAAGCAGGCTGTGGGCTATATCCTGTGGCGCGCCGGTATGCCGGTCTAAACGCGCCTCACTCTGAAATACCCGCCAACTGCGGCAGCGGATGCCGCATCTTGCCGTGGAAGAGTTCGCCGAAAATCTCGAGCGCTTCGCCGTGGAGCAAGCCGTTGTCAGCCAGAACGCTATCCGATTTGGTGACGCTGTGCTTCGCTCCGTGCATGTCTGAAACGCGTCCACCGGCTTCCTGCACCAGCAGCACGCCCGCGGCCATGTCCCACGGCTTCAGGCCGAACTCCCAGAAAAAGTCCGCGCGCCCGCTCGCGATGTAGGCCATATCGATTGCGGCCGTACCGGTGCGCCGCACGCCGTGCGAGGCCATCGCAAGCTGATAGTAAAAGTAAATGTTGGCGTTGTGTTGGCGTTTCCGGCTGGGAAAACCGGTGGAGGACAGGCTCTCCGCAAGCCGCTTGACGCCCGAGACGTGAATGCGGCGGTTGTTCAGATATGCGCCCGACCCGCGCTCCGCTGTGAACATCTCGTTCTTCATCGGATCGAACACCACGCCTGTAACGATATCGTCGCCTTTGGCCAACGCCATCGTCACGTTGAACAGCGGGAAACTGTGCGCGAAGTTTGTGGTCCCATCCAATGGGTCCACGAACCACTGATACTCCGATGGCGATTCGTAGCCGCCGCCTTCTTCGGCCACAATTCCGTGCGAGGGAAAGTGCGCGCGCAACCGCTCTACAATCAGCTTCTCCGATGCGCGGTCGGCCGCCGTCACCAGGTCGAATTCGCCTTTACTCTCGAACGGCACGCGCCGTTCATAATAATTGGCGATCAGCGCGCCCGCTTCACGCGCGATTTCGACTGCCTTCTCGAGCGTCCCGTATTCCAAAGCCGGGTTAGCTCGCTTCCTGAATGTATTTGATGTCGTGTTTAAAAATGAAGAGATTCGGCGCGCCGTCGCGCGTCAGGCGGATGAAGGATTGGTCGTAATATTCGATGGTGCCGGATACTTCTTCTCCGTCCATCATCTTGACGCGCACGAGCATTGAGCCCTCAATCAAGCTCTTCAAGTACTTGGCCTCTTCAAACGTATGTTCGGGCGCGCGCGCCGCCTTTCCACCCTGTTGTGCCGTAGGAGTCTCCTATTATTTGGACTTCTTCGCGGCCGCCAGCGCCACGCCCGGCTCGGGCGTAGAGGTAACCGCCAGAGCGTCCGAATCTCCATAATAGCCGTTGCGCGCGAGCACCTGCAATTCCGGACGCTTCACGCCGACCTGCAGCGTATGCCAGCGGTTTTTGGTCAGCGGCACGTTGTGCGGATAGTAGCCCAACACATATTCGGTGCGCAGATCCGCGATGATGTCTCGAAATGCCTTGTCCAACTGCGCTCCCAGCGTGGGAACGAATGCGCGGCCGCCTGTTCCCTGCGCAATGAACGTCAAAAAATTTTCGCCGCCGATGTTTCGGCCGGCTTCGTTCTTGATCGGCAGGACTACAACGGGGTAGATGATCGCGTCGGCCAGTTGCGCGGCCTCCAGCGCCTGGTGCGAATCACGGTAACTGGTGGTGTTGCCGCCATCGGTGACTATTACCATCACCTTGCGTCCTTCGCGCGGTTCCAAATCTTTGGACGCGAACCAGATCGCATCGAATAGTGACGTGCCCGCGTCGCCCTTGATCGTCTTCAGTTTGGACTCGATCTGGTCCAGCCGATGTGTGAAGCCCGTCTCCTGGCGGACGTCGTAATCGAATCCCCACAGCGACACCGCGTCGTGTGGATTACTGTCCAACAGCAACGCGCGCACAAACTTTGCGGCTGAATCCGTCTCGAAGCGCAGATCCTTCGCCGTGGACCCGCTGGTATCGATCATCAGCGCAACCGAAAGCGGCTGGTCGGATTGCCGTGCGAAGACCTTCACCTCTTGCGGTACGCCATTATCGGCGATGGTGAAGTCGGATTGCTGCAGAGTGCCGACAAGCTGGCCGGAGGGGTCCTTCACCGTTGCCACTACGCGCACCAGTTTCACTTCGGTTCGAAACTGCGCCCAGGCGGCGATGCCGAATGCACCCAGCGCCGCGGCGAATAGGAGTCTAACCGGCCACCGGTACATTGGCGTCCCACTCTCCTTCCACCCAAATCTCGCCATCGACGAAGTGTTCCTTCTTCCAGATCGGAACCAGCTTCTTGAGACGATTGATACCCTCGAGCGCCGCATCGAAAGCCGGCCTGCGGTGCGGCGCCGTGACGATTACCGCCACGCTGGTCTCGCCCACCAGCATCCGCCCCAGCCGATGCACTATTGCGACACGCTCCACTGCATACGATTCTGCAATTTCGCGCCCGATCTGCGCCATCATCTTGAGCGCCATCGGCTCGTAGCAGTCGTAATCGAGACACAACGTCGGCCGCCCTTTGGTATTATTTCGAACCGTGCCCTCAAAGGTTACGACCGCGCCTTCCGCGCCCGTTTGCAGATTCGCGGCGAGTGAGCGCGAATCGATGGCATGCCGCGTCAAGCAAAAATAGTGCCCCTCGCCGGCGGTATCCATCAGCGCAGGCGCCGCCATGCCGCCGCTCACGGGCGGCAGAAATGCCACTTCATCGCCTTCGCTCAGTATTTCCGTAAGCGGTGCGAACTGCTGGTTGCGCGCCACCACAATGCTCGGCGCCATCTGTTTCAAGCGCGGAAAACGGGTGGCGTAACTTTCGAAAACCGTCCGCAGGTCGGCGCCATCGGGGAATTCGGCGTCCTCCGCCGAGCAGCCGGCGATATCTTTTAAGATGCCGAAAAACAGGACTTTAGCGCGCATCTGGGGCGTCATCGTTCAGCATATCAGACGCTCCGGAACGTCCTTACGTTCCAGCGCTTTGGCTCTTACCGCAACGTGAGAAGGACCCTCAGGAACTCACCGCCAGCTAAGGGAGGAATCGAAGACCCTCTACCGTAGACATCGCGGCGAGTGCAGTCCGCGTCACGCGCACGACTTTCGCGGTGTCGTCAATCACGTACACCACGCGCCAGTCACCGGCGCGAACGCGCCACTGATCTTTGTAGCCCTTGAGCTTTTTGCAATCCTGCCGGCCGGGGAGTGTTGCCCAGAGCTTCGAGCTTTCGGATTATGCGAGCCAAAATGTTATCCGGCAACGCTTCGAGTTCTTTCCGCGCGGCAGGCTTTACCTCGACGGTATAGCTATTCACGCAAACGACCGCGCTTTACGAAGTCCGCTTTGATCTTTTTGAGCGGTGTCCCCTTCTCTTTGCGGCGTGATTCTGAAATCAGCCCGTCTCAAAAATCCTCGAGCACCGTGCCGTATTTTTTAGGTCGATTTGGACTTCCACCTTGCGGCCCTCTCATCGGTAACAAACTGGATTCCGCTCATGGATCTATTCCCCGACAGGCGTAGTGCAAATGCGCCGCACGATGTCAGAACTCTAGCCTGTCCTTTTCGGGCGCGTCAGGGTGCGTGCCTCATCGCCAATCGCCTTGCCGAGGCCTATCGCGATCGCCCGCCAGGGCGAAATGCCGGCGAAGGCTCCCCCGATCGAGTAAAGAGTGCGAAGTGAAAAGCGCGGCTCGTTCGAGACGGCGTAGATTGTTTCCCAACGCTCCGGCCCCATTTTCAGCCGGAAGCGTTCCAGTCCGCGAAAGTTGTAGAAGCGGTTGGCGTGGGCGCGCGCGAACCGCATCATTGCCCGCAGCCACAATGGGTGTCGCGCGATCGCATCGTCGGAAGCGTGCGCCAGCGCCACCAGCCCCAGGGTGACGTATTCGCAGCCGGCGGCCGCGAATCGCGCCATTGCATCGTCGATCAGCAGTTCGCTGGTTCCGTTCGGCGCCTCGCCGGAGCGCGCCAACAGCTCCACCAGATATCCGTTGCGCGCGGGCACGGGCGAGGCCACCAGAAACGCGATTGCCTTTCCGTCGCGGCGCGCGACCAATACCTTGCGATCCACCAGTTCGCCATCGAGGACGTTTGGTTCCACCAGAAAATGCAGCGGCGGTAGACGCCGTCCGCGAATCCAATCCTCCAAGACGCGCCGCAAGTTCGGATCATGCGCGGCCGAAACCGATTCGATTTCTTCGATCTCAATGCCTTTGTTTCGCGCACGCGAAAATTGCGCCCGCAGCGAAGCCCGCTCCCGCACGATTTGCGGCCAGTGCGATGGCGCCCATACCGGCTGCGCGCCCATTGCAATTGCGGCGTGCCGGCCCGCGCTCTCGAGCGCCGCCAGCAGACGCTCCTCCGCGCACACATAGCAGACGCGGCAGCCTTGCATGCGCGCAAACTGTTCGAACTCGCGGCAGACCTCGGGCAGCGCCCCGTCGACGCAGATTGGCGAGCCCGCGACCACGATCATGTTGCCGCGGCGAACGTATGCAGCCATTGCGGGCCACGCGGAAGAGAACCAATACTCGATGCCGGGATTCAGAATCTGATACGCGGTCGAGTTCCAACCATACTTCACCACCAGTTCCCGCGCGCGTTCGCGGTGCGTGACAGCGGCCGGATCTACCACCACAGTAATCAGGCTCTCACAATTCGCTCGCGCTGCCCGTGCGTGAAACGACATCAAGTTCACGTTTGGCGCGCACGATTTCCGTATAGCCTTCTACCAGTTTGCGTGTGATCGCGTGCATATCCCAATGCGCTTCCACTTCGGCGCGCGCTTGCACAGCCATTTGGGCGCCTGCATCGGGATTGGCGAGCATCGCGAGCACACGCTCGGCGAACTGCTCAGGGTCATCAGCGAGCGCACAGATTGCGCCATCCTCTTTTGCAAGGCCCTCCGCGCCTACGCGCGTCGACACCACCGGTATTCCGGCCGCGAACGCCTCCAATAACTTCACGCGCACGCCGGAGCCGCTCAAGATCGGGCAAATGAAGAGCGCGTATCTCGCCAAGGGCTCGCGAATATCGTCGACGAACCCGAGCATGTCCATATTCCCGGCGTAGTCGGCATATGCGTGCGCCGGCGGCGGATCGGAGCCCGCCACCACCAGTCGCGCGCGCGGTTCGCGTTTCAAAATGATCGGCAGGGCTTCGCGAATGAACCAATCGAGCGCCACGCGATTGGGATCATGCCGGAAGCTGCCGATAAAAAGCATCGTTAACGGCTCGCGGCCGGCCAGGCGGAACTCATAACGTGAAGTATCGATGCCGGCGCGCAAGCCGGCGCGCAGTTTGCTCTTCAACTCCGGCCGGAACTCAAGCAGGTAATCGCGTTGGGCGGGCGTGCACATCTGCACCTGGTCGAAGGGCGGAAGCGCGCGTAACTCGTAGCGAAGAGCGCGCAAGTACTCGACGCGCGCTTTCACTTCGCCCACGGCGCCGATTTGATGTCCGAAGGCGCGGCCCACGGATTGGAAGTAGACGTCATGCTCAAACAGCGCCGTCACGATTCGTCGAAACGCGCCTCGGTACTGCGCCATGGGCGTGTACTCCAGTTGCAATACGTCGATGCGCTTCGTATAGAGTTGCCGGTGAATCAACCACTCCAGGTCTGAATTGTTAAACTCGCGCACCGCATACGGCGCCAGCGAACCCATGTCGCGAGGCTTACCGCTCGGCCGCACCAGCCACTCTGCCGAAGCGCAAAACTCGCGCAGTTCCAGGTTGTCCTCTTCCTGGTATGGCCAATCCAGCAACTCGACGACGTGCACTTCCGCGAGTTTCGCCATCTCCCGCAGCGTTTGATACATGAAGACGCCGCCGCCGTGCACGGGTGGACAGATCGGGTACGGCGAAACGAACAGAACGCGCAGCGGCGAAGGATCGCGCTCAAACGCATCGAACCGGTCGCGATAATAGCCGCCGAGCGGACGCCGGAAGGCCTCGCTATCGGAAATTGTGGAGAGCGATTGGGCGCGGCGCCGCGCTCGCAAGGCGCCGGGCAATTGGCAGAACGCGCGCCAGATCGCGGGAAGGTTCGGACGTCCATACGCATCGCCAAACAGCACGCCGATGAGCGCGCCGGCCCACGCGAAGAGAAAATGCGGGCCGAGTTTGCTCCATTCATGTATGTTCTTCCAGCAAAACAGCAGGAAGTTTTTCTTCAGCACCGCCTGAATGTAGTCTTCGCGGAAGCGTTTGCCGATGGTGCCGCGGTGCTCATGAAACACGATGCTGCGCGGTTGATAGAGCACCTTCCAGCCGCGCTTCCACGCCATGTAACCGAGGTCTGTGTCTTCGAGATAGAACGGCTCCAGAACCGAATCGAAGCCGCCCAGTTCCAGGAACTTTTCGCGGTCGAACGCGCAGGAGCCGCCGCCGCCGTAAAAGCACGGGAAGAGATCCGTCACTCCATCGTCGATGCGATGGCGCACGCGCAGGCCGCCATCTTCCCACCAGGCTTGCGTCAGACCGCTCTCTTCGCGCAGCTTCGCCGGGTCGCTGAAGAAGATCTGGCAGGAGACGGCGAACACGTCGGGATCGCTGAAGCCTTCCAACAGTGGCGCGAGGAAATCGGGCTCGACGCGCATGTCGCTATTGAGCAGCACCACCACGCGATTTTTTGCAGATCGAAAGCCCGCATTCGAGCCGCCACCGAAGCCGAGGTTGCGATCGAGCGCGACGATCTTCACTTGCGGAAAGTGTTCGCGCACGAAGTCGGCGGAACCATCCGTGGATCCGTTGTCGACCACGATCACTTCATTTTCGGAATTGCCGGAGAACGCTTCGACAACCGACGGCAGGTATTTTTCCAGCAGGTCGCGGCCGTTCCAATTCGGAATGACCGCGGAGGCTGGCGTGCCTGGCCCGGCAGCGGTGCGGGGGCGGAGGTAAATGCGTTTGCGCGGACGGAACAGATCGGAGATTGCAATTGCGAGTGCGCTGATTGCGATCAGAAACGGCGAAAGCAAAAGCAGGGGAAGAGCGCGGAGGATCCGCTTCAGCAGCGCCATCTCAATTAGGCGGCAACGCCGGACCCAGCCCCACCTTGCGCCCCAGTTTCACCCATCGCGATTGGCGATAGAGCGTCACCTGGTCACGCGTGGCGTTCAGTTCGCTTTCGAGGCTGCGGGCCCACGTGGTGCGGTCGTTCAACTCCTTTTCGGTTTGATGCAACGCGTCCACGGCCCTCACTAGTTCGGCGGTTTGCCGCGCAACGTCGGCCTTGAGATTGGTTTCAACTTCGATGGCCCATTGCGTCTTTTCGCGGATATCTTCTTCGAGCGATTTCACCTTGGCCGCGTAGCCAGTGGAAACCGTGACGAGTTCTTGCTGCAGCGCGACGATACGAGCGCCACGCTCCGTCACCTGTCGATTCAAGTCCTCGGCCCACGCGTTGCTCTTTTGCAATTCGGCCGTCTGCTTTTCATGCTCCTGCTGCAGGTCCGCCAGTGCGCCTTTCGCGGTTTCGAGCCACTGATTCTTCTGCGCCAGTTCCTGTTCCAGCAGAGCGATGTGGCGCTCGCGTTCACGCAGTACATTGCCCGCGTTGGGAATGTAGACGAACGTTGGATTTCCAAGCTGCGGACGAGGCGCGCAGACTGCGACGAAGAAGTGCGACTCTTCGGGCGCTGCGCCGCTCGATTCCACCCGGACTTCGGCGGTGTTGCTGGCTTCGTGAGGCCGGAACGTCACTCCCTCCACATGGTTTTCAAGAAACATTGACACGTGCGGAAAGACGTTGCGCAGTTCCTCGTAAAATTCGGCGAATTCGAATTCGTGAACGTGGAACGGATTCTCGCCCTCTGCTCCACGCGATTCGCTGTAGTAGAGTTTGTTGGGCGTGGAGACGATGAATTGCCCGTTAGGCGCGAGCACGCGCCGCGCTTCGAGAAGAAAGTCGCGCCAGTCGGCGAGATGTTCAATCACTTCGAAAGCGACTACCAGGTCAAACGACGCATCGTCGAACGGCAACGCGCTGCAGGAGGCCTGTTCGAACGCGATGTTGTGCACGGCGTAGTTAGCGCGCGCATATTCAATCGCATCGGCCGCAACATCGACGCCGACTACGTTTTGAGCGGCTCGCGCCAATTCCGCGGAGCCGTAGCCAGCGCCGCAGCCTGCGTCCAAAGCGCGTTTCCCGCGTGCCAGTCGCGCTGCAAACGCATACCGCGCCATGTGTTCGTTAAAAAGATCGATATCGACCTGACCCGGGATGACGCGTTCGCCTGTGAACTCAGCCAACGGTCTTCTCCAGCGCCGGGGCGTTCACTTCGATGCGGCAGGGTAGATGCATGTAGCCATAAATTTCGCCTTCGGAGCGGCTCATCTGCAGCGTGACGGCGTTGTCGATCCAATCGCACATCGAATACGCATCGAGCGGGCCATCGGCAACGGCGGGCGAGAACGAAAACGAAGCGGGATAAAGTTCGGGCAGGTCGAGGTAGAAATCTACGGTGATCACGTCGCCCGCCTGCAGCGGTTCGATCTCGTAACCTTCGCGTGCGCTGTTGACGCCCGCGAAATCGATGCCGAGCTGATTGCGCAGCATGAATCCGACATTCGGCATGCGCAGCGACGCTTCGGCGCGTACGCTGATGCGCACCAGAATGCGCGACGACGGCTCCAGCATGTGTAGCGGGAAACCATTTTCGTCGAGAACCGCGATGCCGATGATCTTGGCGCGTCCATCGCCGTGGCGCCCATCGATATTGGGGATGGTTTCGACCACTTCGGGCGCTCGCAGCGGGGCGCGCGAGGCTCCGCCGATGTGAGTTTCGACCTCATGCCGGCGATAGCTGGAATCTTTCGCGGACATTGCCGCAAGGTAGCGCGAAATCACGCCGTCCGGCTGCCCGACTTCGACGACGCGCCCGTGATCAAGCCACATCACGCGGTCGCCGAGGGCTTTTACGTCGGCGGTGGCGTGCGAGACAAAGAGCACCGTTACGCCGCGACCGCGCAGTTCGTGCACTTTGCGCATACAGCGCTGGCGGAAGTAGATATCGCCGACCGCGAGAGCTTCATCGACCAGAAGAACCTCCGGGTCGACATGGATCGCGACCGCGAATGCGAGACGTACGGCCATGCCGCTCGAGTATGTCTTCACCGGCTGGTTGATGAATTCACCGATTTCGGCGAAGTTTTCGATGTCGCGATAGCGGCTATCGATCTGGCGTTTGTTGAAGCCCAAAATCGAGGCATTCAGATACACGTTGTCGCGCCCGCTGAACTCCGGATTGAAGCCGGCGCCGAGTTCGAGCAGCGCAGACACGCGGCCGTTGATAGCGGCGCGGCCGCTCGAGGGCTGCAGGATGCCGGCGACGATCTGCAGCAGCGTGCTTTTTCCCGAGCCATTTTCGCCGACGACGCAAAAGGTTTCGCCGCGCTTCACTTCGAACGAAATATCGCGCAGCGCCCAAAAGTCGCGGTGGCGCTGCACGCGGTTGAGCGTGAGAAGCTCCTGCAAGCGACCGGAGGGCGCATCGTAGATCGAGTAACTTTTCGAAACCTGCTCAAATTCGACGGCGTTCACGGCGAAGAACAACCAGTGTAACGTTTTTCGAACGGCGGCTATTGATACTCGCGTATCCGCGGCGCGAGTCCCAGAAACGCCAATACGCCGATGATGGCCGCCAGGATTGCGGCCTTCAAATCGACGCCTTCGAGCGCGGAGAATCCGTTCGTCACTGCATTGTCGAAGGCCGTCTGGTTGATGTCGATGGTGGCGCCCAACGCCTGGTCCAATCGGTCGAAGGCCCAATCGGATTGGCCGGACTCCGTACCTGTACCGAGCGCGATCGCGTCGCGATGGTGGCCGGTGGAATCCAGTCGGCGTACTTCGCGAGTGACGGCGAGATAGTCGTTGAACCGCGTCAGCGCCAGCACGGCCGCTTCCCGTTCACCGCGGAACGTGATGTTGTTGAACTCGTCGGCCAGATAGCCGGTAAAGCCCTTCACGCTAATACCGCTGCGCTCCGCCTGCGGCAGTTCCTCGAGTTTCATGCCGGCGGGCGCTTTGGCGAATGCGTCGATTTTACCCGCGAAGTCGCGCTCATGGTCGGCGAGATGCGTGGGGTCGAGCAGGCTGCGGCTTTCGTCGCTATTCGCCCAGTAGGCATCGGCGCGGGCGCGCCACAGAGCGTGAATCGAATCGAAGGCGTCTTCGCGCGCGACCTTCAGTTGCCGGCGTTCAACGGCGTAAGCGCCCAGCGTGCTCGAGAGCCAAAAGAGCGCGACGACGGTGGCGAGCAGCAGTTGCGGATTGATCGCGCGCCGCATGCGCTTGGTGAGAAAGAGTTGCATCCATCCGAGCGCCATCACCAGCATCACGGCGCAGAAAACGAAGAGCGATTGCGAAGAAGAGGAGTGCCCCGCCTGCTCGCGATACGTATGCTCCAGAACTTCGGTGTTCGCTTTGTCGAGCGTTTCGGCGGCCGGCAGCAGCGTCGCGTCGAGAAGTTTAGCGGCGTCGCGATACGCCTCGACATATTTCGGATCGTTGCGTTCGTGCAGATCGCGCGCGCGTTGAATCAGACGCTCATAAGTCCCGATGCCGACCTGTAGCGCCGCAATCGGTCCGCGTTCGTCCTCGCCGTACGTGATGTTCTCGGCGGCTGAGATCAACGTTTTGGCGGCTTCGATGCGGCGGGCTTCGTAGGCGTCGTTCGATTCGGTGATGGCGCCGGGCGGGTCGAGCAATTCGTTTGCAGCCTCGGCATCCATGTCCGCGATCGCGGCTTTGATGTGCTGCGCAGCGATGATGCTGGGGGCTGCGTTCTTGCCGACGGTCTTCATGGCTTCGCGATGCACGCTGGTCACGCCCCACGCCGCGGCGAGCATTACAAAGTCCAGGATCAACAGCGACAGGCGGCCAGCGCGCAAGATGCGAGGCGTGTTCCAGTGCGACACGTGGCGCACTGGCGGACGGGGCGGAGCGGTTTGCATGATTGCGCTGGCCATAGACCCTCTAGTTCCCTGCCTTCACGGTAATGCGGGTCCAGTGGCCAAGCGTGATGGCATCGCCGTCCTGCAAGGGAAAATCCACCATGGGCTCGACATCTTTGCCGTTTAAACGAGTCCCGTTGGCGGCGCCGATATCGCGAATCATGAGCGCGCCATCGCCATTGATCTCTATCAGAGCGTGGCGGTGGGAAACGGCGTCGTCGAAATCGAGCGGGACTTCGGGGAAGATGCCGCGCGATGCGCTCTTGCGGCCGATCAGGCTGGCGGGCTTATCGAGATGGATGGTGAACGGTCCGACGCCAACCGGCGCGTCGGGGCTGCCGGTCTCGCGCAGCGAAGGATCTATCGTGACAAGCAGTGTCCATTGCGCAAGTGGACGAATGGGCGCGGCGGTGGTGGAGGGTTCCGGCTCCGGAGCAGGCGTGGTAGTGAGCGGAAGCTCACCGTGAGCCTGGGTCTCGAAGTTGTAGCCGCAGACTTCGCAGAAAATGCCGCTGTCGCGCGGTCGGGCCGCGCCGCAATCGGGGCAGGTTTGCGAAGAGTCCGCGCGGGCGCCGTCTGCCGCAAGCGCGATGGGCTCAGCGGTGATTTTGGCGCCGCACTCCGAACAGAAATCCGATTCCGACGATTGATGTCCTTTGGGACACGCGTAGGTTGGCATATCGATATCCGCTTATCCGCCTTTCACGATGCGCGCCGTTTTGGTGGAGCGCGTTTCGAGCGCCATGGCGTCCTCTTTTGCCACCGATCTCTTCAAGCGCACGGTGCCGGTTTCGGCGTCTTCGACGTCGACGACAGTGCGTAGCAGTTTGGCGGTAGCCTCGTTGCCCGAATCGTGCGCGATTTTGACGGCTTTGCCTAATAGCGCCGTGGCGCGGTCTTCGTCACCGCTGGCGCGGGCGTCGAGGCCATCTTGAATGGATTGCGCAAGCTCCGCCTGGCCGGTGTAGTGTGCCACCACGCGGTCGATTTTGGTGGACTTGGCTTCGTCGTCGGTCCAGACAGCGAGGATACGCGCTTCGGCGATTTTGTTTTCGACGTTGTTCTGAAAGTAGATGAGGCTGGCGCGTCCCGCGAGGACTTCATCGCCGACCGCGCCGGGCTGTACCTCGATGCAGAAGTGAAAGTCGCGCGATTCGTTCTTGCCCCAGGCGCCGGTAGGATATTCACGCACTTGCGTTTTGGTTTGACGGGCGCGCGAAGTGAGGTCGACAATCTCGGGGCTGACTTGTTTGCAGTATTTCACGCTAGCGCCCTGTGGAGTCCAGAGGCGCAGGAGCACGTCGCCCACGTTTTTTGCTAGCGCCTTCTCCAGAATAGTCCGGAAATCGACCTCCATCTGCGCGGCCCAGGGAATGATGTCGGTGGTGCCGAGCAGCTTACTGGCGATGGTGCGCAGTTGTTCGACCTCCCAGTCGGTACCGACGCCGCGGCAATCGCATTGGAAGACGCCTTCGCAGTCGATGAGCGCCTGGTATAGGTCGGCGGCGTCCTCTTTTTCGTTCTGGCCGTCGGTGAGAAGCAGCGCCTGTTTCATCGCGCCCGGCGCGACGAAAAACTGTTCGAGCGCGGACTGCAGCCATGTCGAAATCATGGTGCCGCCGTAGGCCTTCAGGTCGCGAATCGCGGCGAGGGCGCGCTGCTTGTTGGCGGGGGTGGCTTGCCACACGGGCACGATGAGATTGGCTTTGTCCGAACCCGCGACGATGAAGAAGGTGCAGCCTTCAGGCAGCATTTCGACCAGCTTGGTCATGGCCGTTTTGGCGGCGGTGATTTTACCGCCTTCCATAGAGCCGGAGACGTCGCAGAGTATGCCGAAGATGCGGCCAGTGGTATTAGCGGAGGTGGCTTCACCGGCAGTGACGGTCATGATGGCGTGAACTTCATTGGCGCCCGCGGGCAGGTATGCGTTCTGAAAAACGTCGGCTTTGAACTCGTTGGCCATCGTTACTCCGTTACTTGATCTTCTTCCGCCGGCGGCTTCCAGCGCAGCACAATGGCCGTGATGTTGTCCTGGCCGCCTTTTTCATTGGCGAAGTGGACCAGGTTGCGAGCGGTCGTGAGCGCGTCGCCATCTTCGCCATTCGCTTCGTGTATGAGGCGCGTCATCTCTTCAGGCGTGGGCGCGTAGTTCCAAAGACCATCGGTACACAGCAGCAGGACGCCCTCTTCATTGACGGGAATGCGCGCCGTATCGGGAGCAGCGTTTTCGCCCGCATCCGCTCCCAGCCAGCGCGTGATGGCGTGGGCTTCGCGAGCTTTGCCGGCTTCCTCGGCTGTCATTTTGCCGGCGGAGACGACGTCGTTCATCCACGAGTGGTCGCTGGTCAATTGACGCGCGCCATCGCGGTTGATCCAGTAAACGCGACTGTCGCCGACCCAGCCGACGGTGGCGTAGCCATCGGCGACGAGCGCGGCTGCGACAGTAGTGGATGGCGGGTTGTCATCGCCCTCATGCGGCGCTTGTGCGGCCAGCAACGCGGCTGCGGCGGCGATGGCGTCGCGCATCAGAGCCTGCGCATCATGCGCCTGGCCTTCACTGAGCGCGCGCGAGAGCGATTCGGAGACGGACGCAACCACGGCGCCCGACGCGAGTTCGGATTCACGCGACGCGGAGACGCCATCGCAGGCTACGAGTGCGTAGCTGTTGCCGACCTGCAGCGCTCCGGCGCGATCTTCATTGCGGGCGTGGCGTTTGCCGCGATCGCAGACGGCGGCGCACAGCGGTGAGAGCGTGATTTCGATGCGGTCGCTGGCGGGGCGGCGGACGCGCTTGCCGCACCGGGTGCAGAAGCCGTCGTCATCGATTTCAGTGGAGCGAGCGCCGCAAGAGCAGGCCGCGGGATCGGCTTCGGTATTGACGCGGACGCCGCAGGCTTCGCAGAAGATGTCGTCATCCGGAATGTCGGCGGCGCATTGAGGACATTGCATAGGTTAAACCAGGGTTCGCGGGCGAACCTGATTGGCGTGGTCTACCAGGCGTACGCGCTCTTCGACGCTAGCCGCCATCCGCGCCATGGACCGTAGCGAGATCTCGAGGCCGCGGCGCAACGCTGGCTCTTGCAGAGGGCCGCCCAGAACGGCGACGGCGCGATCTTCTTTTACTGCACCGGAGGTGATCAGATCGAGCGCAGCGCGGTAGATGTGGCTATCGAGCGTGTGTTTGCTGCGGCCTTCGAGCGCCAGCGATTGTGTGACGGCGGAGGCCTCGGCGAGTTCGCCCGCGGTGGGCGTGGTGTGATTGCGTTCGATGAGCAGGCGCGCGGCTTCGACGCGCGAGCACGTGTACATGGCCGACGACGGCGGGATGCGATGGAGCGCGGTGACCGCGGCCTGGCGCTCGCCCTTTGCATGATGGCAGCGCGCGAGGCCGAAGACCGCGGAGACCAAGCCGGGATCGGTGCGCGAAACCAGATCGTACATACTGATGGCGAGACTCCATTCGCTCGAAAGCTCCGCGGCTACGCCGAGCGCGAGTTTGGGCGCGAGTTCGCCAGGCAGATCGAAATAGACCTGGTCGAAGAGTTTGCGGGCCTCCGCGAAATTGCGCTCGGTCATCTTCATACGGGCTTGAAACCAGAGGACGCGCCAGTCCCATGCATCTTGTTCGGCGAGGCGTTTGAGCTGCGCGACGGCATCGGCGAACTCGCCCCCATCGATGAGAGCCGCGGCCAGACGAAGCGGGACTTCGCGGGACTTGGGGAATTGCGCGGAGGCTACGCGGAGCGCGTTGGCGCGGCGGAACGGATCGCCCAGCGCGTCGCCCGCGGCGGCCGCTTGGGCCCCCGGATCCGTCATGTCGAACGAGGGCACGGGCAGGTAGCGATGATCGGCGTAGATCTGTTCGAGGCCATCGGCGGTGTGGAAGCTAAGCAGGTCGCCGCCGAAGAAGACGCTGGGGGAGGGACGGGGGACGCCGGTGTCGATGGAGACGATTTCGCGCAGGACGCCGAGGAGCTGCTCCGCCATATCGTCGGCGCTTTCGAAGCGATCGTCGGAGTGTTGCGCGGTGGCCTTTAAGAGGACGCGATAGAGCGATTCCTGATTGGCGAAGACGGGCGCTTCCTGCACGTTAGGCAGGGTATAGAGATGCTCTTTCGAGAAGCCGTGAATTTCAGTGAGCAGCACTGCCAGAGTGCGGCCAACGGTGAAGAGATCGGACGCGGCCGTGGGACCTTCCGCGGCTTCGGGCGCACTGTAGCCAACGGTGCCGTAGATGTCGCCTTTGAGATCGTCGATGCGGCGGACGCCGCCCATGTCGATAAGCTTGACGTCGTCCTTTTCGACCATGACGTTGTCGGGCTTGAAGTCGCAATAGACCAGGCCGGCGCGGTGGAGATACGCGAAGGCGGAGAGGATGCGGTGGATGTAGGCGACGGCTTCGGCTGGAGGCAGCGGACCGCGTTCCTGACGAATCTGTTTGAGCGTTTTTCCGCCCACATACTCCATTACGATGAAGCCTTCGCCGCCGTTCTGTACGAAGTTGTAGATGCCGACGATGTTGGAGTGTTTGACCGCAGCCAGAAATTGGCGCTCGGCGACGGCGGCCGCGGCGGCGGATTCGTCCTGCGTGTTGAGCAGGCCTTTGAGCACGACGTAGCGCGAGAGGATGCGGTCGAAGCCGAGATAGATCCAACCGAGGCCGCCGAAGGCGATGGGGCCGCGGACCTCGTATTGATTGGAGACAAGGTCGCCGGGGTGTAGTGCGGGGACGAAGTTATAGCGGGCGCCGCATTTTCCGCAGAAGCCGGCTTCGCGTTTCAAGGGCGAATCGCAACGGGCACAGAACCGCTTGCGCTCGGGCACCTTGGGGTCGAGCATGATGGCGCGTTCGGGCTCGATGGAAGGCAGATCGGGAAGCGTGATGAGACCGGCGCCGAGCTGCTTGCGCGAGGTGCGCGAAGTGGAGTGGCTGGTGCGGCGAGTGCCTTTGCCGGAGCGGCTTACGGGCGTGGAACCCGTGCCGGTGGTTATCGCGGAGGAGAACGACGCGCGCGCCGAGGCGGGTGCGGTGGCTGGGGCAGTGGCGGCTAGGGCATGGGCCGTGACTGCTTTGGCTTCGGCGTGTCCGCAAATGTTACAGTAGCCATCCTCGATTACGCCGTTGCATCCTCTCTGTTGGCAGGGAGCGCCGTTCATTTGGGTCCGTTGAGCTTTCTTTCGTAGGCTTTGACTAAAGCCGCGGCGCGATCGATGACGGCGGGCCGCTGATAGAGCAGCTTTTCCGCCTCCTGCGCCAGTTCGACCAAGCCATCATCTTCGGCGACTCCATACGCGCGAGCCTTCGCTTTCAATGCGTCCAGGCGCCCACGCAGTTCATTGCGGGCGTCCAAGGGGCCGCGGTTGGCGTCGCGAATTGCTCCTTCTTCGGATACGCAGTTTTCGGCTGCCGTGTTCCAATTACGCAGGCCGATGGCGACCGGTTCGAGGATTCCTTCGTGATAGCGGGTTTCGAGGCGCCCGAGCCAGACGCGGAGGGCCTCGACTTTGTCGGCGGGGAGAGGCGCGGGGAGCGATTCGGCGCCGGCGATTTTCTGGCGGGCTTCGGCGGAAGCGTCGACGGCTTCCTGGTGCAGCGCCGCAAGGTTGTCGAGCTTGCCATGGGCAGCGGAGAGACCGCCGGCAATCTGTTGCAGAAGACGTTCGCGAATCTCCACCCCATGTTCCACGCGGTCGAGCAGCGGCAAGATGCGATCCTGCGCACCCGTGGCGGCGTTGAGAGGATCGGACTGGAGTTTGGAGCGCGCATCGCGAAGCGCGCGTTCGGCAGCGTCGAGATCGGCCAACCATGAACCGTTGATGGAGCCTGCGCGGATGCGTAGCGATCGAATGCGAGCGGCGGCGTTGCCGAGAGAGGCGCCGAGTTTGCTCCAAGCGGCATCGACGGCGACGACCGCGTCGCGCGCGGCCTGGAAAGCGCGGACCATGATTTCGAGCAGGTTGCCGGGCGAGATGAACTCGACGTTTTCGACGCCGCTAAGGAGCGTGCGTTGTTCGAAGGGAACGTCGACGGCGGGCAGGCGGATGGATTTGCCGGCGAGCAGTTCGTAGATCTCGCGGATTTTGGATTCGGCGCCGAAGAGGGTGGGCACATCGCGGCGGAGGCGGCCGGCGCGGTCGATGGTTTCGTTCAGCAGACCGAAGTGCTGGAAGACATTGGTCATGGCGCCGACAGCGGGTTCGACGCGGGCGGCGCTTGCGCCTTGCAGTTTAACTTTGGCGACGCCGCCGGTTCCGGTGAGGCACTGATAGGTGGGCTCCGACTGGAGGTCCATCAGGTTGTGCGCCGCCGCTGAGAGCCGATCGTTCCAGGCAGCCAAGGCGTCGTCAATTTCGCGCAACGTCATGCCGGGCGCACGCGAGAGAGCAGCGCCGGAATCGATTGTAGCACTGGCATACGGAAGTTCCCCACGCGCAGCGGACGCTGGCGTACGGTCGCATGAGAGCGGTTGGCGCGATGTTGACGGGGCCGGAGGAATGCAGTATTCTCACTTAAAACCTGTGGATGAAGCGCGGTTGCGGAGAGTAGGCGGCCGGCGAACATCCCCCTCGATTCAACTACCGGCGGCGAACGTGAATATCACAAAGGGCCGCGTTCGACCCTTCACGCCGACCGCGACAGAGTTCATTTCTTCGATGCCAAAAAAACTATGAAACACATCACGATGAATCTGATTCTCGCGTCCGTTTTGCCGGTCGCGGCGCTTATGGCTCAGGAGCCGGAATATGGTCCGGCGCATGGGACTTTGGTGATACAGGGCGGCGGCTCCGACGAGGGTACGGGGATTTTCGAGACATTTATTAACAAGGCCGGCGGGCTGAACGCGAAGATTGTGGTGGTGCCGACGGCCGGCGGCAACAAGAACCAGGACGGAAGCTGGAAGGTCTACAAGGAAGAGCAGGTGCTCGCGACTTGGAAGAAGCGGGGCGCGACTAACGTATACATGCTGCACACGCACGACCCGAAGGAAGCGAACACGGAAGAGTTCGCGAAGGTGCTGCGCGACGCGAAGGGCGTGTGGTTTGACGGCGGGCGGCAGTGGAACGTTGTCGACTCGTATGCGAACACGCTCACGCTGAAGGAATTTCACGCGGTGCTGGACCGCGGCGGCGTGATTGGCGGGAGCTCGGCCGGGGCGTCGATACAGGGCGATTATCTGGTGCGCGGCGCGGTGGCAGGCTCGGAGATTGTGATGACGCCGGAGCCCGAGCATGAGCACGGGTTTGCGTTTCTGCGCAAGTCGGCGATTGATCAGCACATCAATACGCGCAACCGCTGGGACGATATTATCCCGGTGATCAAGAAGTATCCGAACCTATTGGGAATCGGGCTTTCGGAAGGCACCGCGATCGTGGTGACGGGAGACCGGTTCGAAGTGATCGGCAAGTGGAAGGTTGCGGTTCACGATAACAAGCACCTGTACCAACCGTGGGAGAAACCCTATTACGTGCTCTCGCTGGGCGATGTCTACAACATGAAGACGCGCACGATTGAGAAGTACGGCATTGGGTCGCCGGTTCCTCCGCCGAAGATCCGGTAAGGGCTGCGCACTTGAATCCCTTGCGGGATTTGGGAGTCGACGGAGTCAGAAGTCGAGGAAGTCAGAATAAGGCTGACTGTGCGTCTCTGACCGGCGGTTTCGACTGATCGGCCTTAAGCTACGAGAATTTCCAGAAAGTTCGAGAGCGCTTCTGGGGTGGCGTCGCGTCCGTAGACAGGGCGGGCGGAGGTTGACGTCCAGACGCGGACCAGGTGGTTGTCTTCGAGTTGGGTCAGCGCGGCGGCGATGTCGGCGAGGCCGTAACGGCGCTCCTGGGGCAGCCACCACTTTTCGATGCCTTCGATGGTGTCGCGGGCGTCGAGGTGCGCGATCAAGTAACGAAGGATGTCCAGCTCCGCTTGCAGCACCGCCTGCATGTTTTGAGGTCCGGCAAGGGTAGTTGCACGCGCGGCGCCAGGCTGTAGATCGCTGAAAGCAAGGCGGAACTGGGGACTGGTGCGGCGCCTATGCCGCAGCTCGGAAATCAAGACTTGGAATTTGAAAAAACGAACTCGGCAAAGTCATGTTGGCTATCGCTGGTTGAAAAAACGAACTCGCGGTACACGTGTGGGGTGATTTCCCGGATGGACGAAGGCGCTTTGGTGAATCCCGGGTGTTGAGCAGGTCGAAAAACGAACTGCGGGGCGGTTTGGCTGCGTTTCGCCGGTTACTTGAAAAAACGAACCCAAGACCTGGAGGCGAAGCGACGTTCGAGTTGAAAA
>DATAUH010000103.1:0-4270 GCA_036268375.1 Bryobacteraceae bacterium | reverse complement strand
GATTCCGGCGCTGAGCAAGACCACCGGCCCTTCTCCGGGCTGCAGAATGAAGCTGCCGCGCGGCGAGCTGACGTCGAGAACATCACCCACGCAGAGATGTCCTTTGAGCCAGTTTCCAGCCACGCCATTGGACTCGGTCTTGACGCTGATTCGATAGCGCTCTGTCGAGAGGGGACCTGACAGTGAGTAGCTGCGAAAGAGCGGCGGGCCAGCCGTCGCAGGCCGAAGACGCAGGACGACGTATTGGCCGGGGAAAGCGTTCGGCAGCGGCTGGCCATCGGGGCTCTGCATGGTTACGGAGAGGACGTCCGCGGATTCCTGATCGATTGCGGTGACGGAGAGCGGCCGAAATCCGGGCGCGGCAGGATGCGACGCGACGGTTGGCGCAAGGCCGGCGTTTCCACTTTCGCCGCCGGTGCTGGGGTTCTTCAGTAGCGCCTCAAACGACCAGCGCCATCCGGATGAAAGCGCGCCGATGCGCAATGCGCGTTCCAGCCGGTCGCGCGGATGATTGGGCGAATAGAGGAGCGCGTTGATCTCTGCGATCGTCATGCGCTCCCTTGCCTCTGCGATTTTTGTGATTTCGTCGTCGGCGCCTACGTCGCCCTCTTGGAGGACGCGCAGGTAGAAGCCAGGCTTGCCGCTGGAGGTGAGCAACGCAGGCATGCGGGGCTCATTCATGCGGATGCCGACGCGATAGCAGGTGACGCGAGGTTGAGTGACTTCGAAGACGGCGCTGCCGATCTGATAGCGGTCGCCGATGCAGACCGAGTCGTCGGGCAAGCCTTCGATGGTGAAGTTCTCGCCAAACTGTCCGTAGACAAAATCGGTCCTGTGGAGCTGCTGCTGCCAGTGGCGATAGGCTTCGATCTGATAGACGAAGACGGCGCGGTGCTCACCCCCGTGGCCGGCCAGATCGCCTTGACCGTCTCCGTCCAGATTCAGGCGGCGAGCCTGGCAGCGCGTCGGTACGGGATTTTTCCAGATCGCGGTGTGCACGGTGCGACCTTTCCACTCGATGTCGCGTGGTAGTCCGACGTTTACTGACAGGAGTCGAGGCATGCTCCTCCGCCGACGTGCGAAGCTCCTGCTGCGCGGCCGGTCATAAGCCTTTGCGGTCCGGGAGAACTTCGGCGACGGTGAGCTCGCGATCGGGACCGTGCGGGATTACGGTCTGGCCCGGCTCGAGACGCAGTTGGACGCCATCGAGCGTCACGGTGACGATGTCCGGTTCGAACGATACGAGGTTGGAGATGCGGCCAACCTCCGGGTAGGCGTTCGGATACGACCATGCTGCCAGCCGCGCGTCGCCGATGTCGTAATAGCTGCAGAGGCCTTTGTAGGGACAGAAGGTCTGGTGTTCGACGGGAGTGAGGGCGGAGTGATCGATATCGGCTCGGTGGACGTACCAGCGAGGCGCGAAACCGGATTCATAGAGGACCAGTGGTCGCGTGGTCTCGGTAACGATGCGGTCCTGGTGGCGGACCGTGAGTTTACGAGAGCTCTGGCGAATGTCAATGCGGTGGTAGCTGTCGGCGGCATGGCCGAGGATGCGTTCGTCTTCTTCGTAGAAGGCGTCCATGGCGCGCCAGGCGAAAGCTACGCGCGAATCGAGTTCGCTGGCGTGGGCGGGCAGGCCAGTATGCTGCCATGCGGCTCGGGGGGCGGTGTGCTCGCCCACGCGGACGGTGTACCAGGATGTGGGCCCGAAATCGGCGTGCTGGGTGGTGTGGCCGGCGGGTTGGAGAGTATGCGGAACGATATCGCTTTCGGGGAAGTAGGCGACTGGATAACGGCCGGGTTCGAAGAGGAGGATGACGCGCTCGCTATCGGCGATCCAGGTTCCGCCGAAACGGACGCGCATGCGGCGGCGGAGGGGCTCGGCGTACAGCAGGCGTTTGGGGAGTGATTCGGGAACGAGGAAGCGTCCGATGGCTCCCGGTGAGAGCGGACCTTGTTGCCATGACAATCCCACTGCTGGTTTCCCTCCTTAGCAGGCGGCGCAGAACGAATGGGCCGCTGATAAATGCGGATCAACGCTGATGGAAATCAAGAGAGGCTTTCCGCATCTTGCGAACTTATCGGAGCATGCTCCGGCGGGTGCTTCCAATTTGATGCTACGCGCTGGACGAAGCGGGTGTCAACGCGATCTTCCCACCAATCGTGCCAATTATTAGCGCGGCGGAAAATAGTAGAGGCGTGTGGATTTACCGATCATTTCGTAGCCGCCGATGCGGTCGGGCCAAGGCTGGATGTCGAGATAGCGGTCCTGCAGGCCGTAGCGGCGTTGTTTGAGGACGGTGAGGCTGACGGCGTTCCAGCCGGGCATGGGATTGACGGCGTCGACGCTGCCGATGACGGGCGGAAAGCCGAATTGCTGCTGCATGTCGCCGAGTCCCATGGGGATGTAGTAGACCTGCTTGGCGCCGGCTTCCCGTAAACGGGCGCCGAGACGCTTCATGTCCTGGCCCCAATCGAGGTCGGAATCGACGCTGATGTTTTCGGGGTGGGAACCGGCGAGAGCGTTGAAGTAAGGCAGGTAATCGGGGTGGTTCAAGAGCGACGTGCCGGCGTACCAAAGCGTGAGCGCGATGCCGAGCCAGCCGGCCCAGCGGCGGGCTGCGGAATTTTCCATGAGCCAGACGAGACCGATGGCGCCGACGACGCATGCGCCGGAGTAAAGGGGCAGGACGTGGCGAATGCCGATATTGATGTGGCTGAAGAGCGCGACGGCGAGGATGCCGGAAGAGAATGCAAGGGGCAGCCAGGCGCGGCGTAGGATGGCCGATTTGCGCCAGACGGCGGCGCCGATGAGGAAGAAGACGATAAGGGCGATGGGGGTTTTGACGGCGAGATCGACGGGGTAGAAATACCAGAAGCCTTGCGGGGACGGCTTGCCGAGAAGGTAACCGGGGTGGCCTTCGGCGTTGTGTTTGAGGACGTCGCGGATGCCGGCGAAGAGCTCGGGCGCGGGGAGGCTGATGTTGGCGAAATAGACCTTGCCGTAGGAGAAACGGTAGGTGGCCCAGATGACGAAGAACGCGACGAGGGCGGCGAGGGCCAGCGACGGGAGGCGACGGGCGAGTTCACGGAAGAGGTTGAGTTGCGGGCGCTCGGCCGCCCAATACCAGATGAGGGCGAAGACGGCGGCAGCTGCGAAGTAGGGCAGCACGGAGAACTTGGAGACGATGGCGAGCGCGCCTGCGAGTCCGAAGAGGGCGCCGGTGCGAAGGGTGGGCTGCTCCATCCAGACGGCGCCGGCGAAAAAGGCAGCGGCGAGGAAGGCGGTGCATGCCATGTCGGTGGTGGCGAGTCCGCCGTGGGCGAGGATGGGCGGGAGAAAGCTGAATAAGAAGAGCGCGATGACGGCGGTGGCGCGCGAGGCGTAGCGGCGGGTCCAAAAGTAGACGATGAGGCAGCCGACGATGTAGAAAGGCAGCACGCCGAGGCGCGCGAGGGCGATGGTTTCGTCGTAGCGGCCGCCGTTGAACAGGATGCCGAAGCCTTCGAAGGTCATGGAGAAGATGTTGACGCGTTTGGTGTTTTGGGAGCGGGCTCCGATGAGGTACGGGCCGAGCGCGACGGCGACGCGCGAAAGCGGCGGGTGCTGCGGTTCCCAGGTGTAGGCGCCTTTGTCGAGCCACTCCATGCCGCAGGCGAGGTGGGCGGGCTCATCGAAGGTGTAACTGAAGACGGAATAGGTGGAGACGATGCGGACGACGCCGATGAGGAGCAGCGCGATTACGAAATAGAGGCTGTGGCGTTCGAGGAAGGGCAGGAAGTTGAGGGAATGCGGCGCCGTGGCCGGAGCAGCGGAGGGCGGCGGCGCAACGGGGCGGGAAGGTTCCTTGCGCTTGGTGGTACGGGATGCCATGAGCGGGAAAGGCTTATTGTCTCATGGCGATACGAGCCGCGCGACAGATCAGGCGGGCGAAAAGTGCGCGCGCATGGGGACGGTTGAGGGGTGCGCGGTTTCTTCGTGACGGGCGAGCGCTTCCATGCGGCGATAGCGTTCGGCGGCAGCGCGGTCGGTCTGTTGGATGATCGCGTCTACGTCATCGGGGGAGAGGACCGTGAGGCGGCGGTGGTTATCGAGCCGGACGTACTCGGCCATGGCGGACAGATATTCCGTGGTCAGACGCCGGCACTCCTGGCATTGCTTGGTATACATGGCCGGGCTAAAAAAGGGCTCCTGTCAATCAGTATGACTGCTGAGGGGGTTTATACCTATGTGGAGTTTTACTACTCAAAACGTATATTTGTACTGGGG
>DATAUH010000102.1:0-2449 GCA_036268375.1 Bryobacteraceae bacterium | reverse complement strand
GGCGCTTCGCGGCCTTCTGGCCCCGCAAACCATCAATCACGGTGGACCCGTCGCTTTCCTTTCGCCACCCATCGATGGCGTTGACGCCGCCACGCCGCCGAATCCCGTCCATCGCCTCTCCGCGTCTCAACCCGATGCGCTCGCCTATAGCCGCGACGCCATCGCCGCGGCGCGCGGCGCGTTGGTCTGGACCAGCGTCTCTGACGCGCTCTATCCTGCCGGTTGGGCGCCGCCCAACGCTCCGCTTTTTCGTGAAGGCGCCGTTTCGTTCTCCGGCGAAGAACGGCATACCGCGGCTCTGCGCCGCGACGCCCTCCTGCTCCGCTCCTGGGCGCCGCTTCTGCCCGGGATGCAGGTCGCACCCGCGCCCAAGCCCGCCACCGGCAGGTTTCCCGACGGCATGACCGCAGTACTCCTTGTCTCCAACGCCGCCTCCGCCGTCTCGCTCGTCAACGGCAGCGCCGAGCCCTTCCAGGATGACATCCGCGGCACCGATCCCATCAGCAAACGCGGCGTCTTCATTCCCGGCGTGCGCCTTAATCCCGGCGAGTCGCTTTGGCTCCCGGTCGGTGTTTCGCTCAGCCAGAAATCGCTCTGCCGCGAATGCTCGAACTTCTCGCCTGTGGAGCAGATTCTCTACGCGACTGCCGAATTGATTTCCATCGAATACGAAAACGGTATCCTCGCCATGGAATTCGCTGCGCCCACGCCCGCCAGCGTCGTTCTGCAACTGGAGCGCCAGCCCGTCGGACCCTTTATCGCTTCGGGCAAGCCCACACAATTCGAGTGGGACGAAAAGACCTTGCGCGCCCGCCTGCCGATTCCCGCTGGAGCCCGCGAAGATCACCACGTCCGCATCGGCATCGCCATCGAAGAGCCCGAAACCTCCGCGTTCTTCGACGAGGCCCACCGCCTAATCATCGGGGCGCCCAACGTGGTCTCCACGACGTACTCTTCACCCGACGTCGCCGTCCGCTCCCGCCTGCTGGTCCCCGAAGGCTACACCGCTCAGCGCAAGCTCAAAGCGCCCAACCAGATCGACTACGAAGTCTCCGTCCCCAACTCCGCCGCTGATGGCGACTCAGCCAATTTCGCCCTCGAGGTCGACGGCATGTCCCTGGGGCGCGCACGCCTCGATCTCTTTCGCCCGCTGGCCGTTCGTCTCGCCGATGCCATCTCCCTCCACTGCGGTCCGCGCGCTACACTCGCCGTCGACCCACCCCTGCTCCCCATCGATCCCAAAGCGGGTTCCGCCGTCGAACTTTCGTTCCGCAACAACTGGCCCGCCATTCAGACTTACAAGATCGAAGCCGTGGGCGAAGGCCTCGACATTTACCCGTCCCACAGCGAAATCACCATCGCCCCTGCCGCCGAACGCACTGTCAACTTTCGCATCTTCGGCGCCGCGTCAAACGATCCTGCGCCCTCGGCGGCGATACGCAATTGGCATCTCCGCATAAACGGCGGCGCTGCTTTCGAGCTGCCCATGCGCGCTGTCGAAATCCCGCGCGCCTCTGCCGTCTCATGGTCCGCCGATCTCGATCAGGACGGTTCACCTGAATGGATTCTCGAATCTGCGCAAGCCCGCGCCGTCTTCTCCACGCAGGATGGCGGCCGCTGGATGGAGTTCACCTGGAAAGATGGCGGCGTAAACCTGCTGCCTGCGGCAGGCGTGTTCGCAGGCCAAGGCTCCGTGGAGGTTCATGCCTCCGGCAACACGCTCGAATTCGCAGGGAAAGCTTGGACGCGCACCGTTCGTCTCGAAGGCGCCGCGCTCACGGTCACGCAGAGCCCCGCGCTTCCGGCGAGTTCGCTCAGTTTGGTCAAGATCGGCAATATCAGTCTTAATATTGCCCGCGAAAGCGTTTCCCGCGCGCGTTACACGCTCAGACGTTAGGTTGCGCTAAGTGCACGATTTCGAGGCTTGTTTTTCGGGTCCGCCCGGTTATTCACCGTGACGAATATCGCCCTGGCTGACGCAGTATGAAGGCATCGGCTATCCCGACGCGCATTTCGGGCGTCACCTGAGCCAGCTACGAACCAGGTACGACACCGTTCCCAAGATTGCTATTGTTTCCGTCCGCCACGCTGGCGCGGTCTCAAGCCACGTTTGAACCTCGCCTTTGCCATCCGCTCGCCGTATTTCTGCAAGCAAACGCACCCGTAAGACGTCGCCTATCTTACCGATGTCCGAGTAGGGAGCAAACTCATCCGGCGCTATGAGTCCAGGTGGATCTAACTCGATAAACTGCTCGGATTGGTTGAGCCAATCGAGAATACCTAATATCGCACACGGACGGATCGGATTCGGCGTCTTTCCGAGGTTGCAATACAGTTGTATGATCCCAAAGAACTCTACAATGGCATATGTTTGCTGGTGGTTCCGCTCAATCAGAACAGCGTGTGAAAGGGGCGGACGCTGTCGTTCGATCACACCATGTTCTCGTGA
>DATAUH010000101.1:0-4767 GCA_036268375.1 Bryobacteraceae bacterium | reverse complement strand
AGCGCCGCAAACAACGTCACCAGAAAAACTCGCGATCGGTTCCCGCGCAGCCCTTCGTCCAGCCGCTGCTCCATCGTCGCCGCGTCGGAGATCGTCACCTCCCGCTCTATGCCGCGCAACTGGCGCTGTATATCCCCAATCGCTGCATCAGCAGCGACGCTGTCCCCGCCAATCTTCGCCGCGACATAAATCGAACGCAGCGGATTTTGCTCAAACGGCAGGTACACATCGTCGAAGTCAATCTCGTTCAGGCCCAATTCCTTCGTGTCTGCGGCGACGCCCACGATGTCCGCCTCGCCCGTTGCAATTGCCGCGCTGCCGCCCTCCGCGATTTGCAGTGTCTTGCCCACCGCGTTCTCCGCGCCAAACAGCTTCCGCGCCAAACGGCGATTCACAATCGCCACCCGTGGCGCCGTTTCCGAGTCACGATTCGTAAACGGCCGCCCCGCCAGCAGCGGTATCGAAAGCACGTCGAAGTATGTCGGCGAAATGATGCGCGCCAGTGAATCCTGCGCCTGCCGCGTCGCGGTCCCAACCATCGCGCGCGAATCGAACTGCAACGGCAGGCCGCCCGAAATTGCGGCCTTCCCCACGCCCGGAACCGCCCCAGCAGCTTCCAAAACGCGACGCGCGAACGTCCGCATCTCCCCACTCGCAGGCCGTTGTGCGCCGCCCGGCGACACGCGCATCGCCGCCACGTGCCGCGCATCGAATCCCATCGGCGTTTCGAGCAAGCTCTTGTGCGTGCGCATAAACAGCCCCGCCGCAAACAGCAGCACAAACGAAATTGCGACTTCGGCCATTACGAAAACGCTCGCGCGCTTCTCCGTTTCGCCGCCCATGCCGCGCTTCGACGTGCGCAGCGCCACGATCGGGTCGATCTTACCGGCGCTGAACACCGGCGCCAATGCAAACAGCAGCACCGTTGCGCCGCACACCGCGAGCACGAACGCCAGCGTCCACGCATCCATCTGGATCTGCTCTGACCGCACGAAATCGCCTAGCGGCATAAACTTACGCACGCCATCCAGGCCCCACATCGAAAGCAACACGCCCGCTCCCGCCCCTGGCACTGCAATCCAAGCGCTTTCCGCCATAGCTTCACGCGCCAGCCGCAGCCGGTTCGCCCCGAGCGCAATCCGGAGCGCGCTCTCCCGCCGCCGTCCCGCGTACCGCGCCAGTTGCAGCGCCGCCACATTCGCGCACGCCACTACCAGCCCGAGGACCGCGAAACCGAAGAACAGCAACAGCGGCCCCCGCCGAAATTTGTTGAACGATGCGCGTAGGTCTTCCACGTTCGTCGTCCAGTCGCCGCCGTCGCGTCCTGCCGGTTCACGCCCCATCGCTTCCATTTCGGCGCGCGCCGCCGCAATCGTCACGCCTGGCGCCAGCCGTCCGATCACGCCCAGTTCCCGGCGAGGCCGCAATCCCGCCGCGGGCGAAAGATCCAGCGGCAGGTAAAGATCCGGGTCGCTTGTAAAATCCAGGTGAAACGCCTTTGGCAGAACCCCCGCGATCGTATAGACCTCGCCATCCAGCTTTATGGTCGCTCCGATCACGTCCGTCGATGCCCCGAAACGGCTGCGCCAGTAAGCGTCCGTCAACATCACGCGCCTCCCGCCCCCGCTCTCATCGGCGGCCGTAAAATCCCGCCCTAGCGTCGGCGCGAAGCCGAGTGTCGCAAAGAAATTCGCTGTGACGGACTGCGTCTGGATACGTTCCCCCAGCCCCGCGCCCGTAATGTTGTGCGCCGCGCCCCATCCTGTCGCCGCCAGCGCGCGGAATGATCGCGCCCGCCCGCGCCACGCCAGAAACTCTGCCCGCTTTACCGGCGCGCCTTCCGAGAACGATTTCCGGTCCCGATCCGTCACCAGAACCAGGCGCCCCGGGCTGGGAAACGGAAGCGGCCGCCAGAGCGCCGATTCCGTCACGCTGAACATCACCGTCGCCGATCCGACGCCCAGCGCCAGCGTCATCACCGCCAGCGCGAAATATCCCGGACTTTTCGAAAGTGCGCGTAATCCTCGCGTCATGATGGCCCCTCCACCGCACTCCGGGCGCCAGCCCATTCGTGAAAATAAGCCTTGGCCCACCGGCGTGAAATTAAGCCACTCCCGCAACCTTCCGGCCCGCACACTGTACGTCCGTGGGACGCGCTGTTCGCGCCGGAACAGGCGCCTGCCACCCTCCGCGCTACAATACTAATCGCCTTACGATGGCCTCCCGGCTTCATCTCGCAGACCTCCGTCCGCCGACTGTGGTCGACCTTCGCGCTCTTAGCGCCCGCGACCTTGACCCCCTGCTTTCTGAAGAAATCACCGCCTGGCACGACGAGCTCGAATGGCAGTTCGATCAATCGGCCAGCCTCGTCCGCCGCTTCGTCGACCTCCGCGCCCTCAACGGGAGCGCCCTCCTCGATAACGGCCAACCCACCGGCTATCTCTATTACGTCGTCGAAGAGAACAAGGCCCTCATCGGCGACCTCTACCTACGCCGCGGCTACCGCACCGAAGAGCGTGAAGACCTTCTCCTTCACGCCGCCATCGAATCCATCGCCGGCAACCGCGACATTCACCGCATTGAGTCGCAGCTTCTGATGCTGGCCCACGCCCCCAACCGCCGCCTGCCCCTTCCCGCCTTCGTCTCTTCGTACGACCGCAACTTCATGCGCATATCTTTAAGCGAGGCCGATCTCTCGCCCGTCGAGGTCCGCGCCCGCGCCCGGGTCGAACGTTGGAACGACCAATACCACGAAGCCGGCGCGCAGCTCATCGCCGCCTCCTACGCCGATCACATCGATAGCCGCATCAACGATCAATACCGCAGCGTCATGGGCGCGCGCCGTTTCCTGTTCAACATCGTGCAATACCCCGGCTGCGGCGTCTTCTTCCGCCCCGCCTCCTACACCGCTTTCGATGAGCAAATCGGCCGCCTCTGCGGTATTTCGCTGGCCAGCCTGGTCGCGCCGGAGAGCGGACATATCACCCAGATCTGCGTCTCCCCTGAAATGCGCGGCATCGGTCTCGGGCACGAACTGCTACGCCGCTCCCTCGCCACCCTCAAAGAGGCTGGATGCGTCTCCGCCACTCTCACCGTCACTGACGCCAATGCTCACGCTGTCTCGATGTACGAGCGCATGGGCTTCCACACCACGCGAAAATTCTCGGCCTACGCCTGGGACGGATTTTAGCCACTCTAGCCAGTCAATTCGCGCCCGGCATATCCAAATGATCCACCACCAAGACCTCCATCTGACTCTTCTCTGGCACTAGCCTCAACCCGAATTGCTTAATCGCGTCAAGCACACTTATATCTCCGGACTCTGACGAATCCCGCAGCTTGAAATCCGGCGTTGCAAAGAGAGTGATGTCGTATCGGCCGGTGAGTCCCGTTTTGTTCAGGACGGGCCGATCCGTCTGAAGAGCATCGACCAGCCTGTCCAAGGTACAGTTGGTGAACTGATATCGGTAATTGCGATCCTGCGGCCGCACCGGTCCAATCCGCGACCCGCACGGGTTGTCACCGGAACCGGGTTTCAGGGCCGGGCCACTCTTATCGACCGCGAGATCGTACACGGCAACTTGGCGCAGTTCGTGATGAAATTGAAGCGCGAATCGGTCCGCGAGCAAAGATTGCAGCATCAACCGCGATTCCTCTCTGGTGATAGGACGATTCCCTGGCGCGACCGCCGCGATCTCATAGTAGTCGTACAACGGGAGCTTAGAGGATGCGGCGGATACCTGATAACCCCTGAGGTTGTAAGCCTCCAAAATGAGGAGCCATGGAGTGTAACTGTCGTAAGTAACCCGTGGACCAGAAATAGAAAAAGCAGCAATGCGCATCAAAGGACCCTCATGCGGCCGGATGGATGCCACGTCGAATCTGAGAAGGTGGATCGGCTGAGCATCGGCGAACCGTGCCGCGAAAATTAGAATAATGGCCGCATGTCTCATCTAATCAAGAGACGCATACCCTAGAGATTATGCGCATCCCTTTCACGTCCCCAGTAACTATATCGCTGAAACCCGATTACCCACCCATCGGGAACCTGTCCAATTAGCGATGGGAGCAGCTTCATAGATCTCAACTCGAAGTCGTGTCGATTCCGAGCCAAGTCTCGTTGGACTGAAGCAGTTCTTTAATGGCGTGTGCCGCACGGCGCATTAGGCGCCGTAGCGAGAGCGTCGCCAGCCACACGGCGCAGGCGAACGCGGTGGATTCGACGAGGTGGGAGCGCACGCCCATGTCAGTTTGCCGTGGCGTCTTCGAGATCCGGTCGACTGCCAGGATTCCACCGGCTCTTTGTATTTTTCCACCTTCAGCCCGATCTGTTTTATCGCGTCCACAATAGCAGCGAAGTCCTGCGGAGCTTCATCTTTCGCGTACCGGATCTTGAAATTGTACTGGCCGGTGAGCCCGGTCTGATCGAAAACGGAGCTGTGCAGCAGGCGCTGGAGATGATCGCACAACTGCAGCATGGTCGCGTGGTCGCCTTTCATCTCCACCCTGTTTTGTTGAAGCAACTGCGAGTACACCCGACCCTCCTCGTCGTCGCCTTCCCCTTCCTTGGCGGGCTCCATTTTAGGGCCGCGTTTGCGCCGCTCAGCGCGTAGCCTGCAATGGCTTGCTTGGTCACGCGATGCGCCCTCATCTCGAAGCGGTCGATCAGCAGGGATTGGGTCTGCCCTTACGCGGCCCAACCGAATCTAAGAAGGAAGTAAGTCTTCGATTACGCTTTCGACCCGAGATTAAAGTTTTCTCATCGAG
>DATAUH010000100.1:0-3594 GCA_036268375.1 Bryobacteraceae bacterium | reverse complement strand
TAGGTCGAGCTGTTCGACGGCGCGTCAAATTCCTGCGGCGGCTGTCCCGCCGCATCGATGGGCACCGAATTCTCGCGGGTTTGGCGGGCGCCTTCCTCGGCAAGCCGGCCGTCGCCGACGATTTCCGCGACGATCTGTTTGATGCGGCTTCGGCCGTGAACTGGTCGCCCATAATATGGACGATGGTCTGCAGCGTATAAAGCGGACTGGTTCCAAGATCGCCGTAGACGATACCCAGCGCCAGAAGCGGGGTACAATGGCGAAGCACAAAGCAAGTTTGTGTAGACCTCATCCCGCACCTGATTAATTGACTCTGGGCAGCCGGGGACACCTTTCTCCCTAAACGCAGACCGATGTTGCTAACTGCTATTTCCCCTGGGACCTCCGTATAACGGCCACTCCGAATTTTTAAATGTAAACAGCAAACGCGCCCGACAGCCTTTGTTACTCGCCCGTTAAGGAGCCCGAGCAAGCGGTGACCAACAAGCGCAACGATTTCTGCCTTGGAGCTTTGCCTGATACAACGCTGGAGAGCATCCTACTAGATGCCGTGCGCTCAGGTCTCAACAATTCTACAAGCGACCATCGACTACCTGCCTGCACCATTGGACTGCTGCAAACGTCTGCATCGGATGGTCCTGGAGCTACAGTTTTCAAATTCGGTAGATATGCGAAGATACTAGTATGCTGAGGTGCAGTACGGTGAAAGCGGACAGAGCGGCACGGGAAAACGAGAGGGGATGAGCCGGCAGAACTCCTGGAAAGTCAATTAGCGGAGACAACGACGGAGGATGAAGTGATTCCGGAGAAAACCTCATCGAGCAAACTTTTGAGAAACCGCAGGAGGTCTGCAGCACAACGAACCAGGAGATCAAGGAAAACTTGACATTCCCTGCTGGTGTATGCGGTGTTTCGTTAGAATCGCAATCAATTTCTAGTTGTCGTTTTCAGCCGATCTGCTAGTAGGAGCGCCTGAACAAGCAAACGGAGTAACAATCTTGAAGGCGTTGCAGGACAAGAAGAACGGTAGTGCCAAACGTCGTGTGTGGTCGAACAGCGACATCAAGGCGCTCAAGGCCCATTCGAAGGCAAGAACGCCCGTCATCAAAATATCCAAGGAGACAAAGCGAACCGTCGGATCATTGCGACAAAAGGCACTATCTCTCGGAATCGGTCTCGGCCATCAGCGGTAGGCGCCGATCGTTGGATATCCCACAGCGTGGATGTCGTGTTGGCTAACGGGCGAAGCAGTCGCCGGGTCCCCAAAGATGTCAGACCGGCTAGCTGACCCTCACCTCATCATGGAAGGTGGCAATGAGTACCGCGCCGTCCGAAACGTGTACACGAACGCGTAGGGCCGACAAGCTCGCCCGAGCGAGAGCACGTCCTGATCCCTCGCAGTGGAGCGAGGACGAAGTGATGACCCTCGTCGAAGCTGCTGCCGTGTTCTTTCCTCAGGGTCCATTGACGCTATCCTCCTTGCGAACGGCAGCAGCCTCTGGGCCGATGGCTCAAGCGTGCTGGCCTGGAGCCGAAGATCGCGCCGGAAGACTATGCCGCGCACCGGCGCCAGCGCGCCTGGACCGCGTGGAAGTACGCCATGCACGACGCCGGCTTGCCGCTGCCGACGCAGTTGACGTCCGGCCGCTCGAAATGCTTTTGCGGAGCCGAGATCGATATCGCGGGCATGCAAGCTCACGTCGCTGCCGCGCACCTGGAGATGGCATGAAATTCAGGGAAGAGCGGCCCTACGCCGACCCGGAAAAGGCCGCGCGCCGGATCATGCAACGCGCCCGCGCCTTCGCGCCGATCCAGGACGGCCGGATCTACATCGAAGAGATCAATCGGCCGATGCTCGACAAGGATGGCGCAACGCCGGCCGAATACTGGGCTGGCCTGCAGCTCGCGATCGAGCGCGGCTGGCCCGAATATCACACCAGCGGAACCTATGTCCGGTTCCTGCAAAAGGGCAGCGAGCTTTTCGACTGAGAAAGGAACCTGATCCGAGCTTCAGCGTTCGGTGATTCGTGCTCGGTCTCCCCCCGCCCGGGCACTGTGAGCAAGCCAGGCTCCAGTCGTCTTACCTCGGCGGCTGGAGCCGCCCCGCTCCCTGATAGGTGCCCGGCCATGACGCCATCGCTCCGTGCGTGCCCGAAATGCCAAGAGCCAATGAAGCGGATACCGTCGCTGCTCGGTGCGAGCTATTTCTGCGAAGGCTGCGACGGCGAATACGACCCGATCGAGACGGGCCGCAGATGGATCGAGGGCGAACTGAAGCCACCCTCGCCTTCGCCCGACTGAACGGCTACCCCTCTCGCCGGACGCCCTTGAACTTTTTGGCGGCCTTCTTGCCCTTCGCCGGTTTCCTCACCGCCATGTACTCGCCGCTCTTCTTGTTGCGCTTGGTCCAGGCGCTGGCGCCGCCGAGCGTGGTCTTGCGCTGGGTGCGTTTCTTGACGGCGCCCTTGCGGGCATTGTCCCCCACCGGTTTGTTGACGGACATGATCGCTTCCTCTCCCGATTTCGGGTACTGGCCGAAATAGGCCACTCGCGAAACCAAATTAGGCCACTCGTTTAGGCGAGATCGGAATCGGCTTCGCGGTCTCCGAGACGGGATCGGGGCCAGCCTGTGTCATGCCATCGGGGCGAACGAATAGCTCGGAGTGCTGATCAATCTCCAGCCGGTCGAACAATGCTTTCAACTCGGGCCGAAGACCGTCGCCGCAGAGGGCCGCGATTGAGTGAAACTTGCGCATGTTGTGCTCCTATGTGTTCGGAGCACGTTAGGAGCTTGGCCCGGTCGAACCACCCGATTACCGAATAGCGCCGCCACTCGCGGAATCAAAATAGGCCACTCAGGATGGTTGAAATATGTCGCCTAAGATCGAGCGCCACCACGATGACCAGGGGTGCGCGGGCATCGTTTCTTTAACGTGGAGGCTGTCGCTCCACGTATCCGACAGCGTCTCATCGGTATAATCATATAAACCACCTTGCCGTGCTTATTCTGCCACCGTTGGCAAGCACATGAGCGCGGTCCTGATGCTGATGAAATACTCCCCACACTGGCGGGTGTTCATGGACCGGTTAGATCGAGAGTTCCCGCAGTGGGGCAAGAATTTCTTGCTGCCATTTCCGGAGGATTATTCGCCGCCTCGCCTTCCGCCGCCGCCCAACTTTGTTGATAGCTGAACGAAAGAGGCCGCCAACTGAGGCGGCCTTACTCCGCAGATGCGGCTGGCGGGCTTGCCGAATTAATCGCGTTGGAAAGCGCGGTCACGATCTGAGCGGGCGCGAACGGCTTGTTCAACAGGATGCTGTTGGGGACGCCCTTGGAGGCCCAATCCTCGCCAAGCGTGGCGGACATATAGATGATTGGCATCGTTGCCTCGGCCTCCCTGGCGGTGCGGGCAACCTCCCAGCCGTCAAGCTGGCCGGTCAAATTAATATCCGCGATGACGACGCGAAAAGGTGATTCCGCCCTTCAGAAGCGTAATGGCTTCCTCGCCCGATCCCGTTATTACCGCTTCAAATCCACCTTCCGAAAGAGCCTCTTCGATCAAATCCTGGATAAGCTCATCGTCCTCTACAACC
>DATAUH010000099.1:0-4092 GCA_036268375.1 Bryobacteraceae bacterium | reverse complement strand
TGTGTTTATTGAAGTAGGCGCCTTTCGAATCGGCTGCGAGAAGGCTTTGGTAGCTGGCCTCAGGAACCTCGAAGTAGAGATAAATCGCCCCATTGCAAAACTCCAATAGTAGCTGCGCCTCGCCGACCTGATAGGTGGCACTGGTGAGTAATGTGGAGTCTAGGTGCGCCGTAACTGGTGCGGAGAGGATCATTCCGTCTGCCCTCCGTTGTTATCCCGTCTTTGGTGTGTCGGAAAGCGCCCACCACTTCCCCAGACCTTCCGGGGATCGCTGCGTCTTCGGCGACGGTTCGGCAATTTGCCCTGTGCGGCATAGCGCAACATGCGGTCCAACCGCCGCTGGTATTCCGCTTCGGTGGCAGCATGGTCCAACCCCTCCAACGCCGCATTGACCACTGTTTGCACGAACGAAAAACTGAGTTGGCGTGGACTGAGATTGACCCGCCTTGCTGCCAAGCACATAACCGCCCGTACCAGGTTGTAGGCCGCGATCGCCAGCAGCAGTTCTTTTTCCACCATATCCGGACTCTTACTGCTGAGTTGGTGCAAGCCCACCGTACGTTTGAGAGACCGCAGATCCGTCTCCACATTCCAGCGAAGTTTGTAAATCCCCAGGATCTCTTCTGCAGGCAGCTCCAGCGTCGTAAACAGATACAGGAGTTCGTTCAGACGGGATGGATTCGCACATACAATCAATCGCCCTTCCGCTATCGCCGACTTCGGCAACTCCGGGTGGGCCTTACAATCCCATCGACTCGGTTGCCAAATTACCCCGTGATCGGCGCCCTCCACCAACTCTCCTCCCCAGATCTTTTGCGCCCGCTCCAACGTCAGGCGTAAGATCACGGGACGCCCGCTCTGCTGGGTCTGATAGGCGAAGGCGAAGATGCCGAAATTGCCGTCGGCCAGCACGACCGCCTCTGTCGGCAGACGCTTGAGTGCCTCCGCGGCCAACTCCTGTTCGCTCACTGGTTCGTCGCCATACAGCGGCCCCCAACTCGGTCGCAGCGCCAAGCCGCTGAATGCATCGTGGAATACTACGATGCGCATCACGGGCCAGTGATTATCTCCGTGTTGATTGTGTCCTGGCGAAAACTCCCTGACTAATTCCGGTGTATGCTGCAACTGGAGAGTGGTTCCATCAATCACCACGACCGGCCGCTGCAAGCCTTTCCACCCCTCTTGCATTTCCGCCCGGAGTTGTTCGACCATGCGATCCATCACTTCCCCGGCTATCCGTTTCGGCAATCTCTGCCTCGCTTGGCAATAGCTTCCGGTGGCGCTGGACACCGTCTCTTCTGTCCATCGCTTACTCTCGCTGACCAAGTCCGCGGCGCCACCCTGAACCAGGTGCTGGACCGCCGCTGCCAAGCTTTTATTCCCTTGCAGCCGCTGCCACATCATCAGCCACACCACCACCGGCGCGCTGTAGATGCCGTCCCGGAAATGATAGCCGTGCTTCTGGCAAAGATCGTGGAAGAACCAGGCTGGCGCAACCTTTTTAAATAGACGCAATAGTTGAAAGGACTCGGGCAAGTTCATGTATAAACATAACTCACCTGTTTTCGCCCCGATAGCGGCTCATCGCCCGAATGGCTTCTGCAAAAATCGAGCAAGAAAACCAAGTGGCATTGGGCTGGTAGCCTGCGGCCGATTGTCAATCGGCCAAATGCCGCTAACGTCCAGCACTCCTCGTTTGCGGCTTGCCGCTATGCCGGGCAGGTTGTCAAAACCTGCGGCGGATTGTCAATCCGCCTGTTGCAAGATGCCACCTGCCTGAGCCCGGTGCTTTATGGATTACCGATTTGCTGGAGCGTGTGGCGCCGCAGATACCAGCACGGCTTGTAGCCAAAATGCGGCATCAGCGCGTCGACACATGTCTGCATCTCCTGTTTTCCAACTGAGTACTCTACCTCATTGAAATGGTTCTCGGCGGCATAGATTATGTCGACTTTCACTTGTTCGGTGGGCCGCCCGCGATGGCGCGCCCACAGATCGTCAGCCACATAAAGTAAGGCCGCGAGACAAACCAGCGCGAGGCAAAGCCGCCGCCAAATTTTTGTGAAGGAATGCATCTTCAAATGGCCTTCACAATGCGTGTGCGTAGCGGAATGGACGCTCTGCGCTGCTTCTCCAAAAATAGGCGAGAATGATCAGGCTTGCCGCCGCCGCATAGGCGCACCATATCGACGTGAACGCGTACCGCTTGACCTCCATGACTATCAGAAGAATCGTAAGGTTTGCCGCGCCGAAGATAATCATCGCCCTCACCTTCGAAAAAAATAGCGAACCGCACGTTGCAATAACATATAACACCGCGACGGCTGTATTGTTGGTCGCCTGATTGCTGTACACGATACTATTGCCCCTGACATACAGCTCCAATGGATAAGCCGTCAACGCCCACAATATATAGAGCGTCGTTCCTCCGCCGATGGCGAGAAACGGCAGCATGCGTCTGCGGCTATCGCTATCCGGCTCGAAAAGCAGCACGCTCAGCGGCAGCAGAAACGGCAAGAGGCCCTGCGCATACAACATAAACGCGGCGCCCATGTTATGCGCCACGGTGGCTGAGAGTATGCCATCTAATCCCAGCCAGACGAATCCCTCAATGAACTGATGAATGGCAAAGAGCGTGGGCAGCGTTGCGAAAAGAAGCTCGCGCCGGTGCTTTACCTTGGTCAATGTGACCACCCCGATGGCGCCCAGAACTCCACTACCGACAAAGTTCGCTGCTGCTGAAAAACACACGGCTTGTCCTTTACCTTGCGAGGATTACGCCTATCATCGCAAAATAGGGTCACGCAATGGGTGCAGCAACTCCGGGAACGCCTGGAAGTAAGCTTCCAGAGTCAACGGTGCGGTCCCGGTGAAACGGAGTACCGTGTCGCTGACGCGCTTCAGTTCGCCCGCCGCGATTGCCTCAAACCAACCCGCGGATAAATCGACGCGCCACGGCAGCGGTTCCGTCTTGCTCAACCGGTCGCGTGCGGCGTCCGCGGACTCATTCTCATATCGAAGCGGCCGGCCAACCAAAGCGGACAGCCGCCCCGCAATCTCGGCGACGCTGAGCGCTTCCGGTCCCGTGACATCGTAAATGCCGCCGGGCTGCTGCTGCAATACGGCAGCCGCGCAACGGGCCACATCCTCCCGCGAAACGAAAGCGCCGCGCCCCTGCTCTGCGGGGCCGCGAATTACGCCCGCTGCGTCGAATTTCTCAAGGAACATGTCCAAGTAAAAGGCGTCACGAAGCACAGTGCAGGGAAGGCCCGTTGCGAAAAGGTATTGTTCGCTTTGATAGTGATCGCGGGAGTACGGATACTTGGAATCCTCAGCGGCGCCAATCATGGATAAGTAAACCACGTGGCCAACGCGCGCCCGCGCGGCGGCTTCAAACGCGTTGCGGTGCACGCGGGCGCGCTCGCCAGGCTTTCCCGATACGGAAACCACCAGGGCAGCGCTGGCTCCGGCGAATGCGGTCTCGAGCGTTGCGGGTTCGGCGAAGTCACCGCGAACCGTCTCGGCCCCCGGCAACTTCGGAGCGCGCTCCCCGCCGCGGGTCATCAAGCGTAAACGTTGTCCATCCCGCGCCAGCAATTCGGCCACGCGGCCGCCAATTCGCCCAGAGGCGCCAGTAATTAAAATTAAACCGGACACAGGATTAACCGTAGCGCGTCAACTGCCATAGTAAAGCTGGATACGTAACTGGTAGCGCCGGCGGTCTTGCCGCCGGTGGTCTCAGCCCTTGGCTTCTCGACTCGATTCGCATCGGCGCACGCGATGCGCTGGAACCGAACACACAAATCCTGCCCAGTGATTTGCCCTTGACTGTCACTTACAAATTGAACGGCGGCGCCGTTCGCGGCACGCTAGAACTCCGCGGCGCCGGCTCCGTCCTGTTGATTCCCCAGGATCCGGCGCTTCGCCGCGATGGCTTCATCCGCCGAACCAGTTGCGGCAAGGACGGCCGGTTTGATGTTCGTCCCGGAGAATACTATGGCCTCGCCGTGGCCAAAGACTCCCCAATCGCGGGGGCTCCAATCGCCGGCGCTCCCGTAGATCTTGACCAAAACCTGATTAACCAATCCCTTC
>DATAUH010000098.1:0-21547 GCA_036268375.1 Bryobacteraceae bacterium | reverse complement strand
ATTATGGTGACGCACGACCGGTATTTGCTGGACCGGGTGTGCAATGCGGTGCTGGGGCTGGACGGCGATGGCGGCGCCAGCCTGTATGCCGACTATTGGCAGTGGCTGCAGGCACAGCAGGCCATCGAGAAGAAGTCGGCGGCGAAACCGGTGAGTGCGCCAACGGCCGCAGCGGGCACGGTGGAGAAATCGGCGGCGAAGAAGAAACTATCGTATCTGGAAGCGCGCGAATGGGAGTCGATGGAGAGGACGATTCTGGAGGCGGAAGCGCAACTGGAAGACGCGAAGGCGCAGATTCAGGCGCCCGAAGTGGTGAGCGACGGCGAGCGATTGCGCGAGGCATACGCGACGCTGCAGGCGTGCGAGGCTAAGGTGGCGGAGCTGTATGAGCGGTGGGCGGAGTTGGAAGGGAAGCGGTAGGGTGTCGAGAATCAGACGTCAGGTGTCGAAAAACCGGCACTTAGGCAGTCGTGACCGCACGCCGTCGTCGCATGAACAACAACAAGGCGCAGTAGAGGATTACGCCTAGCGGGATGCAGATCAGGGTCCAGCCGGCGATAGCGTGCAGGAGTGCGGCTCCGAAGCCGCCGGCTAAGGATGCCTTGGGTTGGGATAGGCCTCCGAACAGATACGAACCGATGCGCGAGAGCGGGAATAGAAGCACGAGTTGGAGGGGGGACGCGACGCTATTGAGAAGTTGCAGGGCGGCGACGTTCAGGCGCAGCACAAAAGCGGCTACGAGACAGAGCACGGTCGGTATTCCGGCCATTGGGAAGACGCCGAGAACGATGCCGACGGAGAGCATCAGCGCGACTTCATGAGGGGGCGCCTGCGATAGTGCTCGAGAGAGGGATACGCGGTAACGCTGGATGAAGGCCTTCACAGCGATTGCTCCGCGCCGGGTTGGAAGAAGAGGCGCAGTGCTGGACGGAAGCGTGCGCCGCCGAAAAACTGGACAGCGGAAACGGCGCCGGCGAGAAGGCGGGGGATGCGTCCGCTGCAAACTTGAGTAAGACTGCGAGCGACGCCATCGGCGCCGCGATAGAAGATGCGATCGGGCCAGCGCTCGCGGCCGGGATATTCGGGATAAGGCGCGAGAATGTCGCGACCGGCTGCCAGCATGCGTTGCGCTAGGGGCTCACGATACTGCGGCATGAACAGGACCGTGCTGTGGCCCTCGCGAACCTGACCAGCGAACTCCGCGAAATCACGGGCATTGGTGAGGTTGATGCAGGCGTTGGGCTCGCAGGCGTGACGGTCGCCACCGGAGATGACGGGACGATCGTGACTGCGCGCAAGTTCCATAGTTTTCGAGTTCTCCATCCAGGGCCGGGTACCGTTTAGCTCAAACGCGTGCAGCCACGCCAAACATTCGTGCAAGATACGGGCCAAAGCTGGTGGATGGTCCTGTTCGAGCACGCCTTCCTCAAGCCAAAAGGGATGGTTTAGCACTATTAAGGGGCCGGGAATGCGCGCGAGCTCGTGCAGGATCGCGGGCAGCGCGCCTTCTTCGGGCGCGGCTGTGTAGGCGGCGAGCGTTTGCATCCAGGAGGCGGCGGACTCGGGGGGAAGATTGTGGATGCCGAGATGAAAAATCGAACTCCGGTACGGGACCGTCCATTCGACGGAGATAGGCGAATCGGTAGCAACGCCGAGCGATAGGCCGGCGCGAATGTCGTCGTGATCGGTGAGCGACACGAGCGGACGGAGGCCGAGCCGCGCGATCTGCTTCTGCTCCAGAGAAAGCGCGGATGCGGGAGAGAGCGGCGGCGTCCACCAGGCGCGCGCGAAATCGACATTGTGGGGCGCCCGTTGGTAACGGCTGACGATTTGGGAGACGACCGGCGCCAGGTGAAGATAGCGCGGAAGAAAGTTGAGGCACTCTTCGGAGTGCATGGTGTGGCCGTGCAGAGAGACGGCGGAATGAAACGATGCGGTGGAACGTGGCTCGCGCCACACGAACTGAACAGTGCTTGCGCGCATAACGACTCCGAGTTCAGTTTGCGCGCGAAGCGGTTACATTTCGGCATCGAATCGATGATGTTTCGAACATGTCGGCGCGATTTTGTTTTGCTGGTCTTAGAGAGCAGCGCGGCGTGAGCGGGCAGGGCGCAAAGCCCGCGCAAAAATTAACGCTTGATAGGGGCATTTCCGCGCATGAGAAGCGGAACGTTGCAAGAATGTTGTGGGTATATTGTCAGTTGATGAAGATTGAGACATTGGCAATTCACGCCGGGCGGCGCGTTGACCCGGCTACAGGCGCGGTGGCGCTTCCGATTCACCTGACCAGCACGTTTGAACGCGATGAGGATGGGGGATATCCCCGCGGGTTCAGCTACTCGCGCGAAAACAACCCGGTGCGGAAGGCGTTGGAGCAATGCCTGGCGGCGCTTGAGGGCGGCAAAGATGCGATCTCATTTCCATCGGGGCTGGCGGTGGCGTCGGCGGTGTTGCAGGGTTTGGAACCGGGCGACCACATCGTGGCGGCGGACGACGTGTATTGGGCGCTGCGCAAAGTGATCGGAGATGTGTTTGGGCACGCGGGCCTGGAGACGACGTACGTGGATACCACGAATTTGGATGCGGTGCGCGCGGCGATGCGGCCGAACACGCGGCTGCTGTGGGTGGAGACGCCTTCGAACCCGCTGATGCGGGTGACGGATTTGCGCGCGATGGCTGCGATTGCGCGGGAGCCGGGACGCAAGGTGATTACGGTTTGCGATGGAACGTTTGCGACGCCGGTGCTGCAGCGGCCGCTCGATTGCGGGATCGATATGGTGGCGCATTCGACCACGAAATACATCAGCGGGCACAGCGATGTGGTGGGCGGGACGTTGATTGCGCGGTTCAACAATTACCTGTTCGAGCGCGCGCGCAAATCGCAGAGGTATGGAGGCGCGGCGCCTTCGCCGTTCGATTGCTGGCTTTCGCTGCGTGGGATTGAGACGCTGCCGTATCGCGTGCGGGCGCATTCGGAGAACGCGATGGCGCTGGCGGAATATCTGTCGGGTCACCCGAAGGTGGAGAAAGTGAACTATCCCGGGCTGGCATCGCACGAGGGGCACGCGATTGCGTCGCGGCAGATGTGCGGCGGGTTTGGCGGCATGCTGTCGTTTCAGGTGCAGGGCGGGCGCGAAGAGGCGATGGCCGTGGCGGCGCGGTGTGAACTGTTCATACGAGCGACGAGTTTGGGCGGGACGCACAGCCTGATTGAGCATCGGGCGTCGATTGAGGGTCCGGCATCCAAGACGCCGCATAATCTGTTACGCGTGTCTGTGGGATTGGAGCATATCGACGATCTGGTGCGAGATTTGGCGCAGGCATTGGGATAGCCCTGCGGCGGCGCGGTTAAATGGGCACGCCCGGCAAAAGAAACGGGCTTGCCCGGGAAAAGCGACGGGCAAGCCGGCGGCGCGGTTGAATCAGTTGCCGAGGCTCAGCACATCGAAGTGGAAGCGATGCGGCGGGAAGAGCGAGTCGGCCTGGGGAGCGAGATGCGCCCAGGTTTCGTAAGCCGCGCGCGATACGGTGGAGTTCAAGTAAAAAAGAAACTGGCTGGAGACGCAATCGACGGGCGGCGGCTGCCGAAAGGCGAGGCGCATGCCGACGGCGCGGTCTAAAGCCACACCGTGTGTCGGAATTCCTTTTTCCATTAACAACTCCACGAAGCTGACGCGGCTGGCGTGGGGCCAGACGTCCGGATGAAGCAACTTACGCAGCGCGTCTTCGGATTCGAAAGTGATTTCACACTGACGAATCCATTCCAGTACGGAATCACCCCACGACCAATGCGCAACTAACCCTTTATACTGTTCGGCAAGTTGCAGAGCTAACTCGAACTTACGCTGTTCGAGTTCGATTACATCCGCTGGACTAACGGCGAGCATATCTTCGGCCTCAGGCATAATCGATGCCAGATCGGCCGCGCGTTGCTCCCCGACGTGATCAGCGATGCAGTGAAGTAACAAAGGAGGAAGCTCATGCGTTTGGCTTCCGGGTATTTCGATGTATTTTCCGGCGCTCATTCTCCCCCAACCTCTCTACACTGTAAGACGTGATGTCCGACAGGTTTTGTTTCATTATGTAGTACCTAACCTTCCAGCGAATTAAAAAGTTTCAATGCGCCTGATAGGTTGAGTTGATGGTTGGCACTCGAAGTCCATTGCTGCCAACGGCGCACATGTTATCCTGCTTTTGCTTATGACGGGATATTCGATTGGAGTCGATCTGGGGGGTACTAATCTGCGCGCGGCGGCGATTGACGCTTCCGGCAAGATTTTGGAGAAGATTGCGGGAAGCACGAATTTTTCCGAAGGGCGCGACGCGGTGATGTCGGATATTGTGGCGGCGATGTCGGCGTTGCGCGCGCGTCATGGAACGGCGCAACTGACGGGAATTGGAATCGGTGTTCCGGGGTTTATACAGTTCAAGGAAGGGATTGTACGCAGTGCGAACAACCTGCCCTTCCTGGAAAATTTTGCGATGCGGGATGCGTTGGAACATCAACTGAATTCGATCGTGATTTTGGAAAACGATGCGAACGCGGCGGCGCTGGGCGAAAAGTGGATGGGCGCCGGGCGCGATACCGACGATTTGGTGTTGTTGACGCTGGGTACTGGTATTGGCGGCGGGATCATTAGCGGCGGCCGCATTCTGCGCGGTTACCTGGGTATGGCGGGCGAACTGGGCCACGTTATGGTAGTTCCGAACGGACTTCCATGCGGCTGCGGAAGCCAGGGGTGCGTAGAGAAATACAGCTCGGCCACGGCGTTAAGCGCGATGGCGCGGCTGCTGCAGTTAGGGCACGACTTGAGCGCGAAGGATGTTTACGATATCGCGCAGGGAGCGGATCAAAGAGCGGCGAAGGCGCACGAGATTTTCCGCGTGATGGGCGAATCTCTGGGCATGCTGCTGTCCATGCTGATCAATACGTTTAACTTCCCGATGTATTTGCTGAGCGGGGGCATGCTGCCGGCGTGGGATTTGTTCGCGCCGCATATGCTGAAGACCGTGTTGCAGCGTTCGTACACGTACCGCAATACGGAAAAGACGACGCAGATCGCGAAGGCAACTTTAGGCAACGAAGCGGGTCTGTACGGCGCGGCATACCTGCCGTGGGTCGAGCCGCGAACCGCGGCGCATTGATCGAACAGAGACTGAAACGACCATGTGGCTGGGAATTGATATCGGAACGGGAGGATCGCGCGCCCTCCTGGTGGACGGCAAAGGCGTGGTACGCGCGAGTTACACGGCGCCACACGAAGATATGCGGATGGAGCGCCCGATGTGGGCGGAGCAGCGGCCCGAGGATTGGTGGGATGCCGCGACGAAGGCAGTGCGCGGGGTGCTCGAAGTCGCCGGGATTAGCGGCAAAAAGGTGACTTGCATCGGGCTTTCCGGGCAGATGCATGGGCTGGTGATGCTGGATGCTCACGGCGAGGTGATACGGCCTTCGCTGATCTGGTGCGACCAGCGATCGCAGGCGCAGGTGGATTTCGTGCATGCGAAGCTGGGGCGCGAGACTGTGCTGAGGTGCATTGCCAACCCGGTGTTGACGGGGTTTACGCTGCCGAAGCTGCTATGGGTACGCGACCAGGAGCCGGAGAATTTCGGGCGTCTGCGCAAGGTGCTTTTGCCGAAGGATTACGTGCGGTACCGGTTGACGGGTGAGTTTGCGACGGAGGTTTCGGACGCATCGGGGACAGCGATGTTCGACGTGGTGAACCGGCGATGGTCGTTTGAGTTGATGGACGGGCTGGGGCTGGACCGCGCGATTCTGCCGGCGTGTTACGAATCGAGCGAGGTATCGGCGAAGATCTCGGCGATTGCAGCGGAAGCGACGGGATTGGCGGAAGGAACGCCCGTGGTGGGCGGCGGGGGCGATCAGGCGGCGAGCGCGGTAGGCAACGGGATCGTCGACGCGGGAGTGGTGTCGTGCACATTGGGCACGTCAGGCGTGGTGTTCGCGCATATGGAGAATGTGGCGTACGATCCGGAGGGCCGGGTGCACACGTTCTGCCACGCCGTGCGTGGCAAGTGGCACGTCATGGGCGTCACGCAAGGCGCGGGGCTGAGCCTGCAGTGGTTTCGGAATCGCCTGGCGCCGGGGACGGAGTATGACGCGCTGATGGATGAGGCGGCGCAATCTCCGGCCGGCGCCCACGGATTGTACTGGCTGCCGTATCTGATGGGCGAGCGAACGCCGCATCTGGATGCGTCGGCGCGCGGCGGTTGGATAGGACTGACGGCAAGGCATACGCGCGCGGACTTGATTCGCGCGTTGATTGAGGGCGTGTCGTACAGCCAGCGCGATTGCCTGGACATTATCGAGGACTTGGGTGTGGCGGTGGAGGCGGTGCGGGCGTCGGGAGGCGGGGCGAAGAGCCTGTTCTGGCGGCGGATTTTGGCGAATGTGCTGCACAAGCGGTTGGCGTCGCTGGAATCGCAGGAAGGCTCGGCGTACGGGGCAGCGCTGTTGGCGATGGTGGGGAGCGGGGAGTTTGCCGACGTGCCGGAGGCTTGCCACGCGGTGGTGCGGGAAACGGAATCGCTGCTGCCGGACGACGAGGCGGGGTTTTACGAGAAGGGACACAAGGTTTACGCGGCGCTTTATCCGGCGCTGCGGGCGACGTTTGGGTCGATTCGGGATTTGGGGTGAGGGTTAATTGGGTCGCAGGACTCTTCACCTACCGAGCTTAGTGACTAAGCATTTATAAGTTGCTTGCGTGCAGCTACAGAAAGGCTAGCTCTTGCGCCTCGCTATAGGTTTGCAGGCGCTTTGGCGGCGCACTGGAATAACTTTCGTTTTATTTTGTTATTGTTCCTAACTTCATTCCACCAGACACATCAAGTGATATAACTCGCGCGATTCCTGGGCGGCGCATTGCGCGAGTTTGTGCGGGCGCTTTGCAGTCGAGGAATGCGTGCGGCGATGCGGGCTGAGCGCTGGCGCGCGGCGTTGGCTGAGGCTGAGGCTTGCATCGCGAGTTTACATTCGGGTGTATCATGTCTGAAACCGGTTGCAAATTGACGAATATTACTGCGTTTGGACCGGATTTTGACGGAGTTGGTAGTAATTGCAGGGGCGAACGGAATCGCCGAAGAAGGGCTCGGGAGCCATAGAGGGGCGCCGGGCCAGGAGCGACTCGCAAGATGCGAACAATACGAAACGGAAAGATCCTATTGGCTATAGGCCTGTCCACAGGCGTAATCGTCTGGGGCCAGGGACGGAATGGCCGCGGAACTGCAGCCGGTGGCGCTGCGCAACAACAGCAAGCGCCAGCGCAACAGACCGCTGCGCCGCCGGCGGCCCCTCAGGCTGCGCCTGCGGCAGGCCGGGCTGGACGCGGCGCGGCGCCGGCGCCCACAACGAGTGAGTTTTATAACTTCGATACGGGCGCGAGCACGGAGCCTGCAATTCCAGACGGGCCGCCTGCGGAGACGCACCAGAAGATTTCCTTAAATGGCGAAACGCTGGCTTACACGGCGCACGCGGGTTACCTGCCGCTGCGCAATGCGACCACGGGTCAGACGGAAGCGCACATCTTCTATACGAGCTACGCGAAAGAAGGCGTGAGTGACGCGTCGTCGCGGCCAGTGGTGATGTTTATGGGTGGAGCGCCGGGAGTGGCGTCGGCATGGCAGGAGTTCGGCGGCCTGGGTCCGAAGCGGATGAAGTGGGCCGCAGATGGAACGGCGGGCGCGGCTCCCTATGTTTGGGCCGACAATCCGAATACGTTGCTCGGGCAGGCGGATTTGGTGTTTGTGAATCCGGTGGGCACGGCGTTCAGCCGGCCGAGCCAGCCCTCGCATGGCGCGAGTTTCTGGAATCCGGCCGCGGATGTGGCATCGCTTGCGGCATTCGTGCGCGGATACGTGAGTACCAACAACCGTCGCAATTCGCCGCTTTTTTTGGCGGGCGAGGATGCGGCGACGGGCCGCGCGGCGGGCGTGGCGGCATGGTTGATTGAGCACGGAACTCCCGTGCAGGGCGTGGCGCTGCTTTCGATGACGGAAACGGCGGATGCGACGGCGGGCGATGCGCATTACATCACGCTGTTCCCGAGCCTGGTGATGACCGCATGGGAGCACAAGAAGCTTTCTCCCGAGATGAACAAGATGAGCGCGGAAGAGATTGCGGGCGCGGCGCGGCAATTTGCCTCGCGTGAGTACTTGCACGGGCTGTACAAAGGCGACCGGATCACGCCTGAAGACCGGACGAAACTGATCGCTGCTATGAATCGCCTGACAGGCCTTTCGAAGGCCTTTTTGGTAAACAACGAACTGCGGATTGCGCCGGATCGCTTCACGGCGGAGTTGCTGCGGGAAGAACACCGCGGGCTTTCGATGTCCGATTCGCGCGTCGCGGGCTTTTTGACGGCTCCGGCGGGCGGAGGACGCGGAGGTGGCGGTGGTGGATTCGGCGGATTGATCGCGTCGCCCATCGACTTCAACATCTCTGCACTGCAGGGTGGTTTTCAGACGGCGTATGAAGACTATTTGCGGCACGAGCTGAATTTCACGGGTTCCGAAAACGCAATTTATTACTTAAATGGCGGCGGAATCGGGGCGTTCACGTCGACGGGAAATGACGATCAAAGTCTGGCGGGGGCGTTTGCGCGCGAACCGCGTCTGCATGTTTTTGTGGGCGTGAATTTCTACGATCTGAACGCGCCGTTCTATGCAACTGAGTTTTCGCTGGCCCACTTGAACGTGTCGCCGGAAGTGCGGGCGCACAATATTACGGTCAGCCACTATGAGACGGGCGAGATGCCGTACGTGGACAGCAAGTCGGCAGGTAAGTTGAAGAACGACCTTTCCAGCTGGATTGCCCAGACAGATGCGCCGGCGCAAAAGTAGCGCACCGAGGAGAATGAGATGAAAAAGCAAATGCGAATCACGCGAAAAACCTGCTTGATTTTGGCTTTAACCGGCGCGGTGTGCGCAGGCTTGTACGCGCAGGGCCGGCGCGGGGCGGCAGCGGCGACCAACGACTTCTATCGCTTCGTTTACGGCGATGAGGCGATGCAGCCGATCAACTATCCGGCGCAGCCGATCACGACGCAGCACCAGATTACGCTGCACGGGCAGACGATTGACTACACGGCGCACGTGGGCTTCATGCCGATCAAACAGGCAACGAGCGGCGTAGTGGAAGGCCACCTGTTTTACGTCTACTACTCGAAGAACGGGGTGACGGATAAGGCAAAGCGGCCGGTCTGGTTCCTGTTTAATGGCGGTCCGGGCGCGGCGTCGGTCTGGCTGCACATGGGCGCATTCGGACCGAAGATGGTGAAGCTGATGCCGGATGGCACGGCCCCGCCGCCGCCGTACACGTATGTCGACAATCCGAACAGCCTGCTGGATACGGGCGACCTGGTGTTCATCGATGCGATGGGTACCGGCTTCAGCCGTCCGGACAAACCGAGCTTCGGGCCGGATTTCGGGGGCGTAGAGAACGATCTGGCGGCGTTTGGCGAGTTCATTCGCAGCTTCCTGAACGAGTACAACCTGTGGGGATCACCGCTGTTTGTAGGCGGCGAAAGTTACGGGACGACGCGCGCGGCGGGACTGTCGGGATACCTGACCGATCACGACATGCCGATCAACGGCGTGATGCTGCTTTCGGCCGTGATCGATGCGAATGCTTCGGCGGGCGAGCAGCGGCAATTGCAGACGCTGCCGACGGAGATCATGACGGCGCACTACCACAAGAAACAGCCGGCAGATCTGCAGAAGCTGTCGGTAGACCAGATGGCGGACAAGGCGCGCGAGTTTGCATCGGGCGAGTATCTGGAGTATCTGTTCGATGGCGCGCGGGCGACGCAGGCGCAGCGCGACAAGGTGCTGACGGATTTCTCTCGTTATACGGGGCTTCCCAAAGGCTTTGTGGACAACCTGGATCTACGGGTGCCGCTGGGACCGTTCAGCACCGAACTGATGCGCGACAAACACCTGATGACGTCGCGTTTGGATTCGCGTTTCTTTGGCTATCAACTGGACGCCGGCGCGAACAACACCAGCTTCGATTTCAGCAACGCTAACATCGAAAACTGCTTCCTAACCGCGTTTGAAGCGTACATCCGCAACGACCTGAACTATAAAAACGATGCGTTGTATTATGTTGCGGGCAATGCGCCGCCGTGGTCGGGCGAATACAACACGGTAGTCAATCTGGAGAACGCCTTCTCGAAGAATCCGCATATGAAGTTGTTCGTCGGTTTTGGTTACTATGACTTCGCCTGCCCGTTCTATCCGGTGGAGTGGACCATCGCCCACATGAAAGTTTCGGACGACATCCGGAAACACAGCATATCGAGGGGCTATTACGAATCAGGACACATGGTCTACATCGACTCGACCGCCGCGGCGAAGTACCATGCCGACCTGGTGAAGTTCGTAGATGGCGCGGTGCCGAAATAAGAGGGAGGCTATAATCACCACATGAACATGCGACCTCTACACGATCGCGTCCTCGTCACCCGCCAACAAGAGGACGGGGAACAACGCCAGGGCAGCATCATCATTCCGGATAGCGCGAAGGAAAAGCCGCAGCAGGCGACGGTGAAGGCAGTCGGCAGCGGAAAACTGATGGAAGGCGGCGAGCGCGCGAAGCCGGAGGTAAAAGACGGCGACCGCATTCTATTCGGCAAGTATTCCGGAGCCGACGTCACCATCGACGGAGTCGAGTATTTGATTTTGCGCGAGGATGAGATTCTCGCGGTGATCGAATAGAGCGGCTGCAGCAGCGAATTGGCGCCGGGGGTCAAAGTGGCCGCCGGCGCTTGTATTTTGGCGTGAAAGTAAGGCATAGGGACCCGTTCCGAAGCAGCCACACTGTGCGCATTCATCCACGGCTGCGACGGAAAACCCCTGTGCTAATCTAAAAGATCTAATATCACTTCAGGAGTTTGTTTCATGCACTACAACATGGGCTTCAGGCCTGTACTGGCCTGTGCGGCCCTGATGGCGCTGGCCCAGGCAGCACCCGCGCAAGTTAAGATCGCCGTCGTCAATATGCAGCAGGCTGTGTATGCCACTGCCGAGGTGAAGAAGGCCGACAGCGATCTGCAAACGAAGTTGAAGCCCGAGCAGGATCGCGCGACGAAGCTGCAGACCGACCTGGCGCAGATCCAGCAGCAACTGCAAAACGCTTCGAAGCTGACCGACCAGCAGCAGGAAGATTTGAACGCGGAAGGTCAGAGAAAACAGCGTGAACTGCAGCGCCTTTCCCAGGAGCTGCAAGAATCCGCCGACAGTGCGCGACAGGACATTCTTCCGAGATGCACGCAGCGGATGGCAGAAGTGTTGAAAAAGCTGGCCGCGGAGAAGGGCTACGATATGGTTGTGGAGGCCACCGTGACCTACTTCAGCAAGCAGGGAATGGATATTACGACGGAGGCGACAGCGGCGTACGACAAGGCGTACCCCGCGGCAGGCGCTCCGGCGCCGGGAGCAAATCCCGCGAAATAGGCGTCTAACGAAATATGGCCGGATATCTCGATCGCTACGGAGCGGGCGAAGAGCGCCGCGAAAAAGTCGTGAAGAAGGCCTTGATAGGACTCGCCGCCGCCCTTGTACTGGGCGGCGTTTTATTTTTCTTCCTGCATAATTTTCGGCAGGAGCGGCGCGTGAGCCAGTTCTTCTCGCTGCTGGCGGCGCACGATTATAAGGGCGCATATGCGCTTTGGGGCTGCACGGACGCGAAGCCCTGCGCGGGTTACTCGTTGCAGACCTTTATGGGGGACTGGGGTCCAGCGAAGGGCGATCCGAACCGCTACAAGATTACGCACAGCAGGTCGTGCGGCTCCGGCGTGATCCTAACGGTCGACTTCGGAAACGAGCCAGAGATTTTGTGGGTACAACGGAACGATCTCACTATGAGTTTTTCACCATTTCCCGGCTGTCCTAACCCCAAGGCTATGCTGGGAGGCCCTGCACCACGGTAGAATTCTAGATTCGAGAGGCGTACAAAAATCCTATGGGAACAACGACGGCAGGGCTGGAAGGCGTCATCGCGGGCGAATCCGAAATCTGTTACATCGACGGATATCAAGGGATTCTGAGTTATCGCGGGTATAACATTCACACGCTTGCGGATAACGCTACCTTCGAGGAAACGATCTTCTTGCTTTGGAAAGGATGGCTTCCGAAGCAGGAGGAACTCGACCAGTTGAAAAAAGAGCTGGTCTCGGAACGCGAACTGCCAGGGCCTGTCACCGAGTTTTTGAAGAGCGCTCCCAAAGCGAACACGATGGATGTGCTGCGCACCGCGGTTTCGCTGCTCTCGCTGTACGATCCGGAAGCTCAGGATATGTCGGCCGAAGCCAACCAGCGCAAAGCGGCGCGGCTGATGGCGAAGACGGCCACGATTGTTACGTCTTATGAGCGCCTGCGCAACAACAAAGAAGTGATTTCAGGCGATCCGAACCTGAGCTTTGCCGCGAACTTCCTCTACACCATGAGCGGCAACAAACCGGACGAGGTGATGGAGCACGCTTTCAATGTTGCGCTGGTCCTGCATGCGGACCACGAACTGAACGCCTCCACGTTCGCGGCGCGGGTGATTGCGGCGACGCTTTCGGACATCTACTCCTGCGTGACGGGCGGCATCGGCGCGTTGAAGGGACCTTTGCATGGCGGCGCCAACCAGGATGTGATCAAGTGGCTGCTGGACCTTGGCGATGAGCACGAGGCCGAGCAGCGGGTGAAGGATAAGCTGGCGGCGAAGGTGAAGATACCGGGCTTCGGACATCGCGTGTACCGCACGGAAGACCCACGTGCGACGCACCTGCGCGTGATGTCAGAGGAACTGGGCAAGCGCACGGGACACGAGAAGCTGTATCGTCTGTCGCGCACCATGGAAAACACGGTGATGGCGGAGAAGCACCTGAATCCGAACGTGGATTTTTATTCGGCATCGACGTATTATTCGCTCAGCATTCCGGTGGACCTGTTCACGCCGATCTTCGCGGTGAGCCGCATGGCCGGATGGACCGCGCACGTGCTGGAGCAGTACCACAATAACCGACTGATCCGCCCGCGCGCCGAGTACAAGGGCAAAGCGGACGGCCAGCAATGGATTGCGCTGAACGAGCGCTAAACGCGGACGCCAGATGGACGAGCGCGCATATTACACGGAACAGAAGGCTACCAAGCCAGCGCAATTGAACTGTCCTTACTGCCGCACGGAGGACACGTACCAACTGAATTGGATGGTCCGTAAAAAGAAAGACCGGCTACCGCCGGGCGGGGACGAGCGGGACCGCGCGAAGTTTGCGAAGGCGCAGAGCTATATGGTGCTGCTCGACGATAAGACGGCATGCAAAAACCCACGCTGCCGCCGGGCGTTTGAGATTTCCGGCATGAAGACGATGGCGTTTCTATAGCGGGTTTTGGGCCCGCAGGCGGGGATTGTTCCCACTTTCAGGTCCATTCGACAATCCCTGTTTGCAAACTTGGCGCAGAGGTCTGTGGTTCAGCCGCCACGCTCAGCTGCGTACTGCCCAATGGTCGCGTCGATTGGAAACAGAGCTCGCTTTTTCTTGCCGGGCGTTGCGATTGGAGCATGCCATCGACCGTCGTCTCGCTGGTTCTCGATGCCTAATCTCCGCGTCTTTGGGGATACGAGTGAATTTGCCATGCCCGCCATGGAACCAGAGGCGTTTCTTTAAAAAGCTGAAAGAGACGAGGGCGCGTATGGAAGATCTCGGCATTACCGAAAGTGAGATGGCGAAGTTCTACATTTCTTGTGGAGTCGGGTGTCAGAATTAGGACGTAGCGTTCGACTGGCTCAAATCTCGCTCCAACCTTAATCCGTACGACGCAGCCTTCGTTGAAACGGCGCTGATAGACAATTCCTACGTGAAACACAAACAGAAGTACGGGTGGTAATTCAATCTTCGCCCTACCGAAGCGTTAGGGATTTTCCAATCAACGCAACAATCGGGCTCTACTGAAGCTGTCTTGAAAAAATGGCCCATGGGATAATGTAGGTACGCACAGAAAGGGCTAAAACACAGGGCCAAACCCCGCCCTCGGTTCTCTTATGTCGATCTTCCAGCGGCACAATATCAACGTCGTGGGAACCGGCGAAAAGACCATCCTGTTCGCCCACGGTTATGGTTGCGATCAGATCATGTGGCGCTTCCTGGTCCCCGCTTTTCAGGACAATTACCGGCTTGTTCTTTTCGACCATGTGGGGGCCGGCAAATCGGATTTGTCGTGTTACAGCCGCGACAAATACGGGAAGCTGGAGGGGTACGCCGCCGATATTCTGGACATCATCGACGCGGTTGGAGGCGGCCCGGTCATTTTTGTGGGCCATTCGGTGAGCGCAATGATCGGCCTGCTTGCAGCCAACAAACGGCCAGAGGCCTTTGAGCGGCTTGTGCTGATTGGTCCCTCGCCCTGCTACATCAACGAGGGCGAATATGTGGGCGGGTTTACGCGACGCGATATTGACGGTTTGCTGCAAACGCTCGACGAAAACCACCTTGGCTGGTCGCGGGCAATGGCGCCGGTAATCATGAAAAACGAAGACCGGCCGGAGCTCGCTACCGAACTTGCGGAGAGTTTCTGCCGCACCGATCCGGAAATCGCGAAGCACTTCGCACGCGTCACGTTCCTTTCGGACAATCGCGCGGATCTCGCGCGGGTAACCATCCCGTCGCTGGTTCTTCAGTGTTCCGAAGACAGCATTGCGCCGGAGGCAGTCGGCGAATTCGTGCGCCGGCATCTCGCGAGTAGCAGCATGGTAAAGCTGCGCGCCACCGGGCACTGCCCGCACTTGAGCGCGCCCGATGAGACGATTCAATCCATCAAAGACTACCTAGACCGGCCTTGAGCACCGACACATCCCAAAACGTCGCGGCGCCCGAATCCATCTTCGAAGAAAGTACGGAAGAGCTGTATGAGATGGCGCCCTGCGGGTATCTCACCACCACAATCGAAGGGCGCATCGTGAAGGTCAATAAGACTCTGGTTGATTGGCTTGGCTATGAGCGCGCCGAGCTGACGGGGGCCAAGGGATTTACCGACCTGTTGACGGTGGGCGGACGGATTTTTTATGAGACGCATTTCAATCTCTTGCTGCACGTCAAGACGTCCGTCGATGAGATTGCGCTCGACCTTATCTGCAAAGACGGCCGGACACTCCCGACGCTGATTAATGCGCGGCAGAAACGCGACAGCGCCGGCGCGGCAGTCGTAAACCGCTTCACGATCTTCAATGCCAGCGAGCGGCGATTGTATGAGCGGGAGTTGCTCGCCGCGCGCGACCTGCTACGGATTACTCTGGCGAGCATCGGCGACGGGGTGATCTCCACGGACGGCGAAGGGCGAGTCAATTTCATGAACCCGGTTGCGGAAGCTTTGAGCGGGTGGAGCGTCGATGCGGCGCGGGGCAGGCCTATTGAGGAAGTCGTGGTTCTGGTCCACGAGGACAGCGGCGCGGTGGTTGAAAACCCGGTATCGCATGCTCTGCGGGTGGGGATGGTTGTGGGGCTGGCAAACCATACGATTCTTATTTCCCGAGACGGGCGGCGCATTCGGGTCGATGACAGCGCGTCTCCCATACGAGACGCCGCGGGGAGCATCATCGGCGGAGTTCTGGTGTTCCGCGATATCTCCCAACGGCGAAAGGCCGAAGAACTGGAGCGTGCGCAGCAGGAGCAGGGGCGCGAAACTGCCCGGCTGACAAGTCTGGGTCTCATGGCCGGCGGCATTGCCCATGATTTTAATAACCTGCTAACCGCTGTATTGGGCAATGCGAGCCTTCTTGCCGAGTCGGTCAGCGAACGCGAGGCCGGCCTCGTGAATGAAATCATTTATGCCGGGGAACGCGCGGCACGTCTCACGAAGCAAATGCTGGCCTATTCCGGCCAGGACTGGCTGGAGATCACAAAGCTCGATCTGGATGCGCACATCCGGGATAGTTTTGCGTTACTGCGCGCGGCGCTCCCCGCCGGCGTCAATATCACGCTCGCGCTGGCCGGACCGGCTGGTTGCGTTACGGAGGCGGATCCCGCGCAGATCCAGCAGGTCATCATGAATTTACTGATCAATGCCGCGGAGGCGGTCCCGGAAGATTCCGGGGAGGTCGCGATCCGGACGGGATTTGTGGCTCACAGGCCGGAGCGGTTTAGTCCACATCTGCAGGCGGTCGTTCCTGGCGGGACCTACGCGATAGTTGAGATCCAGGATAACGGCACGGGCATGAGCCCGGATACGCTCAAGAAGATTTTCGACCCGTTTTTCACTACGAAGTTCCTGGGCCGGGGTCTGGGGCTTTCGGCGGCGCTCGGCATCGTCAAAGCGCACCGGGGCGACATCGAAGTTGAAAGCGAGCCCGGCGTAGGCAGCGTGTTTCGGGTATTTCTGCCGGCCGCGCACACCGTTTCGCCCGTCCTTGTTCCTGAGAACAAAGCGACTGCGGTCGAGAAGTTCTCTGCTCTCGCGCCGTCATCTTGCGGAACGGTACTGGTGGTTGACGACGAGGAGATCATCAGAAGACTCGCGGCTGGGGCTTTGCAATCGCGCCGCATGCATGTGCTGGTCGCCAGGAACGGACAGGAAGCGCTCGAAATCCTGGAGGCCGAGCCCGCAGTGACGGCGGTCATCCTGGACGTGACCATGCCAGTGATGAGCGGCGAGGCGGCGCTACCCTTGATAAATGCACTGCGGCCGGGGCTCCCCGTCATCATCTCCAGCGGTTTCAATGAAGCCGAAGTCCTGCGGCGCTTCGGGTCCTCTCAGGTGGCAGGCGTCCTGCCGAAGCCCTATACGGTGGACGCTATCGTCTCGAAAGTGATGGCTGTGCTCCAGGCTGCGGACTAATAGTGGAAGCCGCCCATAAGGTAGAGCAGCAGGACGATCACTAACACAGTCCCGAGCCCGACGCCCGCGCCTCCTCCATATCCCCAGCGCCGGTGGCCATAGTAGCCCCCGCCTCCACCAAAAATCAGGATCAGCAAAATTATCAGCAGTAACATCGTTCGCTCCCTCACAACCATTATGAGTGCGCGCTTTCGCGGTTCAGCTTCCTTTCGTATGAGACAGCCCATTCAGAAGAAGCAGTGGTAGATTTAGCGACTGTTGTGGAGTTCGCCCAGGAACGCGATCGTAACTAAGAACACAACGAGCGCAACTATCGCGCCGTCAGCGCGCGCTCGGCAGAGTTGGCGAATAGGCCTTCGAGATTGCCGCTGAAGATCATTTGGGCGTCTGCGGCGCTGAGATCGAGGGAATGCAGGACGAGCGACTGCTGCTCGAAGATTGTCTGATTCCAGCCGCGTGGAAAGAAGGACGAATCGGTGCCGAAGAGCAGCCGTTTGGAGCCTGCGACGGCGAGTGCGCGCCGGAAAACGGTGGCCAGTTCCAGCTCTTCGTAGCGCATCCAGGAGTTGCTGCTGGAGGTATCGAGATAAACGTTGGGGCAGAGATCGGCCAGCATCAGCGCTTCGCGGAAGTAGCCGGCGCCGAAGTGGGGCACGATAAACGGGAGCTTGGGGAAACAGAGGGCGACGGCATGCAGGTCAATGGGATTCGAGAAGCGCATGTCGAAGAACGAGGGAAGGCCCAGCTTTTTGCGCACGCCGACGGTGAGCACGCCGCAGTGGACGAACACCGCGCGGCCCGGTTGCGACGCCGCCACTTCGAGTATGGGGGCGACGCGTTCATCCTGCATAGAAAAACGATGCATCGCCGGGAAGAAGCAGAGCGCCTGGACCCCGGCGTCGAAAGCGGCGCGGGCGCGCGCGGGCGCTTCGGGCTCCAGCGGATTGAACATCGCGTAGGCAAAGAAACGGTCAGGCTGAAAGGCGCGGGCGATGGAAATAGACTCTTCGTCAGCGGGGAAGCTGCCGATCAGGGCCGCGCGGGTGAGGTTATAGCGATCGAGTTCCGAGGTCCAGCGGGAGGCGAGCTCGCGCGGGTCGCCGGAGGGCAGATCCCAATGAAGAGCTTGAGCGATTTTTTCGGGTGGCTTGCCGGATTGCGCGCCCAGGGACTCGAAAAAGCGTCGTGAAAAGAAGTGGACGTGGGCGTCGGAAACCGAAAGCTCACCCCACGGGGTTTGCATCGGATTTGTTCCAGTTGGTAATGCCGGCGGCGAGCGCGAGCTGCGTGAGACCGGCGACGTTGTTGACGCCGAGCTTCTTCATCATGGTCTTGCGGTAGCTGCGGACGGTTTGCAGGCCGAGGTCGAGCATGACGGCGATGTCTTTGCTGGTTTTGCCTTCGGCAACCATGCGGAGGACCTGTAGCTCGCGGGGCGAGAGGGAATCGAGAGGCGTTTTGTCGTGGGTTTCCAGATCGCCGCGCTGAATGCGCTGCAGGAGACGATCGGAGACCTGCGAGCTGAGATAGCTGCCGCCGCGCGCGACGGTGCGAAGAGCGTCGAGGAGCTCGGCGGAAGACGCCTTCTTGAGAACGAAGGCGCGGGCGCCGCTGCGTATGGCGCTCACGACGGAGTTTTCATCGTCGTACATCGAGAGGATGACGACTTTGACGCCGGGGCAGTGGCGCAGCAGTTCGGTAGTGGCCTCGATGCCGTTCATGCCGGGCAACCCGATGTCCATGAGGACAAGATCCGGGTTTACCTTTTTGCAGAGCTGGACGGCGTCCATGCCGTTCTCCGCTTCACCGAGTACACGAAAATCGGCTCCACGCTCGAGGAGGGTGCGAACGCCGTCGCGCACCAGTTTGTGATCGTCAACGAGAACGATTGAAAAAGTCATATGGCTCTACGCAGTCTCCGTTCGCGAAGCGCGCACGGCGGTGCCGGTGGCGCGATCGCTTACGATGGACAAATTTAAGCCGGCTTGAGCGGCGTAATGCTCCATGCTTAATAATCCCAGGCCGCGCCGTCCTGACGCAATTTCGGCAGGATCGAACCCGCGGCCATTATCTCGCACTTCGAGGGTAGGACCTTGGCGGGTGGCGCGAACGGCGACTTCGATGGCGGAACAATTGGAGTGGGTTATAGCATTTTCGATGGCTTCCTGAGCAATGTGATAGAGCGCCGGGGCGACATTGGGATCGAGTTTGATGAACGGATCGACATTGAGACGCAGGGAGCCGCTGAAGCGCTCGCGGATGCGCGCCAGGAGGCGATCGAGAGCGGGCCGGAGACCGGCGCGCTCGACGGTGGAGGGGTTCAGTTCGTAGCTGTAGTCACGAACGTCCTCCATGATGACTTCGAGGACTTTTTGGACCTCACCGATGCGGGACCAGGCTTCGGGAGCGGCCTGTTCGAGGTCCATACGGACGAGATCGAGCTGCAAGCCGAGGGCGGTGAGGTTCTGGCCTACGGTGTCGTGCAGGAACTTCGAAGCCATTTTGCGCTCGAATTCCTGCGATTTTAGCGCACTGAGGACAGTGTGGCGAAGGTCGTTCTCAGTTTTGTTCCAGTCGCTGATTTCGCGCGCGAAGGCTCCGGCGTAGCAGATCTCACCATCTTTGCGAATGGGGAAGATGGAGATATTCCATACGGTTTCAGGGGTGCGCTCGCGCAGGGAGATGATTTCGCCGGAGAGAGCGCGTGCGAAACGGGACACCCAGGCTACCGCGCGCTCGCGCGGAAGGGCGTGAGTAATGGCCTGGCCGACAAGCTCGGCTGGTGGCTTGCCGAATATGTTCGAGCAATCGCCATACACGCGTTCAAAGACGCCCTGAGCGTTGACCACCCAGGAGCAGGATGGAGACTGTTCGAGCAGCAGCCCGGCGAGATGGTCCGCTTCCGGCATTGATCCCCGGTTATCGCTTGCGCGCGACAACCTTTTTGACGGCATCGACGATGTGCGGCGTGGTGAGACCGTATTTGTCAAGAATCTCCTGGGGTCCGCCGGTTTCAGCGTAGGTGTTCTGGATGCCGACGAATTCCATGGCGCACGGGCGAGTTTCGGCGACCACTTGAGCGACGCGTACGCCGAGACCGCCATCGACCAGGTGCTCCTCAGCGACTACGATGGCGCCGGTGTCGGCGGCCCGCTTGATGGCGTCGACATCGAGCGGTTTGATAGTGTGCATGTCGACGACGCGGGCGGAGATGCCTTGGCCATCGAGGATGTCAGCCGCCAGCAGGGACTGTGCCACCATCAGTCCATTGGCGACGATGGTGACGTCTTTGCCTTCGGCGACTTCCATGGCTTTGCCGATTTCGAATTTGTGATCGCCGTTGTAGATGATGGGGGCTTTAAGACGGCCGGTGCGGATGAAGACCGGGCCAACGTAAGCCGCGGCGGCGCGTACGAGAGCTTTGGTGGAGGCTTCATCGGCGGGAGAGATGACGACGAAGCCGGCGAGCGAGCAGGCAAGGGAAGTTTCTTCGATGCTCATCTGCGAGGGCCCGTCTTCGCCAATCGATATGCCGCTATGAGTGCCGACAACTTTGACGTTGGCGTGCGGATAGGCGACGCAGGCGCGCAACTGTTCGAAGCCTTTGTTCATGACGAAGGCCGAAAAGCTGGAGACGAAGGGAATTTTGCCGGAGTATGCGAGCCCGGCGCCGATGCCGCACATGTTGGCTTCGGCGATGCCGCAGGAGATGAAGCGCTCCGGAAATTCCTTCTGGAAGTAGACGGTCATGGTGGATTTGGCGAGATCGGCGTCGCACACCACGATGTCTTTGTTTTCGCGGCCCAGTTCCACGAGCGTTTTACCGAACGCTTCACGAGTGGCAGGGCCTTCTTTAATTTCGAACTTGGTTTTCGCCGGCATTTATTGCAACTCCTGTAGCGCCAATTTAACTTCGGCAGGCGTGGGCGCCGTGCCGTGAAACTTGGGGTTGTTCTCCATGAAAGAAACGCCCTTGCCTTTGACGGTGTGGGCGACAAGGCACGTGGGCTTTCCCTTGGTGGCGGCGGCCTCTGCGAAGGCGGCGCGCACGGCGGCGGGATCATGGCCGTTCAGTTCGATGGTGTGCCAGCCGAAGGCGCGCCACTTGTCGGCGAGAGGCGCGACGTCCATGATGTCTTTGACGAAGCCATCGAGCTGGATTCCGTTGTAATCGACGATGGCGCAGACATTATCGAGCTTGTGGAAAGAGCCGGCCATGGCCGCCTCCCAAACCTGACCTTCCTGAATTTCGCCATCGCCGACCATGACGTACGCGCGCGAGGGACTCTTATCGAGGCGTGCCGCAAAACCCATTCCGAGCGCGAGCGAGACGCCCTCGCCGAGAGAGCCGGTGGAGGCTTCGAGAGAGTGGATGAATCGGATGTCCGGGTGGCCCTGGTAGACGCTGCCCATTTTACGCAGCGTGCTGAGTTTATCGACAGGAGTATCCGGGTAGCCGGCCTCCGCCATCACCGCGTATAGAACAGGCGCGGCGTGGCCTTTCGAAAGGATGAACTTATCGCGCTCCGGCCACTTGGGATTTTTGGCGTCGATGCGCATGGTGTTGAAGTAGAGTTCAACCAGGATCTCGACGGCGGAAAGCGAGCCGCCGGGGTGTCCGGATCCTGCGGCGCCGATCATTTCGATGATTTCGCGGCGGACACGCTTGGCGATAACTTGCAATTCTTCCAGAGATTTCGGCATGGGAATC
>DATAUH010000097.1:0-5476 GCA_036268375.1 Bryobacteraceae bacterium | reverse complement strand
CCTCCCGAGTTTTATAACCGCAGCTAGACCAGGCGGGATGGGTTGCGGAATCCGCCGCCGTGGAAGGGGTGAGTGCGCGGCGGCGGATTTCCGGTATTTGGATGTGCTAGACCAGCGCGGCCTTGCAGAAGGCCACGCACTTTGCGATTTCGGCCATCAAGGTGGAATCTTTCGGCACCGGGTACTCCATTTCGATGATGCCGGGGAACTTCCACTTCTCTTTTTGCATGAGTTTCAGCGTCTCGACAATAGGAGTTTCGCCCTGGCCAAATGGCACGGTGGCGCCGTTGTTCATTTTGCGATCTTTGACGTGTATGTGCGTGACGCGATCGTGATACTTCTGCAAAAACGGAATCGGAGACGTGGAATTGCCCGCCACAAAATGGCCGATGTCCAGGTTGATCCCGTTGTATTTCGAATAGCTCATCGCGGTTTCCCAGCTTTCGGGCCGTCCGAAAGCCTCCGGGCTGGTGACGTTGGTGTGGCCGTGATAGCCGATCATCATTTTGTGTTTGGCTCCGAACTCGCCGAGACGTTTGGTGTGGCTGAGCGGAATCTCGCACGAGATCGCGTTCGCGCCCGCTGCTTTCGCAAGGCCGAACATGTAGTCGATCTCTTCGTCGGTGAAGGTATCGATCGCGTCGACCTTCACGATTTGGATCTTCACGCCCTGGTCTGCATACTTCTTACGAAACTCGCGGACCTTGTGCATTGGCGCGGCTAGCCGCCACTTGCGCAGTGTCTCGGCATTCGCCTTGCGATCGACGTTCGGTCCCGGCCGCGGCGCGGGATACTCCACCAGCTCCGCGGGCGCGCCCATGAACTGCTCAATCGGCTGCGCCCGCATCTCTACGGAACTCAGGTTCAGCTTCACCACGGCGTCGAGGCATTCGTCGCCGCTCTTGTATTGGCCATGAAAGCTGTACGGAACGTTGATGCCGATCTGAACCCCGCCAAAATTGGAATCGGCTTTGGCGAACAGGCGGCCCGCGGGTAGCGCAGCCATGGCGATCTTGCCGAAATCGCGTCTACTGAGACTCATACCATCCCCTTTCGTGGAGAAGCCCATAAGTAGCGGATTGAGGCCTCACCTGTCAAGGCGGTCGCGGATTTGGGCTGGCCGGCGTGGGGCGTGGTCGGGATTTGCGGCAAAAATCTGAAAAAACGAACTCGTGGCGGTGATTCCCCGAGGGCTGCGTCAAGGATCCGAAAAAACGAACTGGAACCGGTGTTTTTCAAGGGCGCGTGCTGTCGAGTTGAACCTGTTCAAAAAGAGCTTGACGCCTGCCGCGTTCACGTCTATCATCGAATTGAACATGTTCAACTAGAAAAATAGGGAGGGGAAACGGAATGTATATCGTTGGAAGTTATGCGACTTATCTCGCGATCAGCGTTGCGACGACGGTTTGGGTTGCGCGCAGCTTACGCCGCAATGGAAGGGCGTTCCTGGTGGATGCGTTTCAGGGGAATGGGGAACTGGCTGATTCGGTTAACCATCTGCTGGTGGTGGGATTTTACCTGATCAATATCGGGTTTGTAGCTTTGGCGCTGCGTACTTCGGATCCTGCCGCGAGCCTGCGCGCTGCTATTGAACTGGTCTGCGATAAGACCGGCGCCGTTCTAATCGTGCTGGGCGTGATGCATTTCTTCAATATTTATGTGTTTAACCGCATGCGCAAACGCGGCCACACAGTTTCGCAGCCTGCGAACGCGCCTGCCGCGTGCTGAAGGGTGTAAGGAGGGGCCTGTGGCGGCCCCTCCCTCGCAGTTAGCGGCGATCGCGCAGGTCGCGCAATCGGCTGGAGTCGTCGTGAAGCAGGTCGCGATCGCGCGGCGACAAGCGATTGTCGTTGGTCACGCGATCCAAAGCCTGAATTACATCACTCAGTGAGCGCCGGTCCCATCTGCCGGACGAATAGTCGCGCTGCAGATCGTCCAGTTCGCGATAGACACTAGCTAAGCGGTAGCGGTCGTCGCCGCGGAAACTGTGTTGGGAAATGTAGTCCAGGTCCTGGCGAACGCGGGAGAATATGCGGCCACGCCAATCGCCGTGATAGAAATCCTCACGCTCGCGATAGAAGTCGCCATCCGGTCCTCTTCCCTCGGGTCTTCCCTCGGGTCTACCCTCGGGTCTACCCTCGAAGCCGCGGCCGGGCAGCGGCGACGGAGGCCCAGCGTTATAGCCGCCCACCTGCCAGGTCACGTCGAAGGTATAGCCTTCGGAGCCGCCCTGAGGATCTTCAATGCGCACTACGGCCGGTCCGCCGCCCTGTGGCGAGCGAACGAGGCTCTGCCGGCCGCGGCCGTCAACGCCCGCGAAGCGAAAGCCCGCGGGATTGGGAGGCATGGGTTCGTTGCAGACGAAGCGGCGCCACTGCGGCGTCTGACCATCGATATTCCGGATCGTGGCGCGGTCGCCCTGAATCTGCACTTCGGCTACGCCATCGACGACGACTTCAATGGTGCATTTTCCCTGGTCGCGGCCGCCGCCTCCGGTGATTTGGGCGCGTCGTTCGAGAGGCTGCGCTGAGGCGGACAGCGCCGCCAGGCTCGCGGTAATTAACAAATAGTAGCTTTTCATTTCTCACCCCTAACGCGAATCTACCAACAAACGGCGTTTCACGACAGTGGCCATCAGTACCCTGTGGTGGATCGCACGTATTCGCAGGTTAGGGGGATCACTGTGGGGCATGCGGCGGAGGCGCGGAAACGGGTGGTTTTTAATTCCCGGCTTGGACTACTCCTGGCCGCGAAAGGGCGATGAAGCTGCGGTTCGGGCGCTCGGCGCGGCGCCGCGTGAACGGCGGCTAACCCGCGATGCAGATCGACGAGAATGGGCGCAAGCTGCGAGCGCCATAGCGGACCGTATTCTCCTGTTGACATCCGACCCAAGAACGCCTATGCTCATGTCGGATGCCGTCACGAAGCACTGAAAACGATCGCGCGGGGCTTCTGCAGGGAACGCTCGATCTCCTGATCCTGCGGACGCTGCTACCCGGCCCGCATCATGGGCAGGGGATTGCGCGTTCCATACAGCGCCAGTCGGAAGAGGTATTTCTGGTGGATCATGGATCGCTTTATCTGGCGCTGCAGCGGCTGGAATCGCGCGGCTACGTCAAGGGTGAGTGGGGCGTATCAGAGAACAACCGGCGGGCGCGTTTTTACGCCATCACAGCGAAGGGACGGAAGCAGCTCACTCAAAAAACCAGCGACTGGCAGCGCATCGCCGATGCGGTAGCGCGAATCCTTTCGCCCAACGAAACGGCAGGTTAGTCATGTGGCGCCGCAAACGATCGCTGAATGATTTTTCGGACGAGATACGTTCGCATCTGGAGCACGAAGCCGACGATCTACGGACAACCGGCGGGCACGCCGATGCCGCCGGAGAGGCGCGGCGCGCCTTCGGTAACATTACTCGAACCCGCGAGGCATTCTACGAACACGGCCGCCTGTCGATTAGGGATTCGTTCACTCGCGATCTGCGCCACGCGCTGCGGCTATTCCGGCGCCGTCCGGCTTTGAGCGGCGTGATCGTGCTGACGCTCGCGATCGGCATCGGCGCAAATTCCGCTATCTTCGGCTTGATCAATGCGGTTCTTCTGCGGCCACTGCCGTATCGCGAACCACAGAATCTTGCCATGCTGTGGTCGCAGGACGTCGCTCATGGACGCGTGGAAGGGCGGGTTTCGCTGCTGAACTTCGCGGACTGGAAGCGTAAAAGCCACAGCTTTGAGGATATGACCCTGTTCATCGGGCAGACCTTCCTGCTTGGCAATCGCAATGGCCCGCCGGAACGTATGCGTTCGGCTCGCGTCTCGGCAAACTTTTTACCGATGTTGGGCATTGAACCCGTGCTGGGCCGCAGCTTCACGACATCCGAAGAATCACGCGGCGAACGCGTTGTGCTGCTGAGCTATTCGCTGTGGCAACGGAACTTCGGCGGCTCCGCCGACGCGATTGGCGCCGATCTACTGATGGACGGACGCAAATCGCGCATCATCGGCGTGATGCCCGCGTCGTTTCAGTACCCGTTTGCGGACACGCAGGTTTGGGAGCCGCTGACGGCGCACCCTTATTGGGCATCCCGCGATCGCGATGGCGGCCGTTCGGCTTCGAACTGGTATGTGCTGGCGCGTCTCGGCCGCGGGAGCTCCTGGGCGCAGGCTCAGGGGGAGATGGAAGCCATCGCGCAACAACTCGCCGCGCAGTATCCGGAGGATCGCAACCTTCCGGACATTGCTGTCGTCCCGCTCGACGTTCAAACTACCGCGCGTATCGAGCGCCCATTGCTGGTGCTGTTTGCGTCGGTCTTCCTGATGCTGCTGATTGCTTGCGCTAACGTGGCCAATCTGTTACTGGCCGAGGGCTCCGCGCGCGAGCAGGAATTCTCGCTGCGTCGCGCGCTGGGCGCCAGCCGCGTGACGCTCGCCTGGCAACTCCTGATCGAAAGCCTGGTGCTCTGCATGGCCGGCGGCGCGATCGGGATTCCGCTGGCAGCGCTGTCGCTGAAAGCTCTGGTTGCTTTTGGTCCTCGCGATATCCCGCGGCTCGCGGAAGCGCACATCGATCCGGCGACGCTTTTGTTTACGCTTGGCGTATCGACGCTGGCCGCGCTTGCATCCGGGTTGTGGCCGGCGTTCCGGGGCGGCATCAGCTTCACTCGCGGCCGGCAGTGGAATACCCCCGGCAATCGCAGGCTGCGGAACGCTTTGGTCGCGGCCGAATTCTCGATTGCGCTTGTTCTGCTGGCGGGCGCGGGCCTGATGATCAAGAGCTTTCTTCGCCTCAGTGCGGTGGAGCCCGGGTTTCAGCCGCACAATCTGCTGGTGATGCGCGTGGATCTGCACGTCGGACGCACAGCCGATCAGCAAGTGGCGTACTTCCGCGATGCGATCGATCGCGTGCAGGCGCTTCCAGGCGTGCGCTCGGCGGGCGCAATCGAAGGGTTTCTGCGCTCGGACCCGGAGGAGGCGGTGGAAATCGAAGGCCGGCCCATGCAACGCCCCGGACCTAGCGAAGACTCCATTGAAGGCGCGTTTTTTACGACCTCGGGCATCGCGATCGAGCGCGGACGCGTCTTCACGACGCAAGACCGGCGCGATTCGCCACCCGTGGCGATCGTCAACCAGGCCGCGGCGCGCGCTTATTGGCCGGGCGAAGATCCGATCGGAAAGCGTTTTCGTTTTCCTTCCGATACTGCGAAGCCCTGGGTAACCGTTGTCGGAGTAGCCGGCGACATGCATCGCCAAGGGCTGGAAAATGAAACCGTCCCGCAAGTGTTTTTCCCGCTTGCGCAGCAGACGGACGACATGATGGAAATTCTGGTGCGGACGTCGAGCGACGCCGGCGCGCTGGGTCCGCTGGTTCGCGCCACAGTTCAATCGATCGACAATTCGGTGGCCAAGTTCGACGTATTGAGCGTCGAACAGCAATTGGGCGAGCAGACTTCGGACCGGCGGTTTCAAACACTGCTCCT
>DATAUH010000096.1:0-4178 GCA_036268375.1 Bryobacteraceae bacterium | reverse complement strand
CACGCTCCGCACCCTGCAGTCCGAGCGCAAGACCGCCGAGCAGCAGGCCCGCGACCAAGCCATCCTCCTCATGGAACACGCCGAGGAGCAAGGCAAAACCTACGGTCCCGCCGACGATTTCCCCTACGCCGCCCCCGAAGTTGGCTTCGCTTTTTCAACTGACAACCTGGTGCTTTCCATCGACGATCTGAAGCGCCACCGCGACCGTCAACTCCGCCTCGCCGCCGCCCAATCCGCCCATTTCGCTCGAAATTCAGGTCACAATTCCGCCGCCTAACCCGAATTTCGCCGGAATTCTCATTCAAAATCGGCTCGAATTTCGCGCACACGGCTAAGGAAACAGGAAACCTCCGTCTTCGTGAACGCCCAAAACCCCAGCCGAACAGCCCAAAAGCCGTATCGCTGGCTGCGCAACCTTTGATAAGCAGAAATTTCTGCTTCCAATAACACGTTTCAATATTTCTAAATTTTTATTTGATTTACAATCAATTAGATATCTATCCAACTAACAGCTTTTTACAAACCGATCCGCTAGCTTGGAATTAGGATGACATTCGATTTCAAATTAGCTCTTCGCGGTCTGCGCCGCAGCCCCGGATTGCTCGCCGCGGCCATCCTCACCCTCGCGCTCGGCGTCGGGGCCAATGTCGCCATCTTCAGCGTCATCGAATCCTCCCTCCTGCGTCCGCTCCCCTTCCGCGACCCCGGCCGCCTCGCCGTCCTCTGGGAAGCCAATCCTAAAATGGAAGGCTTTCTCGCCCGCCGCCTCCCCGTCGCCGGACGCAATTTCTCCGAATGGCGTCATCGGCTCACCGCCTTCGAGCAGATCGAATCGCTCCGGCGCTCCTCGGAAAACCTGACCGGCAACGGCCGTCCCGAAGCCGTCAACGTCGCTCGCGTCACCTCCGGCTTTTTTCAACTCTTCGGCCGCGGCCCCGCGCAAGGCCGCGCCTTCCGCCAGTCCGACGCGCTCTCCGGCTCATCCGGCGTCGCCGTCGTTACCGCGCCCCTGGCCTCCCGCCGCCGTGTCGCGCTCAATGACAAACTCATCGTCGATGGCGGAACCTACACCGTCGTCGGCATCATGCCCGCCGACTTTCACCTGCCCGCGCTCTGGCAAGGCCGCGAAGAACTCCTTCCCGACATCTACGTTCCCGTCGCCGAAGACCTCGCCCCGCCCAACAACGGCGAACTGCGCCGTAATTACGTATTTGGACGTCTGCGCCCAGGCGCCTCGCTCGATCTCGCCGGCGCCCAAATGTCCGCCGCCCAACAGGCCCTCGCCAAAACCTATCCCCGCCTCGATTCCGGCTTCGGCGCCAACCTCTTCTCCATTACCGATGAGGACCTCGCCCCCGCCACCCGTAGCACCGTCTTGGCGCTGCAACTCGCCGTACTCTTCGTTCTCCTCATCGCCTGCGCCAACGTCGCGCATCTGATGCTCACCCGCGTTGCCGCGCAGTCTCGCGATATCGCCATGCGTTCCGCGCTCGGAGCCTCTCCCGCGCTCATCCTTCGTTCCGCTCTGGCCGAATGCGCACTCATCGGCGCCGCCGGCGGAATCCTCGGCCTGGCCGTCGCTCGCGCCGCCATCATTGCCATCGATCGTCTTGCTCCCGAAGCCTCTTATCACCTCCATGAACTTTCGCTCGATTGGCGCGTCTTCGTCTTCGCCCTCGCCGTCACGCTTTTCGCCACTCTGTCCTTCGGCATCACCCCCGCAATCGCCGCCTCGCGCGTCAATCTGCGTCAGGCTCTCTCTCAGGACGCGCGCGCCGGCGCCAGCCGCTCCACCCGCCGCATTCACGCCTTTTTGATCGGAGCCGAAACCGCTTTCGCCGTCATCCTCCTTGCGGGCGCCGGGCTCATGCTGCGCAGCATGGTCAAACTCATGGACGTCAATCCCGGATTCCGCCCCTCCCACGTCCTCACCGAGCGCATCCAACTTCCCGCCACTCGCTACCCCGGCAACCCGCAGGTGCGCGCCTTCTGCAATCAACTCCTGGAGCGCGTCTCGGCCGTGCCCGGCGTCGAAACCGCCGCTCTCGCCACCAGCCTTCCCATGAACGACACCCTCGCCATCGCGTCTTACCGCCTCTCCGATCAACCGGAGCCCAAGCCCGGCGAGCGCACCATGGCCGATTACAAGGGAGTCTCCGAAAACTACTTCCAAGCCATCGGCGCCACACTCCTCCGAGGCCGCTTGTTCATCGCCGCCGACGCCCTTGCCGACTCGCCCCAGACGGTTATCATCAACGACGCTCTCGCCCATCAACTCTCGCGCTTCGGCGATCCCCTCGGCCGCTCCCTCGTCATCGGCCCCGGCCCCAAGATCGTCATCGGCATCGTGGCCGGCGCCCGCCAGATGGGCCTCGACACTCCCGAACGCCCTGAAATGTTTCTCCCCACGCGCACCATCGCGTCCATGTCTCTCATCCTGCGCACCACCATCGATCCGAAATCCGCCGCCGGTCCCGCCGTCGCCTCCGTCTGGGCCATCGACCCCGAACAGCCCGTTACGCGCGTCTGGTCTCTTCAAGAACACCTGCGCCGCGCGATGGGTCAACGCCGGTTCGACACCGCGCTATTCGCCGCCTTCGCTGCTCTCGCCATCCTCCTTGCCGCTCTCGGCCTCTACGGCGTACTCTCTCACGCCGTCGCGCAGCGCAGACATGAGCTCGGCATACGCTTAGCCCTCGGCGCACAGCCGAAAGCAGTCAAGTGGCTCGTCATCCGCGGCGCCATGCCTCCTGCCGTCGCGGGCGTCATTGCCGGTCTCTCCGGCGCGTTTCTTCTTACCCGCGCCATGGAGTCGCTGCTCTTCGAAGTGGCCCCCGCCGACCCGCTTACCTTCGCCGGCTCGGCCGCCAGCCTGCTTCTTGTCGCCGCCTTCGCCGCTTGGTTACCGGGCGTGCGCGCCGCCCGCACCAATCCCATGTCAGCCCTTCGCTGAGAGATTTCCTTTGACCTTCACACTCACCCATCAGCGGCATCCATCGCTGTCGGTAGAGCTGTATCCCCGAAATTCTCGCGCCGCACGACCGCGCGCCCATATTCCCTCACCCGAAATCCAGCTCTCTCTGTCACTCCCTATAGACAAAAAGGGCCGGAGCGTAATGCCCCGGCCCTCTTTTTTACGGATTGACTCTTCCCGTTTAGAACGAAACCCGCAGCCGGATTTCGATCACGCGCGAACCGGGATCGTAGTTATAGGCCAGGTCGTTATACGCCAAAGTGGTGCGGCCGAACGAAGTCGTGCCTGGACCATTCGCCGTCGAGGTCGGACCCGTCGACAACAGGAAGTTCGTCATATTCAGAACGTTGTCGAAGTTCACCTGCAATTCCGTCTTGAAGCGCTCCTTGATCGTGGTTCGCTTCAAGATTGCGGCGTCGAGGTGATACTGCCATGGGTTGCGCAGGAACACTTCATAACCGAGCTGGCCAGAAGTAAGCTGAGGCGAGATGTACGGCGTATTCGGGTTCAGAGTCGCCCACGATTGGCCGTTGGTCTCAAACGCAGCGTTCGTGTTGTTGATCAGCGAGGTCGGCAGGTACTGCACCTGTCCTACTGGTGTTTGCCCCGCCGTCGTAACCGCAGGCGTGATCTTCTGAATGTTCACCATGTTCTGCAGTTGCGGCAGAGTCATGTTCATCAGCACTACTCCGGCTTCGTTCTGGTTCACGCCGGTACGGCCGCTCACCAATTCAAACGCCGCGCCCGACTGGATGCGACTGATACCCGAGATCTCCCATCCCCCGAAAATGCGGTCCAGGATGCGGTTGCTACCCAGAAAACGATGTCCAAGTCCAACCGGAAGCTGGTAAAGACCATTGATCTTGAAAGCATTCCGGAGATCATTGTTCACTGGACCTTTGTCCAGGCCCCAGTTACGCAACGTGGTCGGCTGACCACTCTCGCCCAGATTCTTGGCCCACACATAGCTGCCTTGCAGCAGCAGCCCGGTAGCCAACCGCCGGTTAATTTCTACCTGCAAAGCATTGTAAGTGGAGAAACCGCCATTCGTAATCAGGTTGGCCGCACTTACATTAGGATTCACCTGGAACAAATTCGGCCGGTAACCCGCCGACAGAAGGCGTCCGTAATCTGTGGTGTTAGTCGCATAAGTTCGCGCGATCGTTCCCGGCGTATTCTGCCGCAGCGCCGTAGCCGTCGTCGA
>DATAUH010000095.1:0-11497 GCA_036268375.1 Bryobacteraceae bacterium | reverse complement strand
TGCCTTGTCGATGCCGCGAACATAACGCAGGAACTTCTCATCGCGCACGGCCTCCGCGCTGATGCCGAGAGTTTTAGCCAGGATCTCTTCGTGAAGGATGCGGAGGTCGAGCTCGTTGCGCGCATCACGCTCCTGCAGCATATAAAGCTTGGAACCAATCGCGGCGCCGATGATGGTACAGCCGGTGGTGTCCTCGCTCCAGGTCTTTTGCAGAGGCGCGAGCGAGTCAATCTCTTTGACAATGAAATCGTCGGCGACCGTGCGCAGGAAATCAGTCGGGAAGTTTTCGGCGGGGAGTCCGTTGACGAGGCGGTGCGCGGCCAAAATACGCAGACCATCGGAGTGCATGTTGACGAAGGCCATGGGCACGCGATCGGCGCCAGGAAGGTTGGGATTCTCCGCGCGATACGCCAGCGCCGTTTCGTAGCGATGATGGCCGTCGGCGATGAGAAGCTTTTTGTCCGCCATCAACTCCGCGATGCGCTCGCCGCCGGTGATTTTCCAGATGCGATGGATGGCGCCGTATTCGTCCGTGACTTCGCCCAAGGGAGGCGCAGCGGCGGCTTGATCGAGAATCGCGTCGATCGCGCCATCGCGGTCAGGATAAAGCATGAAGAGCAGTTCGCAGTGCGCGCGGGTATGTCGCAGAAGTTCGAGGCGATCCTTTTTGGGGCCAGCCAAGGTGAGTTCGTGGCGATGGACGACGTTGGCGCTGTAGTCTTCGAGGCCGCCGAGCGCGATGAAGCCTTTGCGCACGAGGTGTTCGCCGGTATCGGGTACAGTGAATTCCTGAAAGTACGGATAGATGCCGGGCTCAGGATCCTGCGCGAGAATTCCGTTCGCAATCCAGCGATCAAGTTCAGACGTGGCGCGCGTGTAGACGTTGTCGGTATCGCTGTCCGACGCCTTTCGCTCGCCCAGAATCACGCGTACGAGATTGTTTGGGCTCTTCGCAAGATAACCGGACTGCATCTCGGGCGAGATTTTGTCGTAAGGCTGCGTGACAACGTCCTGCAGCGGGCCCGCGGCAGCGGTGTAGCGGTAGGGTTGAAAAGGATAGATTCTGGCCAACCTTCAGGATAGCGGAAGGCGCCGCCGGATTGCCCGCTACGGGCGTGTTACCGCGAACGCTTCCGGGGTGCTGGTCTTGCCGAAATAGTACACCTTGTCGACTTCGACGCCTTGAACGGGACCCGCGGTAGAGAACAACACGAGATTGTCTCCGCGCTCCTCTGCGCTGCGTTCCGACTCACGAACGGTTTGAACGGACATGCCGTGCAGGAACCGTGCGGTCGCGAACGCGAGGCCGATGCCGCGGGCAACGGAGCAATCGTCGGGATCGTTCATCTGGTCCCACACCTTGGGACCGAGGCTGCGCAGGAAACGCATGCCGTGGGAGTGATGCGGTGAGATATCCGCGACTGTGATAGTGGCCTTGACGCGTACGCGCAGAATGCATTTGCCCGAGACTGCCCAGGCGGCCGCTTTGCCGGAGTAGTGCGTGAGTTCGTTGACCAGCGCCTGCTGCTGCAGAACGCAATAGAGACCGCCTATGGGTTGTATGCCGGGGTTATAAGACGGGCCGGTGAAACGGTTGTTGCCTTCGCGGCCGATATCGCCCGGCTGGAGCAACGGAACCGTGGCGGCAAGCGAGACGGCGGCGCCCGCGGCGGGCTTCGGCAACATGCTATATGGACTCAGCGGGTTGATGGCGCGGAATAGCGTGTGTCCGCCGACGACCATGGTGGTGGGGAAGTCGTTGCTTTTGACTTTGGGAAGCGCCGCTTCGTAGGCTTTCTTCAAGGCAGCGGGATTTTTGACGGTGGGCATGCGCGTATCGCCTCATGCGGATTCTAGCCCACGGCTTCGCGTATAAGAGAAAGTAGGGTACTAATTCGTATTACGGAAGCGTGAACCCAAAATGGCGGCTAATTGGGTCGGTCTGAAGTTCGTTGAGGAGTAAATCATGGAAGCGCGCGGTGAAAGCGTCTTGATTCGCGAGTTCCGGGATGGCGATGAAGCAGCGTTCCGGAAATTAAACGAAGAGTGGATTCTGCGGCACTTCGTGCTGGAGCCGAAAGACGAAGAGGCGTTGGCGGATCCGCGCGGCAGCATTTTGGATGCCGGCGGCCGCATCTTCTTTGCGGTGACCGAAGCCGGGCCGGTGGGTTGCTGCGCGTTGCTGGCGATGGAGCCGGGTGAATTCGAGGTGGCGAAGATGGCAGTAACGGAATCCGCGCAAGGCTTGGGAGTGGGACGGCGGTTGCTGACCGCGGTGATTGAGGAAGCGCGCGTGGCGGGTGTGAAGCGCCTTTATCTGGAGACGAATCGCAAGCTGACGCCTGCCCTGCGGCTCTACGAATCGTGTGGGTTCCGGCACTTAGCGGCGGACCAAATCACGGACTCGCCGTATGCGCGCGCGAATGTATTTATGGAGCTGTGGCTGCAGGGCAGCGAGGGCGCTTAGCGCGCCTCGCTACCGCTTGTTATTGTTCTGTTGGTTCACGACCACTGGAATATCGGCTTCGCGCTTCACCATGCCGGTTTTTGCTTCGTCGATATCGACGTTGTAGTCTTCCAGAATCGTGCCCATCTGCTGGCGAAGCGTGTTGCGCGCGTTAATGTACTGACGGCGCGCGTCGACTTCGTTCAACTGTCGCGTGGTGTCGTCGCGCTGGGCGATAACGACGTCGGTGATGGTCGAAGTACCGAGCTCGTACTTGCGCCGTGTGCCTGCGAGCGTTTGATCCTGCAACTTACGCGCGACGATAACGGCTTCGTAAGCGGCGCGCGCCTGCTGCATGGTGGTGTAGGCATTGATGACATTCAGCTTGATGTTGTTATGAAGCTGCTTGTCTTGAATTTCGGATTGACGGTAGTTCAGCTCGTCGGTAATCAAGTCGGCCTGGGCGGCGCGATTGCGAAGCGGAATCGTGAGACTGACCTGGGCGCTGTAATTGGGGAAGTTGCGGCCGAAGATCTGGCCGAGGACCGTGCCGTATCCGCCTAACAGGAAGCCGTTCACATCTGCGGCGGTTATCGGCCGATAGCCCACGACGTTGCCATTGGCTCCGATGATGGGTACCTGCGTATTGGCAGCGACCGAGCCGGCCTGTCCGCTGTTGCTCAAAGTGACATTGGCGGAAAGCGTCGGTAGCAGGTTGCTCTTGGTACCCAGCATGTTGAGGCGCGCGTTCGCCAGGCTGATGGTGTTCGCTTCCACCTCGGGACGGTTCTTCATCGCGTCGGCGACGAGATCCTGTAATGGATAGACAGGATCTTTCTCGGGCACATCGATGTGATCGGTGGGAATGATGTGCGCGGAAACTACGGCGGCGTTATCAAACCCGCTGCGGGTGAGCACGCTTTTCAGGATCAGTTCCTGTTGCAGCACCTGCGTTTCCTGCGTGACCACGTCCTGCTGCGCCGACTTCATTTCACTCTCTGCCTGAATGGTGTCGATGGGCGCGATGGAGCCGAGTTCGGCGCGGCGCTGATTGTCGTTGTAAAGCGTGGTGTCGAGCTCCAGCGTGTGTTGCTTGACCTTGAGGTCGTCGTTGAACGAGACAAGGTCCCAATAGAGGTTGACGACGTTGCCGACGGTGGCGATCACCTGCTCTTTGAATTGCAGATCCGAAACGTGCAGATTATTCTTGGCGACGTGCAAGGCGCGTTTGTTGACGGCGATGCCGAAGCCGTTGAGCAGGTTTTGAGTGATCGAAAGATTCAGGCTCGCCTGATCCACCGGATTGAAGAGCGCGGTGGTCGCGTTTTGATTCAAGCCGAAGATGCTGTTTTCGTAAAGCTGAACGGTGGTGCCGGTCCAGTAGCCTTGCTGTAATCCCATCGTCCAGTTTTTGTAACTGCTGATGAAGGAGGTGGTACCGGTGATAGCCGTGGTGGTTTCGATGGTGGTCTGGTGCGCGGCGGTGAAGGAAGTGAAGAACGTCGGATCCAGATTGGGAATCTGCGAACCGGCCAACTGAACGTTGACGCCGCTCAGTACGCCGTTGTTGCTATTGCTGGCGGCGCCTGTCGTGCCGGTATTGCCGACACCGTTCGACGCGAGCACGCCTAGGGCTGCGGAATTGGGGCCGGACGTGATATTGGTCGAAAGATTTCGCAGTAGCTGTCCGGCTTCGGAACGCTGCAGGTTGGTGAGATTGAGTTTAGGCTGCAGGCGAGCGACCTCGATGTCAAGGTTGTTTTCGAGGGCCAGCGCGATGGCGTCACGCAACGAAAGGTAGATATTACCGCCGCGAATGAGCTTCTCGATGCGGTCGGAATCGGCGAAGCTGAGCGACGCTATGCGGTGGGGCGTATACGCGCGGGTGAACCAGTGCGCGAAGCCGCCTTTGCCGGGAAGAGTGAATGCGTCCGTCTGCGCGACTGCAGGCGACGCCATCAAAGCACACAAGGGTAGGGCAATAAAAGACTTAATACGGGACATACGCGTTGAGCTTCACTCCATTATGACTGCAAAACAGACTATACGAGGAATTGGGGATTGGAGTTCATACTCCCTTTAGGGAAGACGGGCAGAACGGCTCGATGTTAGTTGAAAAAACGAACTGGGCCAGGCGCCAAAACGGCGGCAGCGGTAGGATATCGGTAGTATGCGCCGGATTTTGATTTATTTGGCTTTGCTGGCGGTTTCGGCGATTCCGGCGGTGGCCGCGAACCTGAAGCTGTACTTGAAGGATGGCGGCTTTCAACTGGTGCGCGAGTATCAGGTGCAGCAAGACCGCGTGCGTTTCTACAGCGTAGAGCGTAGCCAGTGGGAAGAGATTCCGCTGGAACTGGTGGACCTGAAGCGTACGCAGTCCGAGGCATCGGTGCGCGAAGAGAAGCTGGCCAAGGACGCGAAATCGCTCACGCAGGAGGAAGAAGAACGCAAAGCCCTGCAGAAGGAAGTGCTGCGCATTCCGCAGGACCCGGGCGTGTACTGGTTGGACAAGGACAACCTGCACATCATGACCGCGGCCGAATCCAGCATGCATAACAACAAAGGCCGCACCGCGCTGCGAGTGCTGACGGGCGTGCCGCAAATGATCAGCGGCAAAGGAACAATAGAGATACAAGGCGCGCGTTCGACGAATGTCTTTACCGATCCACAGCAGGAGTTCTATATACAGGTCTCGGAGACGCAGCCGTACGGGATTATCAAGCTGACGCCAAAGAACGGCGTACGGATAGCGGAAAATTTGACCTTCGAACCGATGACGAAACAGGTGGATGAAGAGATCAGCACGGTGGATATCATCATTCAGGAGATGGCGAAGGGCGGCCTGTACAAGATCTGGGCGGAGAAGCCGCTTGCGCCGGGCGAGTACGCGGTGGTGGAGTACACGCTTGGCAAGCTGAACATGCAGATTTGGGATTTCGCGATTAAAGCCAAGTGAGCGCGGCTCGCAGGCTGAAGAGAAGGTCACAAAAGCGTTGGCCGCTGACGAACGCAGATAAACACCGATTGAAAACGAAGTTTTTATCCGCGTCGATCTGCGGTTAAGTTTTTAATTCCTCGACCACTTCGGCCGCGATACGGCGGGCCTGTTCGAGAGCCCCAGGTTCCAGGCTGATGGCGCCGACGCGCGCATGGCCTCCTCCCCCGTAACGTTCACATATGGTGGCGAGGTTGTGTTTGGGCTCGATTGGCGTCCACGGATTAGACCCGACCGAGATCTTGGTGCGCGTAGCCGCCGTCATCACGGAGACGGTGTAAGTGGAGTCTGGAAACAGATAGTACGGGATGAACTTGTTGTAGCCTTCGATGGCGTGACCCGCCAGGTCGAAGAACACAACGCCTTGGTCTTCGACGGCTAAGTCGCGAATCAGCGTCATGGAATCGAGATGGCTCTGGTAGAGCGGCTCGTATAACTCGCGCACTTCGGGCTCGGCGACGATGTCATCTAACTTATGCCGCTGCATCCAGCCGATGATTTTGTGCACGATATCCGAACCTTTTGCAGCCTCGATCACAAGCGTGAGTTTCATGGCGGGCGCGCCAAGCTCTACCGCGGTCTTGGCGTCGGGATACTGCGCGCCGTCGATCACGAGCGACCATTCGACCAGTTCATCGAGATCGGGCGCGCGAAAGCCGAATTTATTACACGCTACGTCGCGGATGAAGGCGGTACACGACTTATAACTAGGGTCGTATAACTTGCGGCCGCTGGCATCTCCCCGGAAATGATCGGCATCGGCCGGGCTGAGGAAGGCGCTTTGGTGATGATCGAACCACCAGGTGAGATGGGGGTTGTTTGAGTATTTGAAATCGACGATGGCATTTTCATCCCCATTGAAAAGAGAGGGGTGGAATTGCTGCGAGGCCTGGTGAGTCATGCCGGTATAGGCGAATCGAGCGCCAGGATGTACGGCGCCGTCGATGAACCGGCTGAAAAAAGCGGCCGAAGCCGCGCCATCGAAGCAGTGGTCGTGGTAGAGGACGCGTACGAGCATGGGAAGACGCGGAAAACCTTCTAGTTTTCCTGATCGCAGGAAGAAAAGCAAGCTGATTTTCACATATCAGGTGAATTCCCTGGAGAGATTGAGCTGGGAAGCGTTTACATTGGCCGTTTGTTTGCTTGAATACTAGTCGTTGGAGAACCCACTTATGAATCGCCAACTTCTTCTTATTCCACTACTTGGCTGCTGTGTTACATTTGTCGCGGAAGCGCAAACTGTACCTCTTTACCAGGTAACAGTTACCGAACGTACGGTTAAGGCGGTCAATTATCAGTATCGGACGGGACCCACGCCGATCGATTTCCGCGGGACTGTGCTGCTACCGGACTCGAAAGGGGACGCGGCGGTGGAGTCGAAGGCGGGCCGCACCGAGATCGACGCCCATTTCAACAAGCTGCCGGCGCCGAATAAGTTCGGCGGCGAGTATCTGACATATGTCTTGTGGGCGATTACGCCGGAAGGGCATCCGAAGAACTTAGGCGAGATCATCCCTGGATCGTCGGACAAGGCGCACACGCATGTCACCACGGACTTGCAGGCCTTCGGCATGATTGTTACGGCGGAGCCGTACGCAGCGGTGAGACAGCCGAGCGACGTGGTGGTGATGGAAAATCAGGTGCGGCCGGATACGATCGGTTCGATTGAGCCGGTGCAGGTTCGGTACGAGCTGATGCCGCGCCACGGGTACACGTATAACAAACCGGCGGACGGCGTAGCGGCCGCGCCGCAAGGACCGATGGTCTCGATGAGCGAATACGAGACGCTGCTCGAAATCTACCAGGCCCAGAACGCGATTCAGATCGCGCAGTCTTCGGGCGCCTCGAAATACGCGGCCGATGTGCTGGGCAAGGCGCAATCGCAACTCGAAAACGCGCGGTCGCTGCATGATCGAAAGGTCGACAAGAGCCTGGTGATCGCGGCGGCGCGCGAGGCCTCGCAAACGGCGGAGGACGCGCGGGTGCTGGCGGATCAACGATCGAAGGATTCCGCGATTGCAAGCGCGCGCAGTGATGCGGACAACGAGCGGCAGAAACGCATAGCGGCGGAAAACGAAGCAGCGCAGGCGAAACAGCAGGCTGAACTGGCGAAACAGCAGGCGCAGCAGGTTCAAGCGCAGGCTACCGCGGACCGGATGCAGGCGGAGCAGATGGCGCAGACGCCGGCCCAGGCGCAATCGACCGCGTCTTCTATCGCTGCCAGTACAGCGGCTGCGACGCAGGTGACGACGCCCGCTACCGCGACCACGACGCAAACGCCGGCAATCGACTATTCCACAATCAAGCCGCCGGCTCAATCGGAAACCGAAGACCGCTCGCAACGGGATATACGAGCCAGCCTGACGCAACAGTTGAACGCCTACTTCCCCACGCAGGATACGCCGCGCGGGCTGGTGTCGCGCGTATCGAGCTTCGAATTCCACGATGCAACACTTGACGGACGTACCCTGCCCAACGTGTCGCAGTTGGCAGCGCTGGTGAACTCGCATCCCGGATTGACTGTGGAAGTGGACGGATACAGCGATAGCGGTTCTCCCGAAGCAGAGCGTTTGGCGACGGCGCGGGCAGAGGCGGTACGCGATGCGCTGGTGCGGACCGGAGTTCAGCCTTCGGCAGTGAGCGCGCGGGGGCTTGGTACCAGTCGTCCGCTCGGGGCGAACTCGACTGCGCAGGGCCGCGAAGCCAACCGGCGCGTAGAGATCGTGATCTCGGGCGCGCCGATCGGCAATCAAGCTGCGTGGGATAAAAGCTACTCGTTAATTCATCAAAACTGACGCGGCGCAACTGCGCCTCAATCGTACGGGTAAAATAGCCGCCATGATTCGAATTGTGGCGGCTTCGCTCTTTCTGGCGGTGGTTCCCGCGCAGGCGCAGTATGACTTGCTGATCACGGGCGGGACGATTGTAGACGGCTCCGGCAACCCGTGGTTTCGCGGTGATGTCGCGATTCAGGGCGACACGATTGCCGCGGTGGGGCTGCTCGAAGGGGCAACCGCCAAGGTGAAGCTGGACGCGGCGGGACTGATTGTTGCTCCAGGCTTCATCGACATCCACTCCCATGGACGGCGCGGAATTTTCGAAACACCGACGGCAGCGAACTACTTGCACGAAGGCGTCACAACGCTGGTGGAAGGTCCGGATGGAAGCTCGCCGCTGCCGCTGGCGCCGTTTCTGGAGCGCGTAGCGAAGACGCCGATTTCGATCAATTTCGCCAGCATGGTGGGGCAGGGAACGATCCGGCAGCAGGTGGTGGGGCTGGCCAATCGCAAAGCTACCCCGGAAGAGGTGGAGAAGATGAAGGCGCTAGCGGCGCAGGCGATGCGCGATGGCGCGTTTGGCCTCTCGACGGGCTTGTACTACGTGCCTGGAAACTTCACGCCGACGGAGGAAGTGATCGAAATTGCCAAGGTGGTGGGGCGCATGGGCGGCATACACATTTCCCACATGCGGGATGAGGCGGCGCATGTACTGGACAGCGTGCGCGAGACCATCCGCATTGGTGAAGAGGGCGGATTGCCGACGCAGATTACGCATCACAAGGTGATTGGCAAGGCGAACTGGGGCGCAAGCGTGGAGAGTCTGAAGCTGGTGGAAGAGGCACGGGCGCGCGGCGTGGATGTGACGATCGACGCGTACCCTTACACCGCGTCCAGCACAGGAATTTCGGCGCTGATTCCGCAGTGGGCGCTCGAAGGCGGACATGCGGCGGTGGTGGAGCGGTTGACCGCGCCCGGGGAGCGTACGCGGATCAAAGCCGAGATCGTGCGAAGGATCGAGGAAGACCGCGGAGGTGGAGATCCCAAGAATGTGGTGATCGCAAACTGCGGGTTTGATCGCACGCTGGCGGGCAAAAGCCTCGCGCAGATCACGCAGGCGCGCGGCGCGGCTCCGACCGCGGAGAACGCGGCGGACACGGCGATGGAGCTGGAGGCCAAAGGCAGCTGCCAGGCGGTGTATCACGCGATCAGCGACGAGGATATCGAAAGGATCTTGCGATATCCGTTTACGATGATCGCTTCAGACGGGGAGATTCCGCTATTTGGGCAGGCAGCGCCACATCCGCGCAGCTACGGAACGTTTGCGCGCACCCTGGCGGTGTATGTTCGCGAAAAGCACGCGCTGACGCTGGAGGATGCAGTGCGAAAGATGTCGGGGTATCCGGCCGAGCGGCTGAAGATTTGGGATCGCGGGCTGCTGCGGCCGGGAATGAAGGCGGATGTGGCGGTGTTCGATGCGGCGAAGGTGGCCGATATGGCGACCTATGAAAAACCGCACCAGTATTCGGTGGGATTTCGCGACGTGATCGTGAATGGAAAGATCGAGCTGCGCGATGATGTGGTGACGGCGGAGCGTGGCGGGCGCGTATTGTACGGCCCCGCGCGCGCGCAGCGGCAGTAAGCGAAGATTTTCACGGACCCGACGCGAATTTCGGAACAACGGAAAGGGGCCTGCTGGAATGACTCACAGATTCCCGGACGCATCCATTCTCGAATGCTCCTCTTGTTGCGAGGGAATCCACCGAAGGAGCCAATTCATGAAACATCTCTCGAAGTTTATTCCGCAGTTTGCCGGGATCGCACTGCTTGCGGCGAGCCCGATGTTGTTTGCTCAAGATAGCGCAAACCGTTTGTCGAATCCCGATTCGACCTTTGCGATGAAGGCCGCACAGGCCAACATGGCCGAGATTCAAATGGGACAACTAGCTTCGCAAAACGGGTCGAGCGCTGATGTCAAAAGCTTTGGACAGAAGATGGTGACCGACCATACCAAAGCCAACGATGAGTTGAAGAGTATTGCGTCGAAGAAGAGCGTAACGCTGCCTACGGGCGTGTCGGCGAAAGACCAAGCGGCTTATGACAAGGTAAGCAAACTGACCGGCGCCGAATTCGACAAGGAGTTTATGGCGGAGATGGTGAACGGCCATAAGGAAGCGGTATCGCTTTTCCAAAAAGAAGCGACTAGCGGCACCGATCCGGACCTGAAAAGCTATGCCAGCAGCACTCTGCCGACGATTCAGCAGCATTTGGAAATGGCGCAGTCGGATGAAATGAAGTTGAAGAAGTAAAATTTACCGAGATATGGCCGCTGCGGCTCGGGACCAGCTCTTCGAGCTGCGGCGGACGTTTTTGTGATCTGCTGAATGCTTGACGGTCTTCTGTAGACTTCGAGAAACGCCTCTATTTTTGCGTGGCCTATCGCTTGGCTCCGACGGCGTCACGTTCTGCGCGCTGCTCATCGGTGGCGTAGCTGCGCAAATCCCCTATTGAAACGGTAACCAGATCCTTTTCCATATCCTCACCGGTTTTGATGAGGTGGATCAGGTGCATGGCGGCAAGGCGGGCGCACCAGGCATCGTCCACGGCGCGGCCAGTTTCGCGAGAGACTGCCAGTACATCCGCGTGCTGCAATGCAATTGTTTTTTCGCTGCGATTTCCTGGTTCGCCTTCGAGCTCCAGAATGAACTTCACGTCAACGGTATCGGCGTGGCGTATGGAGATCGCGGTTTGGAGCCACTTGAAGAAGACCTGGAACTTACGGCCAAAAGGGTCGGGGCCGGCCTCAAACTGGCGGAAATTGAGCATGTATGGATATATTGTGGCATAGCCCCATCACGCCAGGAATACATACATGATCGCCGCTGAACTGACCGGAGTACGTCAATTTCGTCTTGCCGAATTTCCCGATCAACCGCCCGCGCCGGGCGAGGTGCAGGTGCGCGTGGAAGCGGTTGGCATATGCGGATCGGACGTGCATTACTACTCTGAAGGCGGAATTGGCGACACGCCGTGCGTGTATCCGATGGTGATCGGGCATGAGCCTGCGGGCACGGTGGTGAAGTGCGGTGAGGGCGTGACGGGATGGAGCGCGGGAGACCGGGCGGCGCTCGAACCGGCGCTCTACTGCTATCACTGCGAATTTTGCCGCACAGGGCATCACAACGTTTGCGCCAACATTCAGTTCCTGAGCACGCCGCGGCTGCCGGGATTTTTTCGCGAGTTTGTGAATCTGCCCGTAGCCAATCTGCTGCCCCTGCC